>NZ_JBEPAM010000016.1:0-37658 GCF_040298605.1 Kitasatospora sp. NPDC001527 | reverse complement strand
GAGCGCGCCGCCAGCACCAGGGCCTTCTTGTCCAGGGCAATGTCCACCCCCTGCGCGCCGCCGGGGCGGGGGGGGGCGGGGGGGCGCCGCCCCCCCCCCCCCCCGGACGTGACGGTGGGCCCGGGCCGAGCGGGGCCCGGGCCGTTCAGCTCCGGGTCAGGGGGTGGTGCAGACGGCGGTCGCCCGGATGGACTCGGTGCCGCCGCCGGTGTTGGTGCCGCGCACGACCCAGAACTCGCCGCTCGGGTAGGAGTCGGTGAAGAAGATCGCGAAGGCGCTGGTCTGGCCGCCACCGCCGGTGGGCACCTCGCCGGCCGGACAGGCCACGACGGCGATCCCGTTCTGGCCCGGCTCCACGTCGACCCAGTCGCCGACGACCTGGTCGTGCGCGGCCAGCAGCGAGGAGTCGGCGGCGGCCTGGCCCTTGGGGACGACGACAGGCTTGACGGAGGCGGGCTTGTCGGCGGGCCGGTCATCGGCAGCGGCCGCGGTGCTCGCGGTCAGGACGCCGAAGACGGCGACGGCGGTCAGGACGAGGGGCTTCATGCGGGCCATATCGGCTCCTGGGGTTCGGTGGTCTCGCGTTCCTCGGCGGGGGCTGTTCCTCCACGCCGGCCCGATCCGTACCCGAACCACCGCGCCCCGCCCTCAGGTGGACGCCCGGCTACTCGGGTGGGGGAACACCACTGCCTGGCCGGGCTAACGGCCGACCCCGGCAGTTCCCGAGTCGCGATGACGCGGCGTCCCGCGCCCGACCCGGCGCCAGGCCCCGGCTGCCCTCCGAGGCGGACCCTCGGGACGACGCGAGGCCGCGCCGCGCCAACCGGAGGCCGGCCGGACCCGGGGACGACGGCGGTGATGCGGCACCCGTGGTCCGTGTGGAGCGGCACGCACCCACCGTGCTGCGACCAGGTGTGAACCGCGCCGGCCCGCGGGCGTGCTGCTTGGTGGGCGGTCGGTCTCCCCGATGGTCGGTCGCGGGTCGGCGGGGCATCCGGTCGCCGTCGACGTGCGGCGTTCTCCAGCCGGCTTGCGCGTGTTGCTTTCTTGCCGGTCAGTGCCCGAGGGCGCCGTGGACAATCCGGTCGATGATGGCGGCAGCCTGCTCCGGACGGTCCTCCAGCCATCCGCCGAGGTGTTCCCGTACGGCGTGTTCCACGCGGGCGCGCACGACGGCATGGCCCAGCACGTCCCGGATGGCTCCATGGAACTCGGGATCGTCCAGTTTCACTGACACCACGGCCGTCAGACCGGCGCCGATCCGGTCGGCATCGAGATCGGGGTCCGTCACCGCCAGCAGTCGGCGCTTCCGGGCATACGTGTTGACTGCCGCTGCCACCCCGTCGCGGAAGCCGCGTTCGTGCGTGCCGCCGCCGGTGGGCCGGCTGTTGGCAAAGCTCTGGACGCGCTCTTCGCCGGTGTCGCGCCACCTCAGGGCCACTTCTACTGTTCCCGCCATCTGCGCGTCCTCGTGCTCGAAGCCGATGATGTCCAGGTCGCCGGGGGTCGCCGCCTGTCCGTCGAGGAAGGCGACGAAGTCCCGGGCCCCGCCCGGGAACCGGAACCGCACCGAGGGGGGCTCGGGCGGGCGGCGCCGGTCGGTCAGCGAGATCTCCAAGCCCCGGTTCAGGAAAGCGAGTTCCCTGAAGCGCTCCGCCAGAGCCTCGAATGAGAACTCTGAAGCAGTGAAGATGTCGGCGTCGGGCCAGAAGGTGATGGTGGTCCCGCTTCCGGTCGTCGGCCCCGCCTCGGTGAGCGGTGTGACCGCGACGCCGCGCGCATACTCCTGGACCCAGCGGACTCCCTCGCGCTGCACATCGGCTGTGAGACGGCTCGACAGGGCATTGACGACGTATGGCCCCACGCCGCAGAAGCCGAGCGTCACCTCGCGGCGGTCACCGGATCCCGCCTTGAACTGCATGCGTGTCAGCAGCGTTTCGAGGCCGGGACCGTCTGCGCGCTCCGCCTGGTCGACGCGGACGCCCGGTCCGTCGTCGGCGACGCACACTCCGCCGTCAGCCATGAGAGTGACGTCGACGCAGTCGGCACGGCCGGCCAGGACCTCGTTCACCGCCCTGTCGGCGACCTCGAACACCATCTGTCGAAGGCCGCGCTCACCGGTCGAGCCGATGTACATCCCGGGCCGCTTCCGAACGGCTTCCCACCCCTCCAGCGCCTGGACATGGCCGGCGTCGTACGCGTTGGTGCCCTCGCTCATGATGTCCCCTTCGGAGGTGTCCCGCAGAACTCCCCAGCCTAGGTGAATCCTGGGAAAACACCAGGTCAGGCGATGTTTGCCGAAGGTGTGCACGGTCGCGTGGGCGCCTGTCCGAAGCCGGTCGACCCAGTGGGCCGGAACGGCCGCCGAATCGCGGCTGTGGGCTCGGCGATGCCGCGTATGGCACCGTTCTCGGCGGCTCCGAGGTCCCGAGTTCAAACTTTCTGCGCGCCGCGTGCCGACCGCGAGCGTCTGACGTGGTCACCGACATGGGAGACGTGTCAGGTGCTCCTGCGGGTCGCCGATGTGTGCGGCGACCAGTTCACTCAGGGGGTTCAGAGACTGGGGACCAGCAGGGGCGACGGACAGGACTGCGGGCGCCCCGGCCAGGGCGTGGGCGGCAGAAGCCAGTGCTGTGGCCCACGCCGTCCCCGTCGGTGCTGCGCCCAGGAAGCGCCGGGCCTCGGCGGCGTCGCCGTCCAGGCCGCAGAGCAGGGCCAGTTCAGCGTGGGGAGCCCGTTCGAGCAGCGCAGCAGGCCCACCTGGTAGATCAGGGAAGGTCGGGTCCGCCTGCCTTGGAGAGTACGGCGAGGACGCTGATCGGCTCGCCGACGGAGTCCGCACCGTCCTCGTCGACGTCGAGGAACGAACCGGTCGCTTCCTCGTCGCTGAGGCGTGGGTACTTCTCGATGAGGAACCGGCGCCGGTAGGCCATGTCGGCGGTGTCGACGATCTGCTCCAGCATGGACCAGTTGAGGGTGCTGCCCACGAGGATCCCGACTCCGGGAACGACCTTGCCGAGGCCCTTCTTGGTGAGGCGTATGCCGAATGCTCTGGCGAACTGAACGGAGACCCTGGTGACCACGGATTCGCTCAGGACGTCCCACGCCTTCCCGCGCACGAGTGCCTGGGTGAGCCGGGATATGTCGCCCATCGCGGCGGTCTTGGCGGAGGCCGACACCGCTGTACCGGCGTTGACCACGGACATCACGAACAGCTTCTCGGCCGGCGATTCGGGGTCGTAGCCGTAGAACAGCGACACATGGCCGACCACTCGGGATGCCAGTCCGAGGACGATCGCGGCGTCGCCCGCGAGGGCTCCCACGATCACGCCTCCCGAGGGCGCTGCCGCAGCCCCCGCAGAGGCGGCGACGACCAGCTCCCCACCCGAGATCACCAGCCCCGCCGTCGCTCCCGACAGTGCCGCGGCGGCCGGGTAGTACCAACTGGCCGCGCGTCCCCGGGCCGCGTCGATCTGTTCCAGGTCGAGTCGGCGAATGTCGGCCAGCGACGTCACGGCGTGGCCACGCTTCTGGTGGTGCTTCACCACTCGTGCGGGGGTGAGCCCAGCTCGCGACAGCCGCCCCACAGTCTGCCGGGTGGATTGAACGACCGTGCCGCTCCAGTCGGGCAGCGCGTCGGTGGCACCGCGCGCGGCGGCACCCGCCTTCTTGGCGCCCTTGGCGACGATCTCCTGTCCGCGCGTCACTGCGGAGAGGGCCCGTGGGTGGTTCTCCAGTCGCTTGACCGCGCGCCTGCCGAGCTTCGCCGCGCCGACGGCCAGTTGCTCACCGGCCTCGCCCATCCGCCGTGACAGTGGGCGGCCCTTGAAACGCTGGATGTCACGCCATGCTTCGAGCTCGTAGTCCGAGGGTTCAGTCACACCGGGATCGTAGGCTCTGCCGCAGGAACCGCGCGTGGGGGTTTGGGGAAGTTGTCCCGGGAATCGGTACAAGTACAGGGCAGGATGGCAGCCACGGCACACACGGAACAGCACCTGCACCAGCTGATCGCCGCGCTGGTGGCCGCAGGCGGGCGGGCCGGCGCCCTCGGAGGCGGGGTCGTTCGAGGCTGATGCGCAGGGCGCCGGCGGTGGGGTGCTGGCTGCGGACGCGGGCGGCGATCGTGCCAGTTACGTCCGCGGCGGGCAAGCGGAGCAGGTGGCGGGTCGGGGCACCGGCGCCCATCGGGACCCTTCGTTGAGCGGGCCGCGTGCCTGCTTCCCCAGGGGGGCCGCCGACCATCGCGCCGCCGCCGCGATGCTCGCCTTCACCGGTCGGCACAACAGCCGTATCTCCACGGCGGACCGGACGTCGTCCGCTGGGACCTGTAGGCGCGGGGGGCTGCCTGCGCGGCCACCGTTCGTATGCTCGCCCGCCTCCGCCCGCGGAAAGGGGTGCCGACATGCGGACGCGGAAGAGGCGCACGGCCTGGTCGCTCACCTGCTTCGTGCTGGGGGGCGTATGCCTGCTGACCGCTCTGGCGATGGCGGCGGGCCTGGTGACGAAACGGGACCGTGTGAAGGTCGAGTACCTGATCCTCGGCGTCCCGGGCGTGGTGCTGACGTTCCGCGCCCCGGTGTTCGGCGTCTCCTACGGGCCGTCCGGGTTGAGGTACTCCGGTCTGTTCGGGGCGTGCTCCTCCGTGTGGCCGTCCTGGAGGGCAAGGTCTACTCGTCCGACGTCCCCGAGCTGGTGCCGGCCGCCGGCGGGACGGACCAGTGTCTCCGGGGGGGGGCGGGCTGCCGCGCGAGTCGAGCCCCGGTGGCTTCGGCCACGTGAAGGAGAGGCGATGATGAGCGGTTCGGGCCCTCGGGGCGCGTCGAACGGTCCGAGGTGCCTTGCTCGGCTCATCTACCGTGCGGTACAAGGAAGTTGAGGAGATTTGATGGTGGCCCGGCCGGGAGCGAGGAAACCGGCCATACCCGAACCACCTCGCGGCGGCGTTCCGTCCGAACGGCCGTCCGCATGGCGGGGTGCCCCCGTCCACCGTTCGGTCGTTCGGTGACGCACGGTCATCGTGTGCATGTCGAACCGTTTGCTCCGCGTCCGAGGGTGTCCGCCCGTCGATCGCGGGCCGTCCGGCGGTCCGGGCCCGGGCGTGTCGCGGGGGCGAGGGGCGCTCGCGCCGGGGCCGCTCGCACCCGTCGCGGCCTGCGGCGCCCGGGCCCCGAGCTCCGGCCGCGGCCGCTTTTGGCCGGTGCCGACGGGCTGCCGCGACGGGTGCCGGCCCCGGTGGCTCCCTTCGTCCCTGGTGGGCGCCGGTGGATACCGCCCGGTCGCGACGCTTCGCGTGCGGCGGACCCGGCCGCCTCGCCGCCGGAGGGCTGGCCGGAATTCACTCTCGCCTCCCGATCGCAGCTGCAACCGATGCGCAGCTGTGGTGAGATGAGGCACTCGGTCCGATACACCCGGTGACCCGGGCGCCACGCACCGTGTCGCCCGGACCGTGCCGGCCCGCTCCGAGCCCGTCCCTCCACCTCCCCCCCCCCCCCGAGATTCCCGCCCCGCGAAGACCGGGCGCCCTCGGTCGTCCCCCTTCCCGGCCCCGACCACTGTTCGGTCGCGCCGGATCGCCCCGTGCCCTCGACGAGGACTCCCCTCGACGAGGATCGGAACCGCTTCCGGCCGCCGAATCGAGGAATTCCCATGGCGCGATCCTTCTACGAACTGTCACGCTCCACCCAGCGGGCCCGACTTCGGGCGCTGGCCGCCCGCGTGGCGGAGGTCCACGGCATCCGCTGCGACGATCTGCGCCTCGTGCAGTACGAGGACAACGCGGTGTACCGGCTCGCCGGACGCCGGCACGGGCACCCGGAGAGCACCCTGTACACGCTCCGCATCTCGGTGCGCGACGGGCGGAGCGCGGCGGAGCAGCGCTCCGAACTCGACTGGATGGAGGCGCTCCTCGCGGAGAAGGCGGTCACGGTGCCGGTGCCCGTCGCGACCCCGGCCGGCGACAAGGTCGTCGGCCTGGAACTGGCGGGCTGCCCCGAGCCGGTGACGGCGGTGGTCTTCGAGTGGATCCCCGGGCGGGCGTCGCCGCCGTACTCGCGCCCCGGCGCGGCCGGGGACATCGGCGCGGTCACCGCCCGGCTTCACGAGCACGCCGCCGGGTTCCGGCCGCCGGAGGGCTTCGTCCGACCGGCCTGGGGACACCGCGAGGTCTTCACCGAGGGAGCCGCGCTCGACGGCGCGACGGCGCGGGGCCGCCTGACGGAGGACGAGCACCGGGTCCTCCAGGAGGTGTCGGCGGCCGTGGGCGCCCGGCTGCCGGAGCCCGGATCCGCCGACTGGGGCGTGATCCACGCGGACCTCCACCGGGGCAACCTCCTGGAGACCGACGACGGCTCCACGGCCGTCATCGACTTCGACGACTGCGGCTGGGGCTTCCCCATGCTCGACGTGGCCACGGTGCTGTCGTCCGTCCTGCGCACCTGCGCGGACGACCGGCCCGCGTACGAGGACTTCGCCGAACGCTACCTGGCGGGCTACCGGTCCGTCCGCGCCCTCCCCGCCGGAGCGGCGCAGTTCGACGAATTCCTGGTGATGCGCGATCTGATCATCCTGAACTTCGTCCTCGGGTCGGAGAACGCCGCGGTGCTCGGCTGGGGGCCGCAGCGCGCCCGGGGAATTCTCGGCCTCATGCGGACATACCTGGAGACCGGCGAATACGCGGGGCACCTGGAACTGCTGCCCTGACGCTCGACCGGCAGATCACGGAAGGAGTTGTGAGACCTTGTCCCCGACCCCGCTGACCGCCCGACGTGACCTTCCCTTCGACGGATTCCGGATCAGACGCCGCCGCCTGTTCTCCCCGGTCACCGGGAGGACCCTGGTGATCCCGCTCGACCACGCCATCACCCTGGGCCCGGCCGGCGGCCTGGAGGACCCCGCCGCCATCGTCGAGGCCGCCGTCCAGGGCGGCGCGGACGCCGTGATGCTCCGCCCCGGCCTGACCCACTGCCTCGCGGTGGCCGGCGCCGAACGGCTCGGTGTCATCATGGCGCTGACCGGCCGGCTGGCCGACGGCGTGGACCACGTCCAGCTCAACACCGTCGAGTACGCCGCCGCCCACGCGGCCGACGCCGTCTGCGGGGAGTTCAAGTTCGGCTCGTCCGGGGACCTGGAGAACGCCCGGGTCATCGCGGTGCTGGCCGAGCGGGCCCACGACCTCGGGCTGCCCGTGCTCGTCACCGTGTACACCCGGCCGGAGGCGGTCCGGCGGCTCGGCTCCGGCGCCTACGCCCACGCCTGCCGGATCGCCGAGGAGATCGGCGGGGACTTCGTCAAGACGGCGCTGCCCGACGACCCGGACATCGTCCGCCAGTGCGTCGAGAGCACCTCCGTTCCGATCGTGCTGGCCGGCGGCGCGCCGGACGCGGGGACCGAGCTGTCCGACGTCCTCGACCGGGCGATCCGGCTGGGCATCGGCGGCGCGGCCGTCGGACGCCGGGCCTGGGCCGGCGGCAAGCCCGCCGACGCCGTCCGCGAGCTGGCCGCCACGGTGCACGGAGGGCCGCGCCATGCATGACCCGGTGGACCTGCTCGTCGTCGGCCTCGGCTACGTCGGGCTCCCGCTGGCCCGGGAGGCGTCCCAGGCCGGGCTGCGGGTACGGGGCTTCGACGCCGACCCGCGGGTGGTCGCGCGGCTGAACGGCGGCACCTCGCACGTCGACGGGGTGAGCGACGAGGACGTGCGGGCGATGCGCGCCACGGGCTTCACCGCCACCTGCGACGAACGCGGCTTCGGCGCACCGAGGGTCGTCGTGGTCTGCGTGCCGACGCCGCTCGACCGGGACGGCCTGCCGGACCTGTCCAGCGTGGTCCGGGCCGGCCGGATGGTCGCCCGGCAGCTGCGCCGGGGCATGCTGGTGGTCCTGGAGTCCACCACCTTCCCGGGCACCACCGACGACATCGTCCGCCCGATCCTCGAGGAGTCCGGGCTGCGGGTCGGCGACGACTTCGCGCTGGCGTTCTCGCCCGAGCGCATCGACCCGGGCAACACCGAGCACGGCGTGCACAACACCCCGAAGGTGGTCGGGGGTTGCACGCCGGGCTGCACGGAGCGGGCGATCGGGTTCTACAGCCGGTTCGTGATGAAGGTGGTCGCGGCGAAGAGCACCAGGGAGGCCGAGATGGCCAAGATCCTGGAGAACACCTACCGGCAGGTCAACATCGCCCTGGTCAACGAGATGGCCATGATCGCCCATGAGCTGGGCGTCGACCTGTGGAACGCCATCGAGTGCGCCGGGACCAAACCGTTCGGGTTCGCGGCCTTCCAGCCGGGCCCCGGGGTGGGCGGCCACTGCATCCCGATCGACCCCCGCTACCTCTCCTTCCAGGTCCGCGCGCTCGGCGGCCGCTCGCAACTGATCGACGTGGCCCAGGAGATCAACGACGGCATGCCGCAGTACGTGGTCGGGCGCGCCGGACAACTGCTCGCCAAGGGCGGCGGCGGGCTCCCCGGCGCCCGGATCCTGCTCCTGGGCGTCACCTACAAGGCCGACGTCGCCGACCAGCGCGAGTCGCCCGCCGACGACGTCGTCCGCCATCTGCGCGAGCGGGGCGCCGACGTCGCCTACCACGACCCGTACATCGGCTCCTGGACCGTCGACGGCGCGGAGGTGGCCCGCGCCGAGGACCTCGACCGTGCGATGGGCGCGGCCGACCTCACGATCGTCCTGCAGTGGCACGCGCACTACCTCGAACACCTGGACGCCTCCCGGACCCCCGCGCTCTTCGACACCAGGGGCCGGCTCGACGAGCGCAACGTCGCCGTCCTGTAGCCCGCGCCGCGCTCGGGTGCCCCTCGGGGGGCCCGAGCGCCCCCTTCCCGCTCCCGTCCCGCCCCCGGCGACTCGCCCCTGCCCCGCCGGCCCCGGCCCCTTCCGGCCGCCGGCGCCGGGCCGGCGCCGCGCACCGCCGGGGCCGCCGGGGCCGCTCGCACTCCCACGCATTCGAGGAGGCAGACCATGCGGATCGCGATGTACTGGCACAACGGCCGGAGCCTCGGCCACACCGCGGAGAGCGCCAAGGTCGCCCACGGCCTGCTCGGCGGTGGCCGCCCGCTGTCCGTCACCGGACTCACCGGCGCCTACCGCGGGCTCGACCTGCTGCCGGCCGCCATGGACGTGGTCAAACTGCCCGCGTTCACCAACTACGACGACCCGGCCGGGTGGCAGACCTCCGGCCGCTCCGGGCTGGCCGCCGGGCCGCTCTTCCGGCTGCGCGCCGAACTCGCCGAGGTCTACCTGCGCCACTACGCCCCCGACGTCCTGCTGGTGAACCACCTGCCCAAGGGCGCCGAGGACGAACTCGTCCCGGCGCTGACCGCGACCCGCGGCGACGGCGGGCGCCGGGTGCTGACCCTGCGGGGCGTGCTCTTCGACGCCGAGAAGACCGACCGCGAGTACTTCGGCCCGGACAGCGCCCAGTGGATCGACCGGCACTTCGACGCGATCCACGTGCACACCCACCCCGAGGTGTTCCGCCTGGAGGACCACTACCGGGTGCCGCGCCGGCTGCGCGAGCGGATCCACTACACCGGCTACCTGGTCGACGAGTTTCAGGCGGGACGCGACACCGCGCGGGCGGAACTCGGTGTCGAGGACGCCGAGCGCCTGGTCGTCGCCAGCATGGGCGGGGGTCAGGGCGCGATCGGACTCTGGACGGCGTTGATCGACGCCTTCACCGCGCTGCGGCCGGAGTTCGACCGGGTCCGGCTGGTGACCGGACCGTACCTGGAGGCGGCCGACGCCGCCGCGCTGCGGGCCCGCGCGGCCGACCTCCCGTGGCTGGAGATCGTCGGCTACGAACCGGCGATGACCACCTGGATGGCCGCCGCCGACCTGTTCGTCGGTGCCGCCGGGGCGAACATGCTCAGCGAGGTGCTCGCGGTCGGCTGCAACGCCGTGGTGATCCCCCGGCAGCTCAGGGAACCGGAACAGCGGATCCACGCCGGACTGCTCGCCGACCGCGGCCTGGTCCGCGCCTGCGGGCTCGCCGAGGTCCTCGCCGGAGACGCCGGGCCCGTCCTGGCCGAGGCGCTGCGGGAACCGCTCGCCCCCAAGGCCGGGCACCTGCTCGGCGGCGCCCGCCGCTACCCGGAGCTGCTGTTCGGCGGTGCCTCATGAGCGCCACCGAGCCCGCCACCCCCACCGAGCCCGCCACCCCCACCGAGCCCGCCACCCCCACCGAGCCCGCCACCGAGCCCGCCACCGCCCCCGTGACCGAGCCCGCCGGCGAACCGCCCGCCGACGGCGTCCCCGACGGCCTGCGGGTCTGCCTCCTGGTCCGCTACTTCACCGTGGGTGGGCTGGAACGCGTGGTGACCGCCCTCGCCAACGACCTGGTGGCCCGCGGCGTCCCCGTCCGCGTGGTCGCGCTCGCGGTCGCCCGGCGCAACGCGCTGATGACCGAGCTCGACCCCAGGGTCGAGGTCGTCTCGCTCGCCGGGCCGGCGCGCCGCCGCCTCGCCGGGGTGGCACGGCTGACCCGGGACCACGTGGTCCACGTCCACTTCGGGGACGGCCGGATCCACCCCCTGGTACGGCTCGCGCTGCGCGGCCGCCCGACCGTGGTGACGTACCACAGCGTCTACACCCACAAGCGGACCTGGCTGCGCAACCGCGTCGACCGCTACGTCAACACCCGTGCCGACCAGGTGCTCGCGGTCTCGGAGGCGGTCCGGGAGTTCTGCGCCACCCAGGTCGGCCTGCCGGCGGAGCGGGTCGAGGTGGTGCCCAACGCCATCCGGCTGGACCGGCCCGGGGCCGAGCCGCCGGCCGCGGGAGCCGACCTCACCGTGGTCAGCCTCGCCGGACTCCACCCGCACAAGAACCAGGCGGCGGTGCTCGCCGGAGTGGCGCGGGCCCGCCGCGCGGGCACCGACGTACGCCTGCGGGTCATCGGCGACGGCCCGCAGATGGCCGAGCTGTTCCAGCAGGCCCGGGAGTCGGGCATCGCCGACGCCGTCGACTGGTACGGGCAGGTGTGGCGCCGCGACCTGGTGCTGCCGCTCCTCGGGTCGTCCGGGGCGTTCGTCTCCGCCAGCCGCTTCGAGGGCATGCCCATCTCGATCCTGGAGGGCCTGGCGGCCGGCCTGCCGATGCTCCTCTCCGACATCCCGCCGCACCGCGAGACCGCGGGCGACGCGGCCCTCTACTTTCCGCCGGACTCGCCCGCCGACCTGGCCGCGGCCCTGCGCCTGCTCGCCGAGGACCCGGCGCGCCGCCGCGACCTGGCGAAGGCCAGCCTCGAACGCTCCGGCCGCTTCGACCCGGACCGGTTCGTGGAGCGCCACCTGCGGGTCTACCGGCGGGTGGCCGCGCGATGAGCCACGAACAGCGCCTCGCCCTCGTCAACGCCACCGTGGTGCACCCCCACCGGCTGGGCGCGGGGGAGTGCCTGCTGCTGCGGGACGGAACCGTCGAGTACGCCGGCCCCGCCCGCCGGCCGCCGGCCGGCTACCGGAGCGTCGACCTCGACGGGGACTACGTGCTGCCCGGACTGATCGACGTCCACGTGCACGGCGCCCTCGGCCGGACGTTCAACGAGCCCGACCCGGACGCCTGGCGCACCGTCCTGGACGCGCACGCCGCCGCGGGCACCACCGGCCTGCTGGCCACCCTGGCGACCGACCGGCCGCCGGCGCTTCGGGCCGCCCTGCGCGCCGGCCGCCGCCTGCCCGCCGGCTCCGGCCTGCTCGGCACCCACCTCGAAGGCCCCTACCTCGACCCGCGGTTCGGGGGAGCGCACCCGCCCGACGCGCTGCGCACACCCGCGCAGCTGCCGTGGCCGTGGCTGCTCGCCGAGGCGGACTTCGTCCGGATGGTCACCCTGGCCCCCGAGCTGCCGGGATCGGCGGCGCTGATCGGGGCGCTCACCGACCGCGGCGTGGTCGTCTCGGCCGGGCACAGCGGCGCCACCGGCCGGGAGCTGACGGCGGCGCGCACGGCCGGACTGCGGCACGTCGCGCACCTGTGGAGCGGGCAGTCGACGCTCGCCAAGGACGGCCCGTGGCGGGTCACCGGCCTGCTGGAGACCGTCCTGGCGTCGGAGGGGCTGACCGCCGAGCTCATCGCCGACGGCCGGCACCTGCCCGCCGAACTCGTCCGGATCGCCCACCGCTGCCTGGGCCCGGACCGGCTCTGCCTCGTCTCCGACGCCTCGGCCGGCACCGGGCTCGCCCCGGGCAGCGGCTTCGCCATGGGCGCGGTCCGGGGCGTCGTCGCCGACGGCGTCGCGCTCGGCCACGACGGCGCGTCGTTCTGCGGCAGCACCAGCCACCTCGCCGACGTCCTGCGCTTCACCGTCCAGCAGGCCCACGTCCCGCTCGTCGAGGCCGTCCGGATGGCCGCCACCACACCGGCCCGGGTACTCGGCCTGGCCGACCGGACCGGCGCGCTGGTGCCGGGGCTGGCCGCGGACGTGGTCGTGCTGGACCGGGACCTGCGGGTGCGCCGGGTCGCCCGCGCCGGTCGCTGGCTGCGCGACCGGGCACCCGAACCCCACCGACCCAAGGAGGTTCCCAGCCATGGCTGAACCGCCCAGCACCCGCTACGCCCTGGTCGGGGCGGGCACCCGGGCCTGGAAGACGTACCTGCCGCTGTTCGCGCACCCCTCGCCGGGCCGGTCGCTGGTCGGCGTGGCCGACAGCGATCCGCGTCGGCTCGCGGAGGTGGCCGAGCGCTGGTCCGTCCCGGTCTACCCGACCGGTGACGTCCGCCCGATGCTCGACGACCTGCGCCCCGAGGTCCTGATCGTCACGTCGCCGGACTGCGCGCACGCCGGCCAGATCGCCGCGGCCCTCGACGCGGGGGTGCACGTCCTGACCGAGAAGCCGATGGCCCTGACGGCGCGCTCGGCCGCGAGCGTCGTCGCGGCCGAGCAGCGCTCCCGCGCCACCGTGCGGGTCGCGCACAACATGCGCTACCTCAACCTCCACCGCACCATCCGGGACCTGCTGGCGGAGGGCCGGATCGGCACGCCCACCCGGGCCCACCTCTCCTACCGGCTGCGGCCCGACCACGGGCGCAGCTACTTCCTGCGGTGGCACCGGCGGGCCGCGGCGTCCGGTGGCCTGCAGATCACCAAGAGCTGCCACCACTTCGACCTGCTCAACTGGTGGCTGGCCGACCGGCCGCAGGAGGTCACGGGCTGGACGGGCCGCCTGCACTACCACCCCGGGCCGGACCGCGGGGACGACGAGCGGCGGGTGCCGGCGGACGCCGACATCGCGGACACCGTCTCCGCGGTGATCCGCTACCGGGGAGGGGCGATCGCCCACTACTCGCTGTCGGCCCGCTCGCCCTGGGAGGGCTACACCCTCACGGTGCAGGGCACCGACGGCGAACTCGCGGCCCGCTACGAGGTGGTGGCGGCGGGCGGTGCGCGGCCCGCGGACCGGTACACGGTGCGCCTGAGCCCGGTGGACGGGCCGCCGCGGCGCATCACCGTCCCCCGGGAGAGCGGCACGCACTCCGGCGCGGACGCCCGGATGCTCGCCGCCCTGCTGGACGGCGCCCTGCTGGACGGCGAGTTGCCGGACGGCGGCGCGCCCCCGTCGCCGGGGCCGTACGGGGCGCGGGGTCCGGCCGCGACGGCCGTCGACGGCGCGTACGCCGTGGCGGTGGGGGAGGCGGTGACGCGATCGGCCGCCCACGGCGGCCCGGTCGCGATCGACGGTCTCCTCCCCGGGCTCGTGCTCCCGGAGGCCACCGCGGGAAGGAGCGTCTGAATGGACGGCACACCCCTCGCCGGGCCCGCGTCCGGGCACCGGGAGCCACCGGTCGGGCTCCCGGTCGGGCTGCGGATCGGGGAACTCGCCCCGGGCGACTTCGCGCAGCAGCACCAGGACGGCGCGGAGGCCGTCGTGGTGCTCCTCGGGGGCCGCTGCGACGTCGACTTCGACGGGCCCGGCCCGCACTGGCCGGGGCTGGGCGCCCGCGCGGACGTCTTCGACGGCCGGGCCACCGCGTTCTACGCGCCGGCCGGCCGGCGCTGGCGGATCACCGCCGGTCCCGCCGGTGTCCGCTACGCCGTCGCCACGGCGCCCGCCGGCACCCCCCGCGAGCCCTACCTCGTCACACCGGATGGGGTGCGCGCCGAGCGGCGCGGCACCGGGGTGTGGGCGCGCGAGGTGCACGACATCGTCGGACCGGACCGGCCGGCGGACGGCCTGCTGGTGGGGGAGACGTTCAGCGCGGAGGGCGTGTGGTCCAGCTACCCGCCGCACAAGCACGACCGGCACGACCCGCCGTTCGAGAGCCACCAGCAGGAGGCCTTCCACGTGCGGGTGTCCCCGCCCTCGGGCTTCGGACTGCTCGTCCACTACCCCTCGGTGGCGGCGGACCGCCGGGCCACCGTGGTGCAGGACGGCGACGTCGTCGCCGTGCGGGAGGGCTTCCACAGCTTCGTGGCCGCCGCCGGGCACCGCTTCTACTACCTGTGGGCGCTCGCCGGGACCGAACGGCACCTGTGCTTCCGGACCGATCCGCGCCACGCCTGGCTGCTCCCGGCGGGGGAGGACGGCCGGGCGCCGGACGACGCGCCCGCGGCGGACGGCGGCCCGGCATGACGGGGCCGGCGGTCACCGGCGCGCCGGCCCCCGCCGCGCTGCCCGCGCTGATGCGGGCGGCCGTCTGGCACGGCCCCGGCCGGCCGCTCACCCTGGAACACCTCCCGGTGCCCCGCGTCGAGCGGCCCGAGGACGTGGTGATCCGGGTCCGCGCCGCGATGTTCGGCGCCGCCCTGGTGCGCGCCGTCACCGTCGGCCACCCCCGGATGACGCCGCCCGCCGTCCTCGGCACCCTGGTAGCCGGCCGGATCGCCGCGCTCGGCCCCGCCGTGCGGCACCTGACACTCGGCCAGAGCGTCACCGTCGACCCGCACCCGCCCTGCGGACGCTGCGACACCTGCCGCCACGGACCGGCGGCGCTGTGCACCGCCCGGGCCCGGGTCGAGCCGGGGGCGCACGCGGAGTACGTCCGCCTGCGGCCGCCGCTCACCGACCACGTCGTGCCGGTGCCGACGGGGGTGTCCGCCGGTGCCGCGATGCTCACCGAGATCGTCGCCTGCGTCCTGGACGCGACCGACACCGCCGGCATCGGCCCCGGGCAGAGCGTCCTCGTCATCGGCTGCGGCCCGGTCGCGCTGATCCAGGTGAGGCTCGCCCTGCTGCGCGGCGCCGAGCGCGTCCTGTGCACCGTCAACCACCCGGCCCGGCGCGCCGCGGTGCGCCGGGCCGGCGCAACCGTCGTCGACGTCGACCGGGCCGCCGACGCCGGGCGGGCGGTCGAAGCCGACGACCGCACGGCGCAGCGGGTCCGGGCGCTGACGGACGGCCGGGGCCCGCACGTGGTGGTGGAGGCGGTCGGCCGCGCCGAGACCTACCGGCAGGCCTTCGCCCTGGTCCGGCCCGGCGGCACGGTGGTCGGCTTCGGCGGCTGCCCGCCCGGCACCACCCTGCCGGTCGACCTCAACGCCCTGCACTACCGCCGGATCCGCTACATCGGCAGCTACCACTACGGCCCCGGCGTGTTCCGGGCCGCCGCCGACCTGCTGGCCCGCGGCGTCCTCGACCTCGACCCGCTGCTCACCCACCGCATCCCGCTCGACCGGATCGGCGACGCGGTGCGCACGGCCCGTCTCACCGAATGCCTGGTACCCGTCGTCGAACCCTGGAAGGACTGATCGCACGATGCACAGCACCCGCGTACTGATCACCGAGCCCGGACGCGTGGACCTGCGCCGCGAGGTGCTGCCGGAGCTCTCGGACGACCAGCTGCTGGTCCGCACCCGGACGACGCTGGTCAGCCCCGGCACCGAACGGAACTGCTTCCTGGGGGAGTTCGAGAAGCCCTCGCACTGGTCCGCCTGGGTGCGCTACCCCTTCGCCCCCGGCTACAGCGCGGTCGGCGAGGTGCTGGAGGTCGGCCCGACCGTCGCCGACCGCCGGCCGGGCGACCGCGTCGTGCTGCGCCGCTCGCACCAGAGCCTCACGGTCGTCTCGGAGCAGTCGGTCTATCCGGTGCCGGACGGGATTCCCGACGGGACGGCGGCCTGGTTCGCGCTGTCGGCCATCGCCCAGCACGCCGTGCGCAGGACCGGCCCGCTGTTCGGCGAACCGGTCGCGGTGGCCGGCCTCGGGCCGCTGGGCCAGCTCGTGCTGCAGTACGCGGCCGTCGCGGGCGCGGCCGAGCTGTACGCCGTGGCCCGGGGCGGCTCCCGGCTCGCCGCGGCGCGGCGGCACGGCGCGACCGCGGTGGTCGGCGGCGGGGTGGCGGCCGCGGTCGAGCCGATCGCGGAACTCACCGGCGGCGAGGGCGTCGGCGTCGCGTACGACGTGACCGGCGCGCCCGAGGCGCTGGCCGGCCTGTCCGCCCTGACCAGGGAGGGCGGCACCCTCGTGCTGGTCGGCGACACCGCGTGGCCGGGCCGCCAGACGCTGGGGGGCTCCGTGCTCCGCCGGGCGCAGTCGCTGATCGGGGTGCACGACAGCGACATCCCGCGGGCCCCGCGGGTCCGGCACGTCCGCGGCACCTTCGCGGAGAACGTCGACCTGTTCTTCCGGCTGGTCGGCCAGGGGCGGCTGAAGGTCGACGACCTGGTCACCCACACCTTCCCGGCGGCCGACGCGCAGTCCGCGTACAAGCTCCTCGCCGGACCGGACAGCGGCGCCATCGGCGTGCTCCTGGACTGGCGCGACACCGGGCTGTGACCCGGCTCCGAACGCGGCTCCGGACACTGCCCGGGACCCGGCCCGGACCTGGATCCGGCCCGGCCCCGAACCCCCCGACCACGAACCCCCGACCACGAACGCGGTCCGACCCACCCGACTCACGAACGAAAGGTTCCCCCCGTGGCAGTTCGCATTGGATTCGTCGGCGTCGGCTACATCGCCAAGCAGCACCTCAAGCGGGTGCTGGCCGACCCGGAGGCCGAGGTGGTGGCGCTCTGCGACACCGCCCCGCAGGCCGCCGAGGCGACCCGCCGCAGCGTCCTGGAGGCGCTGCGCGGCGCGGTCCCCGAGCGGGTGCTGACGGCGTTCGCCGGGCTCCCGGTGCACACCGACCCCTTCCGGTTCTTCCAGCAGGAGCGGCTGGACGCGGTGTTCCTGTGCCTGCCGCCCTTCGTCCACGGGGAGGTGGAGTTCGCCGCGATCGAGGCGGGGGTGCCCTTCCTCGTCGAGAAGCCGGTGGCCCTGGACCTCCGGACGGCCACCGCGATCTCCCGGGCGCTGCGCGACCGCGGCCTGATCGGGGCGGCCGGCTACCAGAGCCGTTACGCGGACATCGTCCCGTACGTGCGGTCCCGGCTGGACGGCCGGACCGTCGCGATGACGCTCGCCCACCGCTTCACCAAGCTGCCGGGCCGGGACTGGTACCGCCACCAGGACCGCTCCGGCGGCCAGGTGGTGGAGATGGCCACGCACCAGGTGGACCTGCTGCGGCTGCTGGTCTCCGACATCTCCACCGTCTACGTCTCCGGCGGCCGGCGGATCGCGACCCGCGCCGAGTCGGAGATCTTCGACACCGCGGCGGCCAGCCTGACCTATACCAACGGCGCGGTGGGCAGTCTCGTGACGAACATGGTGTCGGGCCACGGCAACCCCGCGTTCGCCCGTGGCATCCACATCATCGCCGACGGCCTGACGGTGTCCGTGCTCGGCCACGAGGGCGAGTCGCGGACCGTGGAGGTCGTCACCGCCGAGGGCCGCGAGGAGCGGGAGTTCACGGACGACTCGATGGCGGCCCAGGACCGGGCGTTCGTCCGGGCCGTCCGGGACGGCCGCCCGGAACTGGTGCTGGCCCCCTACGAGGAGGCGGTCCGGACCCTGGCCACGACCCTCGCCCACCAGCAGTCCGCGCAGAGCGGCCTGCCGGTGCGGGTCGACGAACTGCTCGGCGCCGAGGTCCCGAGCCTGTCCTGACCGCTCCGTCCGACGACCACCCGGCCGGGGGCCGCCCGCGCGGCGCCCGGCCCCCGATCCCGCCCCGCCCCACCCTCTCCGTCCCACCCCCGTTCCGCCCCGCTCCACTCCCGATCCCGTCGCGGCCGACGCACCCGGTGCGCCGGCGCACCCGCACGCACAGGAGGAGACCGACGTGCTGCTCGGAGCCGGTACCGACACCATCACCGACGCCTACACCCAGGACCAGAAGTTCGCCGAATTCCGGCGGCTGGGACTCGACTTCGCGGAAGTCCCGCTGCACAGCGCCGAAGCCGCCGAGCAGGTGGAGCTCTTCCGCGAGCTCTCCGCCCGGCACGGCCTGCCCATCGCCTCCGCCGTCGTCGCGGAGTTCGTCCGGCTGCCCGACCTGCCCGAGCAGGTCCGCCCGGAGGCGGTGCGCCGGATCGCCGCCACCGCCGTGCTCGCGGCCGGTCTCGGCTGCGACCTGGTGCTCGTCCCGGTCCGCGTCAAGCCGGAGGAGCCGGCGCGCGCCGAGGTCTACGCCAAGGCCTTCGCCGACGTGCTGGCCGCCACCGCGGAGCACGGCACGCTGATCGCGGCCGAGTTCGTCGGCGGGGCGCTCCCGCGCGACGCCGCCGAGCTGGTGGCGACGGTGGACGACCCCCGCGCGCGGCTGTTCTTCGACATCGGCAACTGCCTCTACGCGGGCGCCGACCCGCTGACCGACCTGCGGGACCTGCTGCCACTGGTGGGCCAGGTGCACCTCAAGGGCGGCCCGGACACCCCGCTCGCCGCGATGCCCCTGCGCGAGCTGGCCGCGGTCCTGGCGGACGGCGGGTACACCGGGCGCTGCGCGCTGGAGATCGAGTCCCCCCAGGGCCGTTCGAGCGTGCGCGACGCCGTCTCCGTCCTGCGCATGCACGGCCTGTGGCAGCCCGCCGAGGGCCGGGAGGGCCACCGTGCCGCGTAGCGTCCGGGTGTTCCTGACCTTCGACGTGGAGGACCCGGTCACCGCGCGCAGCGACGACGCCGTGGTCCGGGTGGCCGGCCTGCTGCGCGAACGCGGCGCCCGGGCGGCCTTCTTCGTCACCGGCGACAAGGCCCGCGCCCTGGTGCGCCGGGGCCGGCCGGACGTCTTCGAGGCGCTGCGCGCCCACGACGTCGGATACCACACGAACCACCACTCGACCCACCCGACGGTGGCCGAGTACCTGGAGCGCCGGGACTGGGCGGACGGCGTGGCGGAGGTCGTCGCCAGGGAGCGCTCCGGCGCCGAGCTCGTCCGCGAGCTGACGGGCCGGCGGCTGTGCGGCTTCGCGGGCCCCGGCACGTCCTGGGGCCCCCAGCTCCCGGCCGCGCTCGCCGCCCTGGACATCCCCGCCCACCTGCACTCGTTCAGCCGCACCGGCGGCGGCCACAATCCGCACTGGTACGCGGGCGCGCTCTGCTTCGCCCGCTCCGAGGCCGTCGGGCCGGTCGAGGACGTCCTGCCCGACCCGGCCCGGTTCGCCGAGCTGCTCGCGCGGGTCCCGGAACTCGTCGACCGGGCGGCGCGGTCCGCGGACGGCGTGCTCCACCTGTACATCGGCCATCCGACGATGTTCGTCAACCGGGAGTTCTGGGACGGCTTGAACTACGCGGCCGGACGCAACCCCGCCCCCGGCGCGCCGCTCGCCGAGCCGGCCGCCCGACCGGCCGAGGAGACCCGGACCATGCTGGACAACCTCGGGCGGCTGGTCGACGCCGTCCGGGCCCGCCCCGGCGCCGAGATCGTCGGGTTCGGGGACCTCGTGGAAGAGCGGCTGCGCACCCCCGCGCCGCGCGGCGACTGGTTCGCGGCGGAGCTGCGGGCGGCCGCGGCCGAACCGGGCATCCGCACCACCTCGCGCACCGCCTCGCCCGCCCAGCTGCTGCACGCGATGTGCGGAGCGGTCCTCGGCCGGGACCCCGGATCGGGCGGTCCGCCCGGGGAGGTCCACGGGCCGGTCGCGCGCCCGGCCGGGGGGATACCCGCCGGGGGCCGGTGCGAGGCCGACCGGGACACCGTGCTCGGCCTCGCCGCCGAGCTCTGCCGGGAGGTGGCCGCCACCGGCGCCCTGCCGGCCTCGGTCCGGGGCCCCGGGGGCGTCGCGGTCGCGCCCGCGACCCTCCACCGCGGTCTGCTCGACCTCGCCGGGACCGGGGGTGCCGAGGCGCTCCGGGAGTTGCCCGCGCGGGTCGTCCTGCCGGCCGTGGCCCCGCTGCCCGAGGTCGGCGAGGAGATGGCCGAGCACTTCACCCGCCGGGTCCGGCGCTGGATGCACCGGCCGGACCTCGACGTGACCGAACTCGCCCGGCTCACCCGCGCCCAGACCTGGACCCTGCGCGCCACGGCCGCCTGACCGCCGCTCCACCACCGCTCCACCGCCGCCCGGCCGGGCCCGACCGCCCGACCGGGCGGCCGCGCCCGGCCCGGCACCGTCACAGAAAGCGACCACCAGATGTCCCTCGGGAAGACCCGCGGCCGGCCGGCCGCCGCGCCACCACCACCCCTCGACCTCTGGCGGGTACGCGACTTCGTCGTCCTCTGGTGGGCCCAGGTCACCTCGCGCGTCGGCACGCAGATCTCCCAGTTCGTGCTCCCCCTCCTGGTCCTCGACGCCACCGGCTCGGCCGGTACGGCCGGTCTGATCACCGCCCTCGAACAGGTGCCCTACGTACTCCTGGCCATCCCGGCCGGCGCCCTGGTGGAGCGGTGGAACCGGCGGGTCGTCCTGGTGGGGGGCAACTTCCTGCGCGCCGGGATGTTCGGACTGCTCGCGGGCTACCTGCTCGCCGGCGGCACCAGCATCCCCGCCATCGCCGCCACGGTGTTCTGCTCCGGCGTCGTCTACGTCTTCTTCGACGTGGCCAACAGCACCGTCTTCCCCCGGATCCTGCCCGCCCACGAACTCGCCAGGGCCACCGGCTGGGTGGAGGGCACCACCGCGCTCACCGAGGTCCTGGGCCCCGCGCTCGGCGGCGCCCTCGTCGGCCTGGGGACGCACGCCCTGCAGGGCGCCGGCTACGCCTTCGGCGTCGACGCCCTCACCTACCTCGTCGCCGGCCTCGGCGTTCTCTGCGTCCGCACCTCGCTGAGCCCCCCGCCCGCCGCCGTCCGGACCCCGCTGGGCGCCTCGATCCGCGCGGGCGTCGGCCACCTCCTGGGGGACGGCCGGCTGCGCCGGCTCGCGCTGGCGAACTTCGTCAACATCGTCGCGCTCGGCACGGTCTGGCTGAGCTTCATGGCGCTCATGAAGTCCGAGTTCCACCTCGACTCCACGCACACCGGCCTCCTGCTGGCGCTCGGCGCGGCCAGCGGCATCCTGGGCAGCTTCTGCAGCGGCATCCTCGACCGCCGTCTGGGGCCCTACGGAGTGATGCTCCTCGCCGGCGCGGGCTGGGCGGCCGGTGAACTGATCATCGCCGCCGCACCGGCCCCGTGGGTCGCCGTCCTGGGCCTGGCCCTGGCCCTGTGGGTCGCCCCGCCGTACTTCTCCACCCTCTACGCGTACCGGATGGCGATCATCCCGCAGGAGATGCACGCCAGGATCAACAGCCTCTACCGGCTGCTCGCCCAGGCGGGCCTGCCGGTCGGCCTGTCCGTCGGCGGCCTGCTCCTCGACACCGTCGGCGCCCGCGCCTTCCTGCTCCTGGTGGCCGCGGTCTTCCTGACGACCGCCGTCACCGTACAGCTCCGCGCCCCCCGAGCCCCCGCCCCCGCCGCGGACCCGCCCTGACACCCGCACCAGGTGCGGCCGGCGGGCCGATCTCCGGCACGCGGGATTCATAGGACCTTGACGGTTGGTCAAGGTCGAAGTCGAACTCGGCGGTGACCGGTGCGTGGTCGCTCCAGCGCTGCGCGTGGGAGGCTGCGCGTTCGACGTAGGGCCTGGGGTGAAGCAGGGTGACGTCGTTGGTGCCGGTTCGGGCGGTGGTGGGTTCGCGTGTGTCGGACACGCACGGGGGCGAGGGCAAGGTCTCGCACCTGGTGCAGGCGGAGTCGGCGACCCGGCACGCGGTCTCGAAGGAGTGGGAGATCGTCGGCTCCTTCGAGGACCCTGGACGTCTCGGCGGAGATCACGCCGTGGAAGCGCCGTCGAGTGCGTCGCCTGCAACAGGCCGGCCAAGTGCTCTGACGGTCGGCGCCGAGCCGGATGTCCGTGGAGCCCGGGGCCGTATCGCGCTGATGGCCGGGCTGCCGACGGATGCGAGCGGCAGCCCGGCTTCCTGGCATTCGGTCAGTGCTCCAGGTCGTAGACGGCGGTCACCGGCGCGTGGTCGGACCAGCGCTCCGCGTGGGTGGCGGCGCGTTCGGTGTGGGCTTCGATGGCCTTGGCGGCGAGGGTGGGGGTGGCTACCTGGAGGTCGATGCGCCAGCCGGAGTCGTTGTCGAAGGCGCGGCCTCGGTAGGACCACCAGGAGTAGGGGCCGGTGCGGTCGGGGTGGAGGTGGCGGACGACGTCGACGTAGCCGGCCTCGTCGTAGACGCGGGAGAGCCAGGCGCGTTCCTCGGGGAGGAAGCCGGCGGACTTCTGGTTGGCCTTCCAGTTCTTGAGGTCCTCGGGGCGGTGGGCGATGTTCCAGTCGCCGCAGACCACGACCTCGCGGCCGTCGGCGGCGGCGCGGGTGCGGAGCTTGCCGAGGTGGACGAGGAATTCCGCCATGAAGCGTTCCTTCTCGTCCTGGCGTTCGGTGCCGACCTCGCCGGAGGGGAGGTAGAGGCTGGCCACGGTCAGGCCCGGAAGGTCGATTTCGACGTACCTGCCTGATTTGTCGAATTCCGCCGACTCGAAGCCGACGACCGTGCGGCTCGGTTCCGTCCGGGAGAGGATGGCGACGCCGGCACGGCCCTTGGTGGCGGCCGGGGCCCACACCGTGTGCCAGCCGTCCAGGTCACGCAGCTCGACGGGGAGCTGCTCGGGCTCGGAGCGCACCTCCTGCAGGCAGACCACGTCCGCCTCGGTGGCGGCCAGCCACTCGATGAATCCCTTCTTGGCCGCCGCCCGGATTCCGTTCACGTTCACACTCGTCACCACGATCACCCGGGCAGCCTACCCACTGCCACGTGCGGGGGCGTGCCGCGACGCGTCCGCTTGCGGAGCTGACGTGAACGCACCATGAAACTGTGCGGCAGTCCCGCCGGGGCGCGCCATTGGTCTTGACCATCTCCCGATCCAGCCCCTAGGGTCACTTACTGCAAGGACCTTTAATAAAGAAGGACGGAAAAAGCCCGCTCTCCCACCTGCCGCAACAGCGGACAGCGGGGCGGATCCGCCCTCTTTCAGCAGGGCGGAAGAAACCAGGGTGGAGGACACGGTGGGAACGACAGGACAGCTCACGGCGGTACCGGAACCGAAGTACTGGCACCTGCGCACGGTGTTGCTCCGCGCCATCGACACGGAGTTCTCCATCGGCCAGGTCCTGCCGAACGAGCGCGAGCTCGCCGCCCGCTTCGGCGTCGCCCGGGCCACCCTGCGCCAGGCGCTCGACCAGCTGGAGCTGGAGGGCCGGCTGGTCCGCCGGCGCGGCATCGGCACCCTGATCGCCGCGCCCAGGGTCGGCGTTCCGGTGAACCGGCAGGAGGAGGGCTGGCCCGGTGCCGTCCGCAGCCAGGCGTGGCGCACCGTCGACTGCACCACCGCTCCGGCCGCCCGTCGGCTGGCGGAGGCGCTCGGGGTCGCCGAGGGTGCCCCCGTGCACACCGTCCGCCGGGTGCGCCTCGTGCAGGGGCGGATCATGGCCACCGAGTCGCTGCACGTGCCCGCCGCCGCGCTGCCGCACCTGCCCGGGTTCCGCGCCGAGAGCGACCGCGCCCGCTCGGTGCTGCGCCAGCTGGAGCGCCTGGAGGTCGACGGCGAGTCCCGCTCGGTCGAGCTGGGCGTCGCCGAGGCCGAGCAGGCCGCGCTGCTGGAGCGCCCGCCCGGCTCGCCGGTGCTGGTGATGACCACGCAGTACGCCGCGGCCGGCCGGCTGGTCGCGCTCGCCGTCTCCACCTACCGCGCGGACACCTGCAAGCTGACCTTCGGTGAGACCGGCCTCGTCGAGGTCACCCCCGTCGGCGCCGCCACCCCCGTGGGTGCCGCCGCCTCCTGAACCACTCCCGAAAACCCTCAGGCCCAGGCCCGAGCGCCCCACCAGGCGCCCGGGCCTGGGCCGTTTCCGTCGCGGGGGGCGTGCGGACGAGCGGGGCCCGATCGCGGGTTCCTGAACGAGGGCAACCGTTCGGGGTAGCCCCTGGGCGGCTGCCGCACGGGCCGGTAGGTTGCGGGCGATCTCTGTACGACCCGTCCGCGCGAGGCGCCACGGCCCAGGCGCGGGACCGGTCCGGGAACGACCCGTTCGTGCAAGCCAAGTGTCCGGCGATCCCGGGGTGGGGCCGTGAGCGCGCACGTGAACGCGCACTGGTACGGAAGGATCGGCGGCGGCGGCCCTGCCGGGCGCCGCCTCGCGCAGCTGCTGATCCTGTCGATGTTCGCGCTCGGCCTCGGCATCGCGCCGACCGCCGCGTGGGCGGCGGGCCGGCCCCGCTGACAGTGGAGCAACTGGCGGTCCCGAAGCCGGAAGCGGCCCCGCGGCCGCTCAGGCCGTCGGGGGGTTGACGGCGAAGAGCTGCTCCTCGACCTGGTCGAGGGCGACGCGCAGGGCGCCCATGGCGACGACCTCGGAGCCGAGGGCGGCCAGGGCCACCTCGGGGGCGCGCAGGGTGAACTGGGCGAGGCGTTCGCGCAGCGGGTCGAGGACGCCGTCGAGGCCGGCGGCCCAGCCGCCGATCACGACGAGCTGCGGGTCGATGGCCAGGACGAGGGCGGCGACGCTCTGCACCAGGCGGGTCAGGAAGCGGTCGGTCGCGACCTTCGCCACCTCGTCGCCCTCGCGGGCGAGCCTCAGCACCCGTGCCACCGCCGCCTCGTCCAGCGGGTTGAGCGGCTTGCCGGTGGTGGAGAGCAGGCGCTCCGGCGTCACCTCCTGACCGAGCAGGTGCAGGGCGCCGATCTCGCCGGCCGCGCCGCCGAAGCCGCGGTGCAGCCGACCGTTGATGAGCGAGCCGGCGCCCGGGCTCAGACCCGCCATGACGAACACGACGTCGTCGGCGCCGACCGCCGCGCCCTGCCAGTGCTCGGCGATCGCGGCGAGGTTGGCGTCGTTCTCGATCATCACCGGGCAGCGGAACGAGCGCCGCAGCCGGGCCCCGAGGTCCAGGCCCGTCCACCCGGGCATCGCGGTGCCCAGCTGCACGGTGCCGTCCCGGTCGACGATGCCCGGCGTGCCGACGCCCACCGCCCACAGGTTGTCCCGGGAGACGCCCGCCTTGCGCAGCACCTCCGCGACCACCGAGCGCACCGCGGTGAGGCGTTCCTCCGCGTCCAGGCTCTCCTCGACCGGCCGGAAGTGGGTGCCCACCACCTCGCCGGCGAGGTCCGCGAGGATGATCCGGATGTCGTGCACGCCGATCTCGATGCCGAGGATGTGCCCGGCCTCGGCCCGGAACCGGAACCACCGGGCCGGCCGTCCGCGCCGCCCGGCGCCGGGCTGACCGCCCGGCTGCGGCTGCTCGACCTCGGCGACCAGGCCGGTCTCCACCAGCCCCTCGATCACGCCCTCGACCGTCGGGCGGGAGAGCCCGGTGTCGCCGACCAGCTGGGTCAGCGTCACCGCGTGGCCCTCGCGCAGCGCCCGCAGGGTCACCGCCGCGTTGATCCGCCGCAGGAGTGAGGAGTCGCCACCGGTGAGTCTGTCCGCCAAGACGCTGCCCTTCGCCGTTCCGCGCGACTGCCCTGGCGCGCGTGCCCTGTACACGGGCACCGCCGGGCGACGCCTCCGGAGCGTCGCCCCGGAGGCCGCCCCCGGGCGGACCCGCGGGAGTCAGCCGCCCGGCGGACCGGCACGGCGGTGCTGTGCCGCCTGCGCCGGTCCGGGTGGCCTGGGCCGGATGCTACCGGGGCCCCGCCGACCCGGCGAGCATCTTCCCAGCTCATCCGGGCTTCGGTATCGAAATGGTACGGATTGGGTGGCAGTGCGTGACCCTGCCCCCCCCCTGAGCCCACGGCGCCGCCCGGTCGTGCCGCCGTCAGCGCAGGCCGCCCGTCGCACCGAGGTTCTGCCCGGACACCCACCGCCCGTCCGGGCCGACCAGGAACGCGATCACGTCCGCGACGTCGGCCGGCTGCCCGAGCCGCCGCAGCGGCGTCATCCCGGCCACCACCTCCAGCGCCTGCGGGGGGTTGAGCGAGCGCAGCAGGTCGGTCTCCACCGGCCCGGGCGAGACGGTGTTGCAGGTGATCCCGCGCGGTCCGAGCTCCAGCGCCGCGGCCTGCGTCAGCTGCTCCAGCGCGCCCTTGCTGGCCAGGTACGGCGTGATGCCGGGTACGGCGCGGCGGGTGTTGAGGGAGGAGACGTTGACGATCCGCCCGCCGTCGCGCATGTGCTGCGCCGCGTACCGCAGCGTCAGGAACACCGCGCGGGTGTTGACGGCGAGCACCGCGTCGAAGTCCGCCGGGTCGGTCTCGGCGAGCGGGGCGGGGGTGAAGCTGCGCGCCGCGTTGTTGACGAGGATGTCCAGCCCGCCGAGTTCCTCCTGGGCCGCGGCCATCAGCCACTCCGCGCCCTCCGGGGCGCCGAGGTCGGCGCGCACCGCGTGCGCCCGCCCGGCTCCGTGCGCGGCCACCGCGCGCACCACGTCCTCGGCCGCCGCGTCGTCCCGCGCGTAGCCGAACACCACGTCCGCGCCGTCCGCCGCCAGCCGCTCCACGACGGCCCGGCCGATCCCGCGCGAGCCGCCCGTGACGACCGCCGCCCGGCCCGCCAGCACCCTGTCCGACATTCCGACTCCCCGTTCCCGGCCGGCCGCGCACCGGCTCCGGGGAGAACCTACCGCCCGGCGGACCCGTGACGGTGAAGGCCGGGGAAACCGGACGGCCCCGTCCGCCGCGCCGCCCTGCGGGGCCGGTGGCGCGGCGGACGGGCAGGGCCCGCTAGAGAAGCACCGGGGCGTCCACGCCCTGGAGGCAGGCGATCAGCGTGCGGGCCTCGACGTTGAGGTAGTGGCTGTGCCGGATCAGCCCGGCGAGCTCCGGGACGGGGATCCACCGGTAGTCGGGTCCGAGGTCGGACTCGCGCAGGCCGGGACCGGCGTCGAGGACGAGGTAGCGGTTGCGGGCGTGGTAGAAGCGCCCGCCCTCCTCGGAGAGCACCGAGTCGAACAGCACCCGCTCGGGCGGCGCCGCGAGCACGCGGTCGAGGAGCGGCGGCCGGGCGGCGGCCGGCAGCCGGGTGTAGTTCTCGGGCGTGCACTGGACGGTGGGCGCGAGCTCCAGGACGTCGGTGTACCCCGGTTCCATCCGGGCGTGCACCAGGGCCTGCAGGGTGCCCTCCACGCGGCGGGTCAGGAAGGCCGACAGCCCGGTGCCGTGCGGCGCGATCATGGGCTGGGACCAGCTGCGGACCTCGCGGCCGCCGGCTTGGACGTCCACCGCGATGACGCTGAAGAAGCCGCCGCTCTCGTGGGATATCCGGTCGCCCGAACGCCGCCAGTGGAGGACCTTGTCCAGCGGGATGCGCTCGGCGTGCGGCTCGTACCGGGTGCGCGCCTCGGTGATCCAGCTGAGCAGGTCGGTGCCGACGGTGGCGGCCTGCGGGCCGGCCCCGCCCGGCTCGCACCCCTGGAACGGGAAGGGCAGGCAGGCGAGGACGCTGCGCGAGTCCATGTTGACCAGGTCCTCGACGGCGAGCAGTTGGTGCAGCTGCCGCAGGGTCAGCCAGTGGAACCCGTCCAGGACCTCGACGTCCTCGTCCACCTCGATGATGATGTTGCGGTTGCGCTTGCGGTAGAACCAGCAGCCCTGCTCGGACTGGCGCACGTCGGCGAGGGTCCGGTACCGCCCGGGCTGCTGGAAGTACTCGACGTAGGGGACGGCCGCGCCGCGGTGGACCCGGGTGTAGTTGCTGCGGGTGGCCTGCACGGTCGGCGAGAGCTGCAGGCCGTTGCAGTTGCCGGGCTCCATCTTGGCCTGCATGAGGAAGTGCAGCACGCCGTCGAACTCCTTGGCGATGATGCCGAGGATGCCGATCTCCGGCTGACGGAGGATCGGCTGGGTCCAGTTCTCGACCGGGCGGCCCGGCATGCTGACGTCCAGGCCCTCGACGGTGAAGAACCGGCCGCTGTCGTGGACGAGGTTGCCGGTCTGCGGGTCGAAGCCCCATCCGCGCATGGCCGCGAACGGGATGCGCTCGATTCTCGACTCGTCGGCCCGGCGGCGCCCGTCGAGCCACTCGTGGAAGGCGGACAGCGTGACCGTGGAGCTGTCGGCCGCGTGCGCGGAGCGCGCGACGCGGGTCGCGAGGGCGTTCACCAGGCCCACGCCTCGGGGCCGGGCCCGCCGTTGCCGATCGGCGGGAACAGCCGGTCGAGCTCGGCCAGCACCTCGTCCGTCAGCTCCAGCCGCATGGCGTTCAGGGCGCTCTCCAGCTGGCCGAGGCTGCGCGGGCCGATGACCGGGGCGGTGATCCCGGGCCGGGACATCACCCAGGCCAGGCCCACCTCGGCCGGGTCGGCGCCGAGGCCGGCGCAGAGCTTCTCGTAGGCGGCGACGGCGTCGCGGTGCTTGTCCAGCGCCTCCATCGCCCGGCCCTGCGCGGTCTTGACGGCGGTGCCCTCCTCCAGCTTGCGCAGCGCGCCGCTCAGCAGGCCCCCGTGCAGCGGCGACCAGGCGAGCACGGCCACCCCGTAGCGCTGGGCGGCCGGGATCAGCTCCAGCTCCACGTAGCGGGTGACCAGGTTGTAGACGGACTGCTCGGAGACGATGCCGAGGAAGTTGCGCCGGGACGCGGCCTCCTGCGCCTCGGCGATGTGCCAGCCGGCGAAGTTGGAGGAGCCCACGTAGCGGACCTTGCCCTGTTGGGTGAGCATCTCCATCGCCTGCCAGACCTCGTCCCAGGGGGCGTGGCGGTCGATGTGGTGCATCTGGAAGAGGTCGATCCAGTCGGTCCGCATCCGGCGCAGCGAGGCCTCGCAGGAGGCGATGATGTGGCGGGCGGACAGGCCGCCGTCGTTGGGGCGCTCGCTCATCGGGTTGAACACCTTGGTGCCGAGCACGACCTGGTCGCGGCGTCCGCCGCCCTGGGCGAACCACTCGCCGAGCAGTTCCTCGGTGAAGCCCTTGTGGACCTGCCAGCCGTACTGGTTGGCGGTGTCGAGGAAGTTGATCCCGCGCTCCAGGGCGCGGTCCATGATCTCGAAGCTCTCGTCCTTGGTCGCCCGGACGCCCAGGTTCAGCGTGCCCAGGCAGAGCCGGCTCACCTGGAGGGCGGTGCGGCCGAGGTAGGTGTACTCCATCTGCGATTCCTTTACCGGTACGGGGTCGTCGTGGTGGAGCTGCAAGATTTGTTGCGTACCTGCCACACCTGTCGCCGGGCGGGGTCCGGCGCCGCCCCGGCCGGGGCTCACCGCCGTCGGGGACGGCGGCGGCCCGGCGGCCGGGACGGTTCCCGGCTCACTGCCAGCGGAACAGCCTGGCCGCCAGCACGCTGCACAGGGCGCCGACGGCCGCGAGGACGGCCAGGTGCAGGGTCTGCGGCCACTGCCCCTCCCAGGAGTCCCGCAGCGCCTGCAGGGTGGCGCCGAGCGGGGTGTAGTCCCCGATCCTGGCGACGGCGTCGGGCAGCTGCTCCTTCGGGAGGAACACTCCTCCGAAGAACAGGCTGGGGAAGAGCAGCGACAGGCCGATCGAGGTCGCCGCGCGGCTGCCCGGCGCGATCGCGGCGACCACCAGGCCGACCGAGAACAGCGCCCAGGCGCCCAGGGCGAAGGTCAGCAGGAAGGCCGGCACCTGCTCCGGCAGCGCCGTGTCGAACGCGAACCGCCCGACGCCGAGCACCAGCAGCGCCGCGACCACGGCGGTCGCCAGGTTGATGACGAGCTGGGCGAGCAGCAGGTTGACGGGGTGGACGGGACTGGCCGCCATCCGGCGCAGGATGCCCTTCTCCCGGTAGGTCGCCAGGGTGGTGGGCAGCAGGTTCAGCGACAGCATGGTGAGGCACATCGACATCGCCATGGCCGGGACGAACGCCGCCATCGCGGCCTTCTGGTCGGCGGTGTCGTCCGAGTTGGTGGTGATGATGTGGAAGATCTCCAGCAGCATGATCGGCAGGGCGATCACGAAGAAGACCGCGGTCGGGTCGCGGAGGAAGAGCTTCGTCTCGACGAGGGTGAGCTGGGAGCGCCCGGTCATGCCTGTTCTCCTGGTCATCGGGGTCACGGGGGTCAGTTCGCGGCCGGGGCCGTGCCGGTGAGCTTCACGAAGGCGTCCTCCAGCGTCGGCTGTTCGAGGCGCAGCTCGCCGGGGACGATCCCGTGCCGGGACAGCACCGAGACCACCGCGTACACCAGGTTCTCCGTGCCGGTGACCGTCACCCGGGCGTTGGCCCGGGTCACCGAGGTGACCTCGGGCAGCGCGGTCAGCAGGGAGTCGTCCAGCGGGACGGAGGGGGTGAAGCGCAGGCGCTGCTCGGACTCGGCGGCGGCGATCAGGCCGGCCGGGGTGTCGAGCGCCGCCAGCTGCCCGTCCCTGATGACCGCGATCCGGTCGCAGAGCCGCTCGGCCTCCTCCATGAAGTGGGTGACCAGCAGCACCGTGACGCCCTGGGCGCGGACCCGCTCGATCAGCTCCCAGGTCTCCCGCCGGGCCCGGGGGTCGAGCGCGGTGGTCAGCTCGTCGAACACCGCGATCCGGGGGTTGCCGACCAGCGCCAGGGCGATCGACAGCCGCTGCTTCTGGCCTCCGGACAGCTGGCCGAAGCGGCTGTCGCGCTTCTTCTCCAGCCCCCAGTCGGTGATCAGGCTCCGCCAGTCGGCCGGGTCGCGGTAGAAGGTGCTGTACATCTGCAGCGCCTCCCAGACCTTGAGCCGGGGCGGCAGTTCGCTCTCCTGCAGCTGGATGCCGATGCGCTGGCGCAGCTGCTCCTTGTCGTGGTGCGGGTCGAGCCCCATGACCGAGACCTTGCCGCCGTCGTACCTGCGCAGGCCCTCCACGCACTCCACGATCGTCGTCTTGCCCGCGCCGTTGGGGCCGAGGATGCCGAATATCTCGCCCTCCTCCACGGCGAAGGAGACGTCGTCCACGGCGACGTGGTCGCCGTAGGTCTTGCGGAGTTTCTCGACCTCGATCACCGGCATGCCTTCTCTTTCTTCCTCCACCGGGATTCCTTACCTGTGCCGCCGGAGGCGGGCGTTCCCGCGCCGGGACCGCGCGAAGCGGCGATCCGGCCGCCGGAGGACTTCCGCCCGGTGAACGGCACGGCTCCACCGCCGGATGCGGGGGTCAACCGGACGGTGGAGCTGTCGCGATGACGCGGCGTCAGTACGTCGGTTTGCCTCGGTACTTCGGCGGGTCAGTGCGTGCGAAGTGCAGCGTAGCGCGCCTGACAGGCGCCGTAGTCCGGCAGTGCGCCGGCCTCCCGGGCCTGCCGCAGCGTCGGCGCGTTCCGGTCCCGGTCCGACACCAGGGGCGTGATGTCCTGCGGCCAGGGCAGGGCGAGCTCGGGATCGAAGGGGTCGATCTCGTGCTCCGCGGCCGGGTTGTACTCGGTCGAGCACAGGTACGCGGCCACGGTGTCGTCCTCCAGGGCCATGAACGCGTGTCCCAGCCCCTCGGGGAGGTACACCGCCCGGCAGGTGACGGCGTCCAGCACCAGGGAGTCCCACTGCCCGTAGGTCGGCGAGCCCGCCCGGATGTCCACCACCACGTCGAGCAGCGAACCACGGGTGCAGGTGACGAACTTGGCCTGCCCGGGCGGCACGTCCGCGAAGTGGATCCCGCGGACCGTGCCGCGCCGCGACACGCTGTTGTGGTACTGCCCCAGCCGCAGCGGGTGCCCGACCGCCGCCACGAAGGCGGACTCGGTGTAGCTCGCGCAGAACGTCCCCCGCGCGTCGGGGTGGACCGCCGGCGTGAACGCGAACGCCCCGCCGACGGCCAGCTCCCGGACGTTCACGAGCGGTGCTCGGCCGTCAGCTTCTCCAGCACCGGAACCAGGTCGGCCGGGCTCGGCGTGGCCTGGATCTCCGCCCGCACGCGCTCGGCGTTCTCCTTGAAGGACGGGTCGCCGAGCAGCCGCTCGATGCCCTCCCGCACAGCCTGGGCGGTCAGCTCGCGGGCGTGGGTGTGGATGCCGATGCCGGCGTCCTCCAGGGCGGTCGCCTTGTTCCACCAGTCCGCGAACCGGATCGGCGCCATGAACTGCGGAACGCCGTTGACCAGCGCGGTCGTCCATGAGCCGAAGCCGCCGTGGTGCAGGATGACCGAACAGCTGGGGAGCAGCGTGTGCAGCGGCACGAAGTCCACCAGGCGGGCGTTGTCCGGCACCCGCTCCAGGCCGTCGGAGATCTCCTTGGGCAGCGCCGCGATCAGCTCGATGTCGAGGTCCGCGACGGCGTCCAGGATCTCCTGGATCGGCACGAAGGAACCGCCCAGCGCACCGAAGGAGACACCGGAGGTCAGGCAGACCCGGGGGCGCTGCGGCGTCTCGCGGACCCACGCCGGCTCCACCGCCGGACCGTTGTACGGCACCCAGCGCAGCGGCACGCGCTCGACGTCCAGCGGCAGCTGGAGGCTGTCCGGGATCTGGTCGATGGTCCACTGGCCGGTGGTGACCTCCTCGGCGAAGTCACAGCCGTAGCGGGCCAGCAGCTCGGTCAGCCAGGCGGCCAGCGGGTCCTCGCGCTGGTCCTCCGGCTGCTGCTCCATCAGCTCCAGGAACGCCGAGCGCATCTTCGAGTAGATGTCGACGCACCACAGCATGCGCGCGTGGGCGGCGCCGACGACCCGGGCCGCCACCGGCGCCGCGTAGGTCAGCGGGTCCCAGACGACCAGGTCCGGCTGCCAGTCCCGGGCCAGCGCCACCATGTCGTCGACCATGCAGTCGTTGTAGATCCGGTAGGCGAACTGGGTGCTCATCCGGTACTTGGTGAGCACCTTCTCCCAGGTCTGCTGATCCGCGTACGGCTGCGACCAGTCCGAGATCTCGTTCTCCAGCTGCTCGTGGTGCATGGCGAACATCTGGTGGATGTTGTGGTCCGTGCCGACCGAAACCGCGGTGAGACCGGTGCGGCTGATGGCCTCGGTGAGGGAGGGGTTGCTGGCGACCCTCACCTCGTGGCCGGCCGCGGCGAAGGCCCACGCCAACGGGACCATGGTGTACAGGTGGGATTTCTCGGAGACGGTGGCGAACAACACGCGCATGTGCGTTTCTTCTTTCCTTGGGTCCCGTTACGCGGATTCAGCAAAGCCGAGCCGGAAGGGCGGCGACAACCCCTACCGACCCCTGTACTGGTGGGAGTTGAGTTCAACAGGAATTCAGCCGCCGGCGACCTCCCGCGGCGGCAGCATCGTGATCGGGTTACGGGCGATGAGGAAATCCGACACGGTGTTCACGACGGCGGCCTTCTGGTCGCTGAGGTAGAAGTGCCCGCCGGGGAAGACCTGGAGGTCGAAGGTCCCCGAGGTGTGGTCGCCCCACGCCGCCACGTCCTCGACGTCGACGCGGATGTCGCTGTCGCCGCCGAGCCCCACGATCGGGCAGCGCAGCGGCGGCCCGGGCACGTAGCGGTAGGTCTCCGCCGCCTTGTAGTCGCTGCGGATCGCGGGCAGGGCGAAGCGCAAGAGTTCCAGGTCGCCCAGAATGCGCGAATCGGTGCCGCTGAGCCGCTGCAGCTCCGCCACGATGCCGTTGTCGTCCAGCAGGTGGATCTCGTTGCTGCGGTGCTGCGAAGGCGCGTTGCGGCCGGAGGCGAACAGGGCGGCCGGCACGACGCCGGACTCCCGCTCCAGCAGCCGGGCCACCTCGAAGGCGACGCTGGCGCCCATGCTGTGGCCGAACAGCGCCAGCGGCAGGTCCGTCCACCGGGTCAGCACGGCGTGGATCTCCCGGGCCAGCTCCTGGACGCTCTCGACGGGCCGCTCGGTGCGCCGGTCCTGGCGCCCCGGGTACTGCACGGCCAGCACCTCGACCCCCGGGGACATCTCCTCCGACATCGGGAAGAAGAAGCTCGCGGAGCCTCCGGCGTGCGGGAAGCAGACCAGCCGCACCGTGGCCTCGGGCTGGGGGTGGAAGCGGCGCAGCCACAGGCTGTCGTCGCCGGTCGGCGATGCCATGGTGGTGGGGGTCCCTTTCGGTCTCACCGGTCGTGCCGGTAGTGGTCGGATGCGAACCGTGTGACGGGACCCGCCGCCGCGCGGAGGAGCGGCGGCGGGTCGTGCTCAGCGGGTGCCGTCCTGCCGGGGCAGGGCCGAGACCCAGGCCTCGACGGCGGCCGCGGTGGAGGCCACGTGGTCCTCCATCACGCTGAAGTGGTTGCCCTGGACGTCGACGACGTCGTGGGGCAGGTCCCAGAAGGAGCGCCACGCGCCCGAGGACGCCGCGGCGGCGCCGCCGGACAGCGGCTGCTCGGCCCGGACGAGCAGGGTGGGCGCGTCCACCGGCCGCGGCTCCCACTCCTTGCAGATGTCCAGGTACCAGCCCATCGCCGTCAGCCGGTCGTCGTCCATCGCGACGAAGGTGCCCTCGCGCTCCGTCATGCCGTCCATCAGGGCCAGCCCGAACTGGTTGACGAAGTTGCTCTTCGGCACGTACGTGTCCACCAGGACGACACCGGCCGGACGGACGCCCAGCTCCTCCAGCCGGCCCGCCGCGGCCTGCGCGAACCAGCCGCCCGCCGACGTGCCGAGCAGCACGAACGGCGCACCGTCCGCGGCCTCGGCGACCGCGGCCGCCTGGGCCTGGACGACGGCCTCCATCGTCGTCGGCAGGCTCTCGTCCCGCACGAAGCCGGGCAGCGGGAGCGCCGACACGTCGCGCAGCCCCCGGAAGGACGACGCGAACCGCGCGTACTGGTGCAGCCCGGCCAGGGCGAGACACGAGGGGAGGCAGAACACCTGGGTCGGCGCCTCGCCCCGGGCGAGCTTGATCGGCGTCGGCGGCTTGTCCAGCTCGGCGGCCGAGCCGAACTGCGGGCGCAGCGCGGCCACCGCCCGCAGCAGGTCGAACGCCTCGCCCCACTTGCCGCGCTGGAAGGCGCCCATGTACAGCGAGCTCAGCGTCGCCGAACCGCCCGCGCCGGCGGCCGGGGCGGAGCCCGCCGGCTGTGCCGCGCGGTCCGCCGTGGCGGGAGCCTCGGCCAGCTCGCGGCGCAGCCGCTCCGCCAGGTCGGCCGGCGTGGTGTGGTCGAAGGCCAGGGTCGCGGGCAGCCGCAGCCCGGTGGCGGCGTTCAGCCGGTTCCGCAGCTCGACCGCGGTGAGCGAGTCGAAGCCGGAGTCCACCAGCTGGTGGTCCTCGGCCACCGCCTGCGGACCCGCGTGCCCCAGCACGGCGGCCACGTGGGCCCGCACCAGGTCGACCAGCACGGCGAGCTGCTCGGCCTCCGGCAGCGCCGCGAGGCGCCCGGCCAGGGACGGGCCGTCCGTACCGCCCCCGTCGCCGGCGGTCCCGGACGCGGCCACGGCCCGACGGGCCGGGGTGCGGACCAGGCCGCGCAGCACGGCGGGAAGGGCGACACCCGAAGCACCGGTGCGCAGCGCGCCGGTGTCGATCCGGATCGGCACCAGCAGCGGGTCACCGAGGCCGAGCGCCGTGTCGAACAGCCGCAGGCCCTCCTCGGACGACAGCCCGCCCACACCGGCGCGCGCCGCCCGGGCGAGGTCACCGGCGTCTAGCGCGGCGGTCATCGTGCTGAGCTCGTCCCAGGGTCCCCAGGCGAGCGAGGTGGCGGGCAGCCCCTGGCCGCGCCGGCTGTGCGCGAACGCGTCCAGGAAGGCGTTCGCCGCCGCGTAGTTGGCCTGGCCCGCACTGCCCACCACCCCGGCCGCCGAGGAGTACACCACGAAGGCGGCGAGATCCAGGTGACGCGTCAGCTCGTGCAGGTTCAACACGGCGTCCACCTTCGGCCGCAGCACCGCGTCCAGCCGCTCCGGCGTGAGCCCGTCGACCAGGCTGTCGTCGACGACACCCGCCGTGTGCACCACCGCGGTCAGCGGACGGTCCGCCGGGATCGCGGCGATCACCCCGGCCAGCGCCTCGCGGTCGGCGGCGTCGCAGGCCGCGACGGTCACCTCGGCGCCGAGGCCGGCGAGTTCGGCCCGCAGCTCCTCGACGCCCTCGGCCTCGGTGCCGCGCCGACTGGTCAGCACCAGCCGGCGCACGCCCCGCTGCCGGACCAGGTGCCGGGCGAGCAGGCCGCCGAGCAGGCCGGTGCCGGTGATCAGCACGGTGCCGTCGGCGTCCCACCGCGGCGCCCCGTCCTGCGGAGCGGACGCCACCCGCGCCAGGCGCGGCACCGACAGCCCGCCGCCGCGCACCGCCACCTGCGGCTCGCCGGACAGCAGCGCCGCGCCCAGGGCCCGGCCGGAGGACGCGTCCTCGTCGACGTCGACCAGCACGAAGCGGTCGGGATGCTCCGACTGCGCCGCCCGGACCAGACCCCACACGGCGGCACCGGCGAGATCGGACACGCCCTCACCGGGCGCGGTGGCGGCGGCGTGCCGGGTGACGAACACCATCCGGGACGACGCGAAGCGCTCGTCCGCGAGCCACGACCGAACCAGCGCCAGGGCGCGGTGGGTGGCGCTGCGCACCGCCTCGGCGCTCTCGGGCGCGGGCGGGCAGGAGACGAGCACCATCACGGGCGCCGAACTGCCCGAGGCGACGGCACCGGCGAGGGCGTTCAGGTCGGTGTAGGACTCCAGGGAGAACCCGAGTTCGTCCAGGACCTCCGTCTGCTTGAGGTCGTCCGAGCCGACCAGGGCCAGCCTGGTGCCGGACGGCTGCTGCGCCGGGGCCGGCAGGGACGGCCAGTCGAGCCGGAACAGCGTCTCCTCGCCGGCCGGACGGGCGGACCCGAGCTGCGCGGGCGACATCCTGCGCAGCACCAGGGCGTCGATGGCGGCGACCGGGCTGCCGGCGGCGTCCGCGACGGTCACCGCGACGGCGTCGGTGCCGGCGGCACCGATCCGCACCCGCAGCTCCGTCGCCCCGGAGGCGCGCAGGGACACGCCCGTCCAGGAGAACGGCAGGCGGCCTTCGCCCTCGCCGTCGGCGGAGCCGGAGCCGCTGTCGAGGATCGAGCCGAGCGCGATGCTGTGCAGGGCGGCGTCGAGCAGGGCGGGGTGGAGGCCGTAGGAGGTGGCGGTGGCGTGGTGGTCGTCGGGGAGGCGGACCTCGGCGTAGACGGTGTCGTCGGTGATCCAGGCCTTGCGCAGGCCCTGGAAGGCGGGGCCGTAGGCGAAGCCGCCGTCGGCGAAGCGCTGGTAGAGGTCGTCGACCTCGACCGGGGTGGCGTTCTCGGGCGGCCAGACGGTCCGGAGGTCGTGGGAGTCCGGGTGGGTGGTGTGGCCGAGGACTCCGCTGGCGTGGCGGGTCCAGGGGTGGTCGGGGTCGGTGGTTTCGGGGCGGGAGTGGATGGTGATGGTGCGGGTGCCGTTGTCGTGCGGGGCTTCGGTGGTGATCTGGAGGACGACGGCGCCGCGTTCGGGGAGGATCAGGGGTGCTTCGAGGGTGAGTTCGTCGATCTGGTCGCAGCCGACGCGGTCGGCGGCCTGGACGGCGAGTTCGAGGAAGGCGGTGCCGGGGAAGAGGATCACGCCGGAGACGGCGTGGTCGGCGAGCCAGGGCTGGGTCTGGACGGAGAGGCGGCCGGTGAGGATGAGGCGGTCGCTGTCGGCGAGGGGGAGGGTGG
>NZ_JBEPAM010000015.1:0-138932 GCF_040298605.1 Kitasatospora sp. NPDC001527 | reverse complement strand
CGTTGACTTTTGGCACGCTGTTGAGTTCTCAAGGAACGGACGCTTCCATCAGGCGGCTTTCACACCGGCCCTCCGGGCGCTTCGTTCTTTCGTGTCTCCAGCTTATCAGATGTTTCCGTGCCGTTCCCGGCGCTTCCTTCATCCAACTCACTGGCGCCTTCTGCGGCTTGACGCCCCGTCCGACGTTTCAAACTCTAGCCGACCTCCGCTCCGAAAAGCGAATCCGACCGCAATCCCCGGGAAATGCACACGCCAAATAGACCCCATGCCGGGGAGGCGTTCGTATGTCCAGAGGATTGGCCGTCCCGGGACCGTCCGCGCCGATGCGTGTCCGGTGCTCCCTGCCGAGCGACTGGGTGACAGTACTCCCCTTCCGCGCCGCAGAACAAATTGCGCCTGCGCCCGGCCGGGCGCAGGCACCTAGACCAAAGGCCTGAAACCGCGTCCCTGGAGAACGGCCTGCCCCTGGGTGTCCCCGTCCGTGGATAGCTTGGGCACGACCCATCCGGCCCGCTCGGCGTCCGAGCGGTCGCCCGAGGAGTGCCCGTGACGGAGAACCTGGCGGCCGTGTCCGCGGCCGGAGTGACCATGACCCTGGCGGCGATCGCCGCGACCGGCGCGGCCTCGCGCCCCTCGGGCGAGACCCTGGCGGCGCAGCGGGCCCGCGTCGCCGCCGGCGTCACCCGGCAGCTGGCCGACCCGGACCTGGCGACCGGGGGTACCTGGGAGCTGGAGTGGCTCGCGCTGAGCCCCTACAACGCCAACATGGCGTACATCGCGAAGAACGTCCACGGTCCGGTGTTCGCCGTGGTGGTCCGCGGGACGACCGCCAATGTGACGGACCTCCTGGAGGACCTCGACGTCGGCACGGTGGTCCCGTTCACCGCCGGCGGATCGCCGCAGCCGGTCTCCGTCTCGAAGGGGGCCATGACGGCGTTCACCGAGGTCGTCGGCATGACCGACGGCTCCTCGCCGACGGGCTCCACCCTCGTGCAGGCGCTCACCGGCCTCTTCGCGGCGTCACCCACGCCCCCGGCGGTCTACGTGATCGGCCACAGCCTGGGCGGCTGCGTCGCGACGATGCTCGCGCTGTACCTCCAGGCCCGGACCTGGGACGGCGTCTCCCCGACGTTCGGCGTGATCACCTTCGCCGCTCCCACCGCCGGCCTGCAGGACTTCGCCGACTACTTCGGCTCCGTGAAGTGGACGGTGAACCTGGGCTACGCCAACGACTACGACCTCGTCCCGCTGGCCTGGTCCTCCCTCGACACGGCCAAGTCCTGGTACCCCGCCGTCCACGGACCGGTCGCGACCGACGAGGTGAAGGACCTCCTCATCCCGGAGCTCGAAGCCCTCACCGGGCCCAACACCTACGCCCAGCCGGACAACACCTTCGGCCTGAACCCCGACTACGACACCTTCGACGGCACCGTGGTCAGGCACTCGACCGCGGACTTCTTCGGCCAGGCCGGCTACCAGCACGCCAACTCCACCTATCTGGACCTGCTGCAGGCACCCCTCGTGCCCGCCGGGCCGGTGGTGACGGCGATCAGCCCCACCGTCGGCGACGTGGGCACGCCGGTCGTCATCACCGGCAGCGGCTTCGGTCCGGACAGCGTGGTCGACTTCGGCACCGTGCCGGGCGCGAACGCCGTCGTCGACGGCGCGAACCGGATCACGGTGCCGGCACCCGCCGGGGCCGGCATCGTCGAGGTCCGGGTCACCGGCACCCTGGGTACCTCCCCGGCCGTCCCGTTCGCGCAGTTCGCCTACGGCGGGCCCGCTCCCGTCCTGGTCACCGCGCTCAGCAGGGACTCCGGCACGGCCGGGACCACGGTCGACATCACGGGTGTGGGCTTCGCCGGCAAGCCCACCGTCTACTTCGGGAGGAACCCCTCGGCCTCGGTCACCCTGAGCTCGCCGACCCGGATCACCGCGACCGCGCCGGCCTCGGGGACGCCGCTCAGCAGGACCGTCGACGTCAGGGTGCTCTCCAACGGCTACCTGTCCCCCGCGAGCCCGGCCGACGAGTTCACCTATCCCGGGCTGCTCGTGGAGTGACCGCCGGCGCCTCCGCCCCCCGTCGAAAGGTTTGTGCGATGACCATCAAGTCCTCGACAGCACGCTGCCTCGGACTGATCCTGCTGGTGCTGGGACTGACCGCGCCCGCCGACGCGACGGCCACCGGGGCGACGCCCTCGGCCACCGCGCTGGGCCACACCGGCCGCTGGCTGACGGACGACCAGGGCCGGGTGGTCACCGTGCACGGCGTGAACCTGGTCTACAAGAACCCGCCGTACTTCCCCGCGGCGGGTGGGTTCGGCGAGGAGGACGCCCGGTTCCTCGCGGAGAACGGCTTCAACGCGGTCCGGCTGGGCTTCGCCTGGAGCGCGGTCGAGCCGCAGCCCGGCGTCTACGACGACGCCTACATCGAGCAGATCCGACAGACCCAGCAACTGCTGGCCCGCTTCCACATCCACAGCCTCGTCGACTCCCACCAGGACGCCTTCAACGAGTCGGTGGGCGCGAGCTGGAGCGGGTTCCCGGAGTGGGCGACGTTCACCGACGGGCTGCCCGTGGAACCGAATCCGGGCTTCCCGCTGGTCTACTTCACCAGCCCCGCGCAGAACCAGACCTGGCAGAACTTCTGGCGCGACCACGCGGCCCCCGACGGGGTCGGGGTGCAGGAGCACTACGCGGCCATGTGGGCGCACGTCGCGCGGCGCTTCGCGGACCAGCCGTACGTCCTCGGCTACGACCTGATCAACGAGCCGTGGCCCGGCTGGGAGTACCCGACCTGCTTCCCGGACGGCTGCCCCCGGTTCGAGGGCGAGGTGCTCGCGCCGTTCGAGGCGAAGGTCATGAACGCCGTCCGCGGAGTCGACCGCGACCACCTGCTGTTCTTCGAGCCGTCGCTGACCAACGACTTCGGCACCCCGAACTGGATGCCGAACCCGACCGGCGGCCCGAAGGCGGGGCTGAGCTTCCACGACTACTGCTTCGGCGAGGTCGACACCTGCATCACCAACGGCCTGGCGCGCGCCGACGCCGACGGCGTCGTCGGCGTGGTGACCGAGTTCGGCGCGACCACGGACGCGACCAGGCTGACGGCCCTCACCGACCGGTTCGACGAGCACATGGCGTCCTGGATGTTCTGGGCCCTGGCGCAGAACCAGACGCCCGACCACCCCCAGGAGCCGCCGACCGGACCCAACCTGATGGACCCGGCGATCGTCCGGCCGTACCCGCAGGCGGTCGCGGGCACTCCGCAGCAGTGGCGGTACGACGGCACGACCGGGACCTTCACGCTTCAGTACAGCACCCTGCGCGCCGACGACGGCCGGCCGTTCGCCCGGGGAGCGCGCACCGAGGTGTACCTGCCGCAGAGCACCTACCCCGGCGGCTACCGGGTCGAGAGCCGGGGCGCCGAGGTGGTGTCGCCGCCCGACGCCCGGCTGCTCCGGCTCACCGCCCTGCCCGGGCAGGAGACCGTCCAGGTGACCGTCACCCGGCGCTGAGGCCCCGGCCCGCCGCGCCCGCGTGCTGCAGGAGGTCCCCGGCGCGGGCGGCCAGGCCGTCGGCACCGCACCGCAGGGCCAGCTCCCGTCCGCGGTCCAGCGCGGCCCGGGCGGCCGGGGCGTCGGCCAGCGCCTCGCCCAGGTCGACCAGGGCGAGCGCGTGCTCGTAGCGGGCGGGTGAGCGCTCCAGGTGCCGGACGGCCCCGGCGAGCAGCTCGGCCGCGCGCGGCCGGTCGTGCACGGCCGCGCAGAGCCGCAGCGCGCTGCCGATGGCCGAGTCCGTCCCGGACTCCCGGGCCCGGCGCACGGCCTCCTCGGCGAGCTCGCGGGCCCGGTCCGGCTGGTCGGGGGCGACCGCGCGGGCCAGGTGCCCGAGCCACGGCGCCCACACCGTGTTGCGCCAGCCGCGCTCGTCCAGCGCCTCGCCGGCGGCGGTCAGCGTCGCGGCGGCGCCGGGCCGGTCGCCGCGGGCCAGCAGCAGCCGGCCGTACAGCGTGGGGGCGTCGGGCAGCACCATCACGGTCGGGTACGGCGGGCCGAAGGCGTGCTCGCGCGCCAGCTCCAGCGCCTCCGGCACCCGGCCGCGCGCCGCCAGGGTCTCGGCCAGCGCCCCCACCGCGTCCCAGTGCAGCGGGACGCCCGGGCCGATCCGTTCGGCGATGCGCAGCGCCCGGCGCAGGTAGTCCTCCGCCTGCGCCAGCGCGCCGCAGCGCAGGCGGAGCATGCCGGTCAGCAGGTAGGCGAAGCCGAGGTGGCCGCCGCTCCAGCCGGCGACCTCGTAGGCGCGGACCGCCTCGGTGAACAGTTCCTCGGCCCGGTCGACCCGGTCCGCGTAGAGGTAGCTGATGCCGAGGATGCCCGGCAGCTCGAAGCCCCAGGTGGTGTTGGTCCAGCCGAGGCTGCGGGGCAGCCGGCCGTGCGGCAGCGCGGACTCGGCCAGGGCGATCGCCCGCTCGCGGTGCACGCCGCGCAGGGTGAGGTCCCAGCAGCGCAGCACGGCGACCGCGTGGGCCAGGCCGTTCTGTTCGAAGAGCACCTCGTCCGGGGCCGCCGGCCCGTCCTTCGCGGCGCTGTCGGTGAAGGCCAGGCCGACCGTTTCGAGCATCCGGTCGAACTCCGCGAGCCTGCGGGAGCGGCCCGGGCCGTCCGCGTCCTCGGACTGGAACGCGGCGAACATGAAGTGGGCGACCTCCAGGCGCAGCCGGCCCGGGCCGGGCGGGGTGCGGGCGGCCTCCTCCGCGCACACCCGGGCGGCCTCGCCGAGCCGGTTGCTGTGGGCGAGCGCCTGGGCGAGCCGGAAGATCGCGTCCACCCGCAGTCCCGGGCCCAGCCCGTACGGGGCCGCGAGTGCCAGGCGCAGCTGGTTGACCGTGGTCGCCGGGTCGGTGAGCAGCGCCGAGCAGCCGAGTTCGTAGAGCACCTCGGCCCGGTCCTGGTCGGCGGGCGGTTCGCTGATGGCGCGGCGCAGGCAGCGCTGGGCCGCCTCGGGCGCGCCGATGGCCAGGTGCTCGCGGGCCGCGCGGCGCAGCTTGCCCACGATGTCGTCGTTGCCCTCGGGCAGGGTCTCCAGGAGGTGCCGGGAGGCCGTCAGCAGGCCGAGGCCGGCGTTCTCGGTCTCGACGGCGGCGACCCCGTGCATCGCGGTGCGGGTGGCCGGCGGCATCGACTGGTAGACCGAGGTGGCGATCAGCGGGTGGACGAACTCCAGCCGGCCGCCCGAGGTGCCGGTCAGGACGCCCTGCCGACGCAGTTCCCGGACGGATTCGGCGGCGGTCTCCGGGCCCTGGGTGCAGATGACGGCGGCCAGGTCCGGGCGGATGTCGGTGCCCAGCATGGACGCCGCCCAGGCGAACCGCATCGCGGTCGGGCCGATCTTGTCCAGCCAGTGCCGGAGCGTCATTCCCCGCGCGTCGGCGGCGAGTTCGCGCAGCTGGCCGGTGCTCTCCTCGACCGGTTCGAGCCGCTGGTCGAGCACCTCGCGCAGCAGGGCGGTGGTCTCGTACGGGTTGCCGGCCGTGATCGCCCAGACGTGGCGGCAGAAGGCGTCCTCCGCCCGCGCGCCGAGGGCGGCGCGGACCAGGTGCGCGACCGAGGCCGGCTGGAGCGGCCGCAGTTCGTGCCGCCGGTCGGCCCTGGTGACGAGGGCGCGCTGCAGCGGCAGGACGTCGTCGGGGAACTCGTCGCGGCAGGCGAGCGCCAGCAGGACCGGCAGTTCCCGGGCGCGCACCGCGAAGCCGGCCAGCCAGCCGAGCGACTCCGGATCGGCCCAGTGCAGGTCGTCGACGAGCACGGCCACCGGTGAGCGGCGCCGCACCAGTCCGGTGAGCACGAAGTCCAGCCCGTCCCGCACCCCCTGCGGGTCCAGTTGTCCGCCGGGCGGCAGCAGGCCCACCGCCGGGCCGACGATGTCCTCCCAGGGTCCGAACACCTGGGCCCGTTCCTCGTCGGACAGGGCCGCGAGCACCGGCTGCACCAGCTGGCGCACCACGTGGAACGGCTCGTGGCGCTGCCGTTCCCCGCCCCGGGCGAACAGCACGGTGCAGCCCGCGCGCCCCGCCCGGCGCCGCACCTCGGTGAGCACCGCGGTCTTGCCGAGCCCGGCGGCGCCGGTGTACACCAGCAGTTCCCCGAGCCCGGCGCCCGCGGGCCGGGTGAGCCTGCCCACCGCCTCCCCGGCCGACCGGATCTCGGCCTCCCGCTCGTGCAGCGGGCAGTCGTCCTCCCCGCCGCCGTCCCCCCGGGCCGCCGACTCCCCTCCGGCCACCGCCGCCTCCCCTTCACGCCTCCACGGCCGTCGCTGCCGATGCCGAGGCTACTGCCGAACGGCCCGCTCCGGCGCGGGCTTGACAATCCCTCCACCGCTCCACCGGTCCCGGGCATGGAGTGGCGGTGCTGGTGCGGCTCCCTAGGCTGCCGTTCCCGTGTGCGAAGCACCCGTCACCCGGCCGCCACAGGGCCGCGGGCGCCGGTGGCCCGGCGGGCCAGGAGCTTGCCCAGCTCCCACAGCAGCAGGAGCGCGATCGCGGCGAGCAGGGCCCAGCCGAACTGCCGGGCGTTGATGGCGGTGGTGCCGAGGAGGCGGTGGAAGGCGTCCATCTGGGTGACGAGCACCGCGAGGACGAACTCGCCGAGCGCCGCCAGGTTCATCTGCCGGCTGTCGAAGGTACGCACGGTCAGCACCGAGCCGCGCTCGCTGCGGCACTCGTAGGCGGCCACGATCAGGCACAGCGCGAAGGCCGTGAAGGCGATCGAGTTGCCGACGTGCGCACTGCCGTAGTGCGTCCGGCCGAGCTCGATCAGGCCGAGCAGGGCCACCGTGAGCGCCAGCCCGGCGAGCCCGACGGTGACCACCACGGGCCCGGTCAGCACGGACTCCCCGCGCGGGCGCGGGGTGCGCCGCATCAGCCCGGGGCTCTCCTGGTCGAACCCCAGCGCGAAGCCGAACGGGGCGTTGACCACGAAGTGGATCCACAGGACCTGTGGCGGGGTGAACGGCTCCCCGGCGGCGATGTCGAACACCGTGGCGCCGAGGAAGGTCAGCACGAAGGTGACCAGCAGCACCAGGACGAAGCGGATGTACTTGGTGAGGTTGTCGTAGAGCTTCCGGCCCTCCCGCACGGCGTGCACGATGGTGGCGAAGTTGTCGTCGGCGAGGACCATCCGGCTGGCGTTCTTCGCCACGTCGGTGCCGCTGCCCATCGCGATGCCGATGTCGGCGGCCTTGATGGCCGGGGCGTCGTTGACGCCGTCGCCGGTCATCGCGACCACGTCGCCCTTCTTCTTGAGGGTGTCCGCGAGCAGCACCTTGTGCTCGGGCGCGACGCGGCCGACGACGCCGATGCCGTCGATCCTGGCCAGCCGCTCGTGCTCCGGCAGCGCGGCGAAGTCGGCCCCGAGCATCGCCTCGCCGTCGATGCCGAGCCGGCGGGCGATGGCGGCGCCGGTGGTGACGTCGTCCCCGGTCACCATGCGCACCCGGATCCGGGCGGCCTGCGCGCTGGCGACGGCCGCCTTCGACTCCTCGCGCGGCGGGTCGACCATGCCCACCAGGCTGGTCATCCGCAGGCCGGTGACCAGGGCCAGCAGGTCGCCGTCCGGGTCGAAGTCCGCCGGGTCGAGGTCCCGGTAGGCGGCGGCCATCACGCGCAGGCCCTCGCCGCCCATCCGCTCGGTCTGCGCCAGGGCGTGGCCGCCGAGGTCCTCGTCCCAGGGGATGCCCGCGCCGTCCGCGAGGGCGGAGGTGGCGCGGGCCGTCACCGCGGGGGCCGCGCCCTTGACGAAGCACCGCACCACCGGTCGGCCGTCCGCGTCCTTGGCCTCGTTGAAGCTGGCCATCAGCTTGTAGCCGGGGTCGAACGGGAGGGTCGCGAGGCGCGGGAAGCGCTCCCGGGTGGCCTCGATGTCCAGGCCCGCCTTGTGACCGAGGACGAGCAGGGCGCCCTCGGTCGGGTCGCCCACGACCTCGCCGTCGACCAGTTTGGCGTCGTTGGCGACGAGGTACGGCAGCACCGCGTCCTCGATGCCCGGGGCGGAGCCGGCGGCGTGGTGGATCCGCCCCTCCAGGCGGTAGCCGGTGCCGGAGACGGTGTAGCGGTCGGTGGGGCTGAGCACCTCGACGACCGTCATCTGGTTCATCGTCAGGGTGCCGGTCTTGTCCGAGTTGATGGCCGAGGTGAAGCCGAGCGTCTCGACGGAGGGCAGTTCCTTCACGATCGCGTTGCGCCTGGCCAGGTTGAGGCTGCCGACGGAGAGGATCACCTGGCTGACCGTGGGCAGCGCCTCCGGGATGGCCGCGATGGCCAGCGAGACCGCGCTGACGAACAGCGCGTCCCAGGCCTGGTCGCGGCTGCGGCCGAGGGCGAACATCACGACCATGGTCAGGCCGGCGGCCGCCGCGATCCACAGCGTCAGGGTGTTGAGCTCGCGGGTGAGCGGCGACTGCTCCCTCCGGGTGGCCGACAGCATCCCGGAGATCCTGCCCAGCTCCGTTCCGGCGCCCGTCGCGGTGACGACGACCAGGCCGCTGCCGTGGGTGACCGGGGTGTTCATGAAGGCCATGTTCGTCTGGTCCCCCGGGCCGAGCCGCTCGCCGCCCGCCAGGGTGGCCGTGTCCTTCGCGGCCGGGACGCTCTCGCCGGTCAGCGCCGACTCGTCGATCTGCAGCGAACTGGCCTCGACGATCCGTCCGTCCGCCGGGACCTCGTCGCCCGCCGAGACCAGCACGACGTCACCGACCACCAGCTGCTCGGCCGGGATCTCCGCCTCCGCGCCGTCCCGCCGGACCCGCGCCGTCGCCTCCATCATCGACTTCAGCGCGTTCATCGCGCTCTCGGCCTTGCCCTCCTGCCGCAGGCCCACCAGCGCGTTGACCAGGGTGAGCACCAGCAGCAGGACCGCCGTCGTCCACTCCTCGATCGCCAGCGAGACCACCGCCGAGGCCACCAGGATGATCTGCATGTAGCTGCGGTACTGGTCGACGAAGCGCAGCCAGCCCGGCCGCTGCTCCTCCTCGGGGAGCGCGTTCGGGCCGTGGGCGGCCAGCAGCCGCGCCGCCCGGGCCGCGCTGAGCCCGACCGCCGGATCGACACCCAGCCGGTCGGCGACCTCCTGCGGCGTCCGCCCGTACCAGGGCTCCGGGGCCTCCTGCGGCCCCGGCCGTCCGGCCTGCTCCGCCATCTTCGCTCCTCGCGCGCACGACGCCGTGGGGCCGCCGGGCCGTACGGCGGGGCCCCGAACGGCGTGTTGACGCGGGACCTGTGGGCACGGGAGGCGGCGGCTACCTGCCACGCTGTGGCCGCCGGGCGGCGGCGTCAAACCCACGGCGTCCTTCCGGGCGGCCCGTGTGGCGGCGCACCCGCCGCGGGCCGAGGATGGGCCCGTCCCGCCCTCCCCTGCGATCGGAGCCGTGATGGCGACCCTGACGGTATGGCGCTTCCCCACGGCGGGGGGAGCCGACGAAGCCCTCGCCGCGCTGAAGAAGCTGCAGCACCAGGAGCTGATCAGGGTCCAGGACGGCGCCGTGGTCAGCTGGCCCGAGGGCGCCCGGAAGCCCCGGACCCGCCACCTGGGCGACATGACCGGCATGGGCGCCCTGGGCGGGGCCTTCTGGGGCTTCCTCCTCGGCATGATCTTCTTCGTCCCCGCCCTCGGCGCCGCGGCGGGCGCGGCCGGCGGCGCCATGGGGGGCCACCTCGCCCACCTCGGCATCGACGACCACTTCGTCAAGCAGCTGCGGCAGAAGGTCACCCCCGGCACCTCCGCGCTCTTCGTCCTCAGCTCGGACGCCGTGCTCGACCGCGTCCGGTCGGCCTTCGAGGGCCGGCACGCCGAACTCCTGGAGACGGACCTCTCCGCCGAGGAGGAGGCCCGCCTGCGCGAGACCTTCACCGAGGGCGGGTGAGGACCCGCCCGGCCGCCGCCGGCGTCCGCCGCCGGACCGCGCGGAAGCATCCGGCGTCCTGACCGGATGGACAGGAGACGGGCCCGGGCGGCGCCCGCGGCGCCGGTAGGATGGCCGATCATGGCCAGTCGTAGAACGTCGATCCTGGAAGCAGCGGCGCGGGTGATCGCGCGACGCGGGGTGCGCGGGCTGCGGGTGGAGGAGCTCGCGGCCGAGGCGGGCGTGTCGACGGCGCTCGTCTACTACCACTTCAAGGACCGCACGGGAGTCCTCCGCCAGACGCTCGGGTTCATCAACGACCGGGCGGAGCGCCACACGGCCGAGCGCGCCCCGGACGCTCCGCCGCCGACCGCGCGCGAGGAGCTGGAGCGGACGCTGCTGCTGGAACTCCAGGACAGCGTCGAGGTGCGGGAGAACAGCACCGCCTGGGGCGAGCTGCGGGCGAGCGCGGTGTTCGACGAGACGCTGCGCGAGGACCTGGCGCGGGCCACCCGGATCTGGGTCCAGGAGATCGCCGAACTGCTCGGCGCCGTCCGGCCGATGGCGTCGGCGGTCGCGCTGGCCGGCGCGGCCGAGCGGCTGACGGCGCTGCTGGAGGGGCTCAGCACGCGCTGGCTCAGCGGCAGCCTCCCGCTGGTGCACGCCCGGGCGCTGATGACCGACGCGATCGACGCCGAAGTGATCCGGCTCGCTGCCTGAGCCGCGCGGGTTCCACGCTCGTCGCACTCCGTCTCGGCACGGACCGGAACGGGTCTGGCACGCCTGTCGTTCTGACTGACTTTTCAGTCAGCGCGAGCCTGAGTGCGCGCGCCCGCACGATCCGGAGACCCTCATGACCCACCACCGCGACGACCGGCACGCCGAGCTCTTCCCCCGGGTGCCGGCGGACGACGTCCCGCACGCACGGACCACGGCGGTGTGATCACCACCCGGTTCGGCGACGCGCGCAAGGACGCCGCCGCTCGGTGTCGGGTCGGGGCCCGCAGGCTACTGACAGGACGGTCAGGATCCGGCCCGGCACGCATCCGCCGTTCGGGGAAAGTGCGCCGTCCGGCGCGACCGGCGTATTCGGCGCGACCGGCATATTTCCGGAGCGGGGCCGTCCGCTCCTGGTCATTTCTTCACCGCGATGTGATGCCCGGTACATGCCAGTGACGACAATTCCGGAAATCGAGGGAATAGGATTCGGGGAATACGGCTCTGGTATTCTGATGAGCAGTCAGACAGATCGCTGCGGCGCATGATTGCAATCATCCACAGAGAAGAGTCGACCTTGAAGAAGTCCGTCATCATCACCGGCGCCTCCTCGGGGCTCGGATTGGCCACCACACGTGAACTCGCCGCGGCCGGAGAGCATGTGATCATGGCCTGCCGGAGCGTGCCGAAGGGCGAGGCCGCCGCGGCGGAGATCCGCACGGCGATTCCCGACGCGAGCCTGGAGGTCGTCGAACTCGATCTTTCCTCGCTCGCATCCGTCCGCGCCGGCGCCCGGGAAATCCTCGCGAACTCCGACCGGCCGCCGCTGCACGTACTGATCTGCAATGCCGGAATCCAGGTGGTGAACGGCGTCCAGCGCTCCAAGGACGGCTATGAACTGACCTTTGCCACGAACCATCTCGGGCATTTTCTGCTGACCCAACTGCTGCTCGACCACATCGCCGAGCCGGGCCGGGTGATCCTGGTCTCCAGCGAGGTGCACCAGGGGCCCCGGAAGTCGATGGGATTCCCGGCTCCGCGCTGGGAGGACCCGCAGGCCATGGTCGATCCCGACCGCTCCCAGCTGAACGGCTCGGCCAAGTCCGGCCGGGTCCGCTACGCGACCTCCAAGCTGGCGAACCTGTACACCACCTACGAGCTGGCCCGGCGGATCGCCTCGCGCCGGATCACGGTGAACGCCTTCGATCCCGGGCTGATGCCCGGCACCTCGCTGGACCGCGACTGGCCGCCACTCATCCAGCGGGTCTACGCCCAGCTGACCCCGCTGCTGGTCGCGACGCTGCCGGGGGCCCGGTCCGTCGCGCAGTCCTCCGGCGACCTCGCCTGGCTGGCCACCGCGCCGGAGCCGGCCGGGACCACCGGCGCCTACTTCTCCGGCCGCAAGCCGCGCGAGAGCTCCAAGGAGTCGCACGACCGCGACCGGGCCACCGAACTCTGGGCGGCCTCCGAGCAGCTGGTCGCCGCACACGCCTGATCCGGGCACCACGCCGAGGGCCGTTCCGGAGCCGACTGGCTTCCGGAACGGCCCTCGATGGTTCGACCCCAGGGCGCCGAGCGGGTGCTCAGGAGAGCGCCAGCACCGTCCCGGCCGGGCCCGGCGAGGTCAGCCGGTGCAGGGCGCGGTCGACGCAGCGGTCGGCCAGCGCCGTGACGGTCAGCGCCGGCGGTACCGCCCCGGTCGAACCGGGGATCAGCGAACTGTCGATCACGAACAGGTTGTCGTACCCGGCGACGTCGCCCGCCTGCCCGGTGGCCTGCCCCAGCACCGCCCCGCCCAGGCAGTGCGCGGTGAGCGCCGGCGTCACCACGTCCACCCTGATCCCGGGGTTCGCCCGGTCCAGCTTCGAGGTGGTCGCCGACATCGCGTCGGTGACCCGCTGGATCCGCGGGTCCGACTTCGGCCAGGTCAGCTCGACCTTGCCGGTGGCCGGCCGGTAGTCGAAGCGGCCGAGCGCCGGCGGCACGGACAGGCCCAGCATCGTGCCGGCGAGCGAGCCGAGCGCCGGGTAGCCGAGCGGGAATCCGAGGAAGGTCACCGGGGTCTCGGGGTCCGCCCAGTCGGTGGCCACGATGTGCGAGGGCCCGCCCTGCGCGGTGTCGCGCAGCGGCAGCCCGGCGCGGACGATGATGTGGTCCCCGCCCGTGCCCCAGTTGCGCCCCACCTGGTCGCCCAGCCGCGGGAGACTGCCCCTGCCCTTGGCCCGGACCAGCAGCTTGGTGGTGCCGAGCGAACCGGCCGCCAGGAAGACGTACCGGGCCGCGAACTGCGGACGCGCCCTGACCAGCCCCTGCTCGTCGATCTGCTCCGCCGTGATCAGGTACCGGTTGTCCAGCGGGCCGATGTCCGTCACCTGGTGCAGCGGCAGCACCGAGACCCGTCCGGTGGCCTCGGCCGCCGCGAGGATCGAGCGGTCGACGCTGCGCTTGGCCCCGCTGTTGACGCCGAAGTCCGAGTGGCCGAGGATCGCCGAGCGCACGGCGGTGCCGGCTATCTCGTTGCGGACGATCTGCCAGTCCACCGCCATGTCCGGGCGCATCGTCGGAAGTCCGGCCCGCGCCGCCTCGGCCAGCAGGTCCCGCGCGTTGGCGTAGTACGGGGAGTTGAGCACGTCGTCCGGGATCGGGGCGACGCCGATCAGGTTGCGGGCCCGCGGGTACCAGACGTCCCGCATCTCGGCGTAGTCGAGCGAGGTCCCGAAGCTGCGGCGGAAGAAGTCCTCCCGGGGCGCCATCATCACCGCGTTGTTCACCAGCGAGCCGCCGCCGACGCCCGCGCCGGCCAGGCCGATCACGCCGTCGGCCACGAACGCCTCCAGCACGCCGGTGAACGGGTGGAAGCTCTCGTTGGTGAAGGGCGAGGTGGTGGCCAGCCACGCGGCGCGGCCGTCCGGGGCCTGCGGGGTGCAGAACGTGTCGCCCGCGGGAGTGATCGGCCAGCGGCGTCCGCGCTCCAGGAGCACGCTGCTGAAGCCGGCCTGGGCCAGCCGGAGCGCCGCCACCGAGCCTGCGTATCCGCTGCCGACGATCACCACGTCGACGGGCTCGGCGGCCCGGGCGACACCGCTCAGCAGGCCCCCCGACAGGGCGGCGGCCCCGGTGGCCGCCACTCCGTAGCGCAGGATCTGCCGTCTGTTGATTGCGGGTCCGTTCACTTCGTCCTCTCGAATGGCGATGGCGGTGACTGTGCGGTTCCGGGGCGTCCTCAGGCCGTCACGCGGACGCCCATGCTCGCGATGCCGTACGAGCCCTGCGTGGTGCGCAGGCGCGGCGGGTCCTCCGGGTCCAGGGCGAGCCGGTCGAGGTGCGGGTAGAAGGAGCGGAACGCGGTCTCGGCGAGCAGCCGGGAGAGCGCGGCGCCCGGGCAGAAGTGCGGTCCGGCGCCGAAGCCCAGGTGGTCGCCCTTGGTGTCGCGGTCCAGGTCGAAGACGTCGGGGTTCGGGAACTTGCGCGGGTCGCGGTTGCCGGAGCCGATCAGGACGTGCACCAACTCGCCCTCGGGAATGGTGACATCGTGCAGGGTGACGTCCTCGGCGGCCCGGCGCAGCAGCCACTGGGTGGGGCTGTACAGCCGCAGGTACTCCTCGATGAAGTCCCGGGTGAGCTCGGGCTCGGCGATCAGCCGGTCGGCGAGGGCCTTGTCGGTCAGCAGCATGTGCACGCCGCCGCCGAGCAGGTTCATCGTGGTCTCGTGGCCGGCCGCGACGAACGACCAGGCCATGGTGACCAGTTCGTCGCGGGTCATGTCCCCGGCCTCCAGCTGCGCGACCAGCTCGCCGAGGATGTCCTCCTGGTTGGGCTTGCCCTTGCGCTGGTGGGCGAGTTCGCCCATGTAGTTGCCGAACTCCACGATGTCCTCGAAGAATCCGGGCGCGAGGTCCGGGTCCATCCCGGCGGCGACGGCGAAGGACGCCATCACGGCCTGCGACCAGCGGCGCAGGTCCGCCTTGCGGTCGAGCGGGATGCCGAGCATGCCGCCGACCACCTTGAGCGGCAGCGCGGTGGTGAAGGCCTCGACGAACTCGACCTTCTCCTGCGCCAGGATCTCGTCGATCAGCTCGTCGACGATGTCCTGCACCCAGCCGCCGAGGGTGCGGACCAGCCGGGCGTTGAACGCCTTGTTGGCCATGTGGCGCAGCCGGGTGTGCTCGGGCGCGTCCCGGTTCACCAGCATCGGGAGGTTGAGGTAGTCGCCCTTGCGGATCTGCGAGGAGAAGAGCTTCTTGTCCTTCAGCGCGAGCGAGACGTCGTCGTACCGGCTGAGGACGTAGAAGTCGGAGCCGTCCCACATGCCGCCGGGGGCGTGGAACACCGGGTTCTCGTCCCGCAGCCGGACGTAGGTCGGCCAGGGGTTGAGGTGGTAGTCGGGGTCGCCGAGGTCGATCGTGATGGTGGTCATGGTTGCCCTCTCCGTCCGGCCTGTCCGTCAGGCCTGTCTGTCTGGACTGCTGTGGCTGCCCCCCGCCACGGCCGGGCGGGGGGCAGGGGCCGGCGGCTCAGCCGGCGGCGGGGCTCTCCATGAAGCCGCTGGCGGTGAAGGCCTCCAGGTACGTGCGCACCAGCGCGGCGTCCAGCGGCGGGCAGGCGATGCCCGTCCCCTCCAGCGCCGCCAGGGTGTCCTCGGCGGCGGACCTCGGGAGCCGGACGTCGTCGACCGCGTCGTTGAGGAAGGGCACCAGTCCGAGCAGCGCCATGGTGCCGGCCTCGCGGCCGGTCACCTTCTCCTTCCAGCGGGCGAACGTCATCCGCTCCATCGGGTAGCCGAACTCCTCGACCAGGTCGAAGAACTCGATCCAGGTCAGCTTGGTGTCGTTGACCAGGTGGAAGGTCCGTCCGCTCAGCTCCGGGCGCCCGGCCAGCTCCACCACCGCGCGCGCCACGTAGTCGATCGGCGCGGGCTGCAGCGGCATCTCGACGTGGTCGGGCGCGATGCCGGCCTCCGCGCAGCCCTTGATCACCATGCTCAGGTGGTCCAGCCGGTTGAACGCCCCGGACGTGCTGTGCGGGCCCGAGTTGATGCGGTGGATGGTGACCGGCACCCCGCGGGCGTGCGCGGTGCGGACCATGTGCTCGGCGACCCACTTCGACTGCGCGTAGCCGACCACCAGCGGGCCGCTGGTCAGCAGGTCCTGGCTCTCCGGCACGCTGTCGGCCTCGAACTCCTTCGAGGAGAACACCCCGACGGTGGAGATGAAGTGCACGGGCCTCGCCGCGCCGGCCGTCGCCAGCCGCAGCACCTCGCGGGTGCCGTCCACGTTGGCGGCCTCCAGGCCGCTGTAGGGGTAGGTCCACTTCACGGTCGCACCGCAGTGGAAGATGCCGCCGATCTTCGCGTGCAGGGCGGTGAACCCCTCCTCGCCGAGACCGAACCGGGGCTCGGAGAGGTCCCCGACGACCGGCACGATCCGCGTCCCGGCATCGCCGATGTCGATCCCGTAGGTGGTCAGGTTGGCGAGCACCCGGCGGACGGCGTGCTTCTCGTTCTCGGCGCGGACCAGGCAGTGCACCGCGCCCCGGCCGCGCTCCAGCAGTTCGGCGAGCAGGAAGGCCCCGACGAAGCCGGTGGCGCCGGTGAGCAGGACGTCCTGCGGGGCCGTCCCGGCCGGCTCGGGCGGCACGGTGGCGGTGATCGACGCCTCCAGCTCCGCCTTCTCCACCATCTCCGGCACGCTCATCGACCGCACCCGGCGGCTGCCGAGGCTGCGCGGACGCCGTGCGGCGGGGGTGGCGGGGGCGGCGGGGGCCGCTTCGGCAGGGGCGGACGCGGGCACGGGGGCGGCGGGGGCCGGCTGTGCAGCCGCCGGGTCCTGCGCGGGCGGCTGCTCCAGCTCGTCCGCGATCCACAGCGCGAGGTCGGTCAGCCGGCCGCCGCCGAACGCGAGCTCCAGCGGCAGGCTGACCTCGAAGTCGCGGTCCACCTGGCTCTTCAGCTCGGCGAGCATCAGCGAGTCGGCGACCATGGTCACCTCGGTCTGCGGGTCGAGGTCCTCCGGCGCGGAGCCGAGGATGGCGGCCAGCAGGCGGACCATGTGCCCGGTGACCGCCCGCTCGCGCTCGGCGGGCGCGGCGGAGCGGAGCGCGGCCAGATCCACAAGGCCGGCGGCGCCCGCGGCGCCCGCGGGCCGGCCGCTCGACACCATCCGCTCCAGCAGGGCCTCGCTGACCGGACGGAACGACACCCCGCTCAGTTCGGCGACCAGCGAGCCGTCCAGCGCGGTCAGGCGCAGGTCCCCGGCCAGCGAGCCGTCGGCGGTCTCCCGGGTCACCACCGTGCACAGCACCTCGTCCGCCGCGACGGCGCCGTGCACGACCATCCGCTCGTAGCCGGTGCCCAGGTGGACCGGGCGCTCGGCCCAGTCGGCCGGCTGCGGGTGGCCCGCGATCGCGACCAGCTGCACGCAGGCGTCCAGCAGCAGCAGGTCGGCCCGGACGCCGGCCGCGACGCCCTTGGTCCGCTCGTCCGGCGGCACCAGCCGCCCGACCGCGACACCCGGCCCCCGCTGCGCGGACTCCACCAGCTGGAAGCTCGGGCCGAGCCGGAACGCGGGGTGCCAGGCCCGGCGGTAGAACTCCTCGCCGTCCAGGGTCTCCCGGCAGCGCGAACCGGCGTCCGCGAAGAGCGCCTCGGGTGTCACCCCGACCGGGTCTCCCCCGGCCGGGTCCGCCGGGACGACCAGGGCCCGCAGGTGCTGCTGCCAGCCGGTCTCCGGGTCCTTGCTGTGCACGCGGACCTCGGTCTTGCCGTCCGTCAGGGGGCCCAGCACCACCTGGACGGTGCGGGTGTCCTGGTCGGAGAGGACCAGCGGGCGGGAGATCGAGAGGTCCTCGATCCCGACCGGCCCGTCGAAGGCCCGCTCGGCGCAGCGCAGGACCAGCTCCAGGTAGACCACGCCGGGCACCACGAGCCGTCCGTGCACGCGGTGCTCGGCGAGGAACGGCAGGGCGGCGAGGGAGAGTTCGCTCTCGCCGATCACCTCGCCGTCCGCCGTCTCCAGGATGTGCGGGCGCAGCGCGCGGCCGCTCCGCGAGACGGTGGCGCCCGCGGGCGTGCTCTGCGGCCAGTACTCCTCGCGCTGGAAGGGGTAGGTGGGGAGCTTGGCCGCGGCGGCCGGCCGGGCCGCGACGGCGGACCAGTCGACGTCCCGGCCGCGGGTCCAGACCTGGGCGAGCGACTCCAGCAGCACCCGGTGGGCCGAGGGCCCGTCGGCCGCCGAGGCCAGGCGCGGGACGTCCTGGTCCGCGCCGGTGGCGGTGAGCGCGCCGGCGCCCAGTTCGAGGAGGATCCCGATCCCGCCGTCCACGGCCGCCGCCAGCGCCGTGTCGAGCGCGCCGGGCCGGTCCTGGGCGGTGGCCGCGAGGCGGCTCCAGTACGCGGCGGTGGCCACCTCCGGGCCCGCCGGACCGGCCTCGTGGGCGAGGATCAGGTCGACGGCCGGGAGCCGCAGCGGTACGTCCGTCAGGTCGGCCGAGCGGCCGTCCCGGGCCAGGCGGGCGCCGTCCGCGACGGTGAGGACTCCCGCCAGGGCCGCCGCGGCGTAGGCGCCGGCGCCCTGTCCGACGATCACGTCCGCGTCGACACCGACCGAGCGCCACCAGGCGCCGAGTGCCACCGCCGCCGCGTAGTGCGCCATCGGGCCGTCGTCGGCGGCCAGTTCCTCGCCGGGGACGCCGAGGGCGGCGGCCACCGCGTCGAGCGTCTCGGTCACCACCGGCAGCTTCCCGTACAGGCCGTCGGCCCGGGCGCCGCTGTCGGCGACCACGAAGGCCGCCTGCGGCACCGGCCCGGCGCCGCGACGGCCGGTGACCACACCGGTGGCGCCGGTGCCGTTCGCCACGGCCCGCAGCCCCTCGGCCAGTGCGGCGGAGGTCTCGGCCACCACGGCGGCGCGGTCGCTGAGGTCGGCGCGGCCGACGCCGGCCGACCAGGCGAGGTCGGTGGGCGTGAGCGCGTCGGCGGCGGCGGCGAACTCGGCCAGCCGGGCGGCCGATTCGCGCAGCGCCGCGGCGCCGGAGCCGGAGACCTTGACCACCACGGGCCCGTCCGGGGCCGGTACCGCGGCGCGCTCGCGGGCCGGCGGGGACTCCAGGACGACGTGGGCGTTGGTGCCGCCGAACCCGAAGGCCGACACGCCGGCCACGCGCCGTTCCTGCTCCCAGCGGGTCAGCTCGGTCGGCACCGACACGGGCAGGTCCGCCCACTCGACGTGCGGGTTGGGCTCGACCAGGTTCAGATGCGGCGGGATCCAGCCGCGCTGGACCGTCAGCACCGCCTTGATGAAGCCGGCGATGCCCGCCGCCGCCTCCAGATGACCGATGTTCGTCTTCACCGACCCCAGGGCCACCGGATTGTCCGCCGCGCGGCCGTCTCCCAGCACCCGGCCCAGCGCCCGCACCTCGATCGGGTCGCCCAGCGGCGTCCCCGTCCCGTGCGCCTCGACGAAGCCGACCTCCGCCGCGGCGATCCCCGCCACCGACAGCGCCCGCCGTACGACCTCCTGCTGGGAGGAGGCGCGCGGGACGGTCAGGCCGGAGCTCTTGCCGTCCTGGTTGACGGCGGAGCCGCGGACCACGGCGAGGACGTCGTCGCCGGCGGCGACGGCGTCGGACAGGCGCTTGAGCACGACCACGCCGGCGCCCTCGCCGCGGACGTAGCCGTCGGCGGACGCGTCGAAAGTCCGGCACAGGCCCTGCGCGGAGAGCATCCGCCCACTGGACAGCGCCACCGAGGAATCCGGCGACAGCATCACATTGACGCCACCCGCCAGCGCCGTCTCGCACTCACCCGCGCGCAGGCTCTGCACCGCCAGGTGCAACGCCACCAGCGAGGAGGAGCACGCGGTGTCCACCACCATGCTCGGCCCCTCCAGACCCAGCACGTAGGACAGACGGTTGGCACCGAAGTTGCCCGAACTGCCCGTCGCCGAGTACGCGTCGATCAGCGAGACGTCCCCCGCGCCGAGGCGCTGGAAGTCGTTGCTGCCCATGCCGACGAACACGCCCGTCCGGCTGCCGCGCAGCGAATCGGGCGCCACCCCCGCGTGCTCCAGGGCCTCCCAGGCCACCTCCAGCACCAACCGGTGCTGCGGGTCGATGCCCACCGCCTCACGCGGCGGAATACCGAACAGCCCCGCGTCGAAACCCCGCACCCCGTCGACGAACCCACCGTGACGGACATACATCCGCCCCGGCGCCCCCGCCTCCTCGTCGAAGAACTCCTCCACGTCCCACCGGTCCGACGGAATCTCCGTGATCCCCGAACCACCACGGGCCAGGAACTCCCAGAACCCCTCGACGCCCGTCACACCACCCGGGAACCGGCACCCCACGCCGACGACGGCCACCGGCTCGACGCGGGCCTGCCTGGCCGCCGCCGCCTCGGCGCGCGCGGCCTTGAGTTCGACGAGGGCGCGGAGCAGCACCTCCTGGCGTTCGGGCGCGACCGCCCCCTGGGTGTTCATGGTCGGCTCCTCAGTTGTTGTCATGGTGGCTCTCCTGGTTCAGCTCGGACTCGAGGAGGTCCAGCAGCTCCGACTCGGACAGCTGGGCGAGTTCCGCCGACAGTTCGTCCACCTCGGCGGCCCGCTCCGGGAGCGGGTCGGCCAGGCCGAGGACCTCGCCGAGGAGGTACTCGCCGAGCGCGGCGACGGTGGGGTGTTCGAAGGCGACCGTGCCGGGCAGTTCCTCGCCGACCAACTGCTCCAGCCGGAACTTGAGTTCGACACTCATCACGGAGTCCATCCCGGCCTCGAAGAAGCCGAGGTCGGCGTCGATCCCGCTGCCCGGCTCCCGGCCGAGCACCGCCGCGACCTCCGCCTGCAGCGCCCGCTCCAGCAGCCTGGTCCGGGTGGCCCGGCTCTCCGCCTGGCGCAGCCGGCCCAGCAGCATCGCGTCGCCGCCGGCCCGGCCGGCCGCGGCCCGGGTGCCCAGGTGGGTGAGCAGCGGGCGGCGCCGCTTGGCCTCCATGACGGGGCGGAACCTCGCCCAGTCCACCGGTGCGACGGTCAGCTGGTGGCGCCCGGAGCCCAGGGTGCGGCCGAGGGCGGCGAGGCCGGTCTCGTTCGGGAGGACGTACAGGCCCATCGACTCGAAGTACTGCTCGTGGTGGCCGGCCATCTCGCTCTCCTCCCACCAGCCCCAGTTCATCGCGAGGCCCGGCAGGCCCCGGCTGACCCGGTCGTGGGCGAGCACGTCCTGGAAGTAGTTGGCCGCCACGTAGTGGCCCGCGAGCGCGGAGCCCCAGACCGAGGAGGCGGAGGAGAACATCACGAAGAAGTCGACCCCGCCGGCCGCGGTGAGCGCGTCCAGCACCAGGCTGCCCTCGACCTTGGGCCGCAGGATGTCCCGGAAGTGCTGCCAGTCCAGGTCCACGACGGCCCGGGGCTCGAAGAGACCGGCCGCGTGCACCACGCCCTTGACGGCCGGCCAGGGGTTGGCGGCGGTGTCGAAGACCCCGGCCATCGCGGCGGCGTCCGCCACGTCGGCGTGCGGGGTGTGGACGCTGACGCCGGCCGCCCTCAGCTCGGCGAGCGCCGCCAGCAGCTGACGGTCCGACTCGGGAAGGCCGGGGCCGTCCTCGGGGACGGGCCGGCGGCCCAGCAGCACCAGGTGCCGGGCGCCGCGCCCGGCCAGCCAGCGGGCCACCCGCAGGCCGAGGATGCCCCGGCCGCCGGTGATCAGGTACGAGCCGTCGGGGCCGACCGCCGTCGGCGACGGTGTGGCGGGCAGGTTCTCCACCCGCCGCAGCCGGGCCGCCTTGCGCAGGCCCGCGCGGTACGCGACCTGGTCCTCGCCGTCGGGGGCGAGCAGCTCGGCGGCGATCGCCTCGGCCTCCTGCCCGGGGTCGGCGCCGGCCGGGTCGAGGTCGACCAGGCCTCCCCAGATCTCCGGGTGCTCCAGGGCGACGGCCCGGCCGAGGCCCCAGGCGGGGGCGTGCGAGGCGGCCATGGCCGCGCCGTCGGTGCCGACACCGCCACGGGTGACCACCCACAGCTGGGGTGCCGGGGCGCCAGGGCGGGCGCGCAGCACCTTCGGGGCGAACAGCAGCGGCCCACAGGCCAGCGCGAGCGCGCCGTCCAGCTCCGGGCCGGGCAGGCGCGGGTCCGCCGCGTCGTGCAGCGCGCCCAGGTGGACCAGGCCGCGGACGGCCGGCTCCTCGGCGAGGGCCCGGGCCACCAGTTCGCGCAGCCGGTCCGGCCCGTTCCGGCAGAAGGCCGCGGCGGTTCCCGGCTCCGCCACGGTCAGGATCCTGGCCCGTGCCCCGTGGGCGGCCAGCCGCTCGGCGACCCGGCCGGCCAGGCCGTGCTGGTCCTCGATCAGCAGCCAGGTGCCCTGGGGACGCCCGGCGGTTCCCGGCTCCAGGACGGGCGGCTCGACCCGCTCCCAGTCCACCTCGTACACGTCCTGGGCGAGCGCGTCGGGCGCCTGCCCGTGCGGCACCGGCTTGCCCGGCAGCCAGTACCGCTGCCGCTGCCAGCGGTAGGCGGGCAGCGCGGCGGTGCTCGGGCCCTCGCCGTGCAGGGCCCGGTGGTCCACCGGGCGGCCGGCCACGTGCAGGGCTCCGGCGGCGTCCAGCATGGTCGCCCTGGCCTCGGCGCCGGCCCGCATCGAGGCCGCCGTGGTGAGACCGGCGACCCGGCCCTCCAGGCTCTGCCGGACGGCCGTGGACAGGACGGCGTGCGGGCCTGCCTCGACCACCAGGGTGTGCCCCTCGCCGGCGGCGGCCTGCAGCGCGTCGGCGAAGCGGACGGGCAGCGTCATGTTGTCCGCCCAGTAGCGCGCGTCCAGCGCGTCGGGGCCGGCCAGGCCACCGGTGACCGTGGAGTAGAGCGGGACCGTGCGGCCGGCCGGCGCCAGCGCGCCCAGCGCGTCGACGAGTTCACCGCGCAGCGGGTCCAGGACGGGGGTGTGGAAGGCGTACTCGCCCGGCATCGCCATCCAGAAGGCCTTGCGCTCGCGGACCTGCGCCTCCAGCGCCGCGACCTCCTGCGGCAACCCGCCGACCACGGTGTTGACCGGGCTGTTGACGGCGGCGACGAACAGCCGCCCGCCGTACGGCTCGATCAGCGTCCGGACCTCGGCGACGGGCAGGCCCACCACCGCCATCCGGCCCTGCCCGTGGCTGCGGGCCATCACCCGGCCGCGGAGCACCGCGATCCGAAGGCCCTCCTCCAGGCCGAAGGCACCGGCCGCGACGGCCGCCGCGATCTCGCCGACGCTGTGTCCGACCACCGCGTCCGGCTCGACGCCCCAGGAGCGCCACAGCTCGGTGAGCGCCGCCTCGACGGCGAAGATCGCCGGCTGGGTCACGCTGGTGTCGTCCAGCCGGGAGGCCTCGCGCGGCGCCTCCAGCTGCTCCAGCAGCGACCAGCCGGCCAGCTCCCGGACGACCTCCTCGCAGCGCAGCAGCACCCGCGCGGCCACCGGGTCGGCCAGCAGGCTCCGGCCCATGCCGGGCCACTGAGACCCCTGACCGCCGTAGACGAAGACCAGCCTGCTCCGGGCGGGCCGGGGCACCACGCCCTGGCGCACCTGGTGGCGGCCCCCGGCCAGCAGCTTGTCGAGCTGCTCGGCGGCCCGCGCCGGCGAGGAGGCCACCAGGGCCATCCGGGCCGCGAAGTGGTCGCGCCGGACAGCCGCCGTGCGGACCGTCTCGGCCCAGGCCGACCGGCCGCGGACGGCGCTGCCGTCCGCCAGGAACGTCCGGTAGGCCTCGGCGGTCTCCCGCAGCCCCTCGGGGGTGCGGGCCGAGAGCACCAGCAACTCGGGCCGCTCGTCGGCGGGTTCGTCCACCCGGCGGTCGGCCGGCCGCGGCTCGGGAGCCTGCTCCAGCACCACGTGCGCGTTGGTGCCGCTGAAGCCGAAGGAGCTGAGCCCGGCGACCCGGGCCCGCCCGCCGGTGGTCCACGGCGTGAGCTCCGTCGGCACGGTCACCGGCAGCGCCGCCCAGTCCAGCAGCGGGTTCGGGTTCTCCAGGTGCAGGTGCGGCGGGATCTGCCCGTGGTACAGCGACAGCGCCACCTTGACCAGCCCGCAGATGCCCGCGGCGGCCTCCAGGTGCCCGACGTTGGTCTTGGCGGAGCCGACCACCAGCGGCGGCGCGTCGCCGCCCTCGGGCCGCAGCGCCTCGGCCAGCGCCTGGATCTCCATCGGGTCGCCGAGCGCCGTGCCGGTGCCGTGCGCCTCCACGTAACCCACCTCGTCGGGCGAGGCCCCGGCGTCGCGCAGCGCGTCCTGGATCACGGCCTGCTGCGCGAGGCCGTTGGGGACGGTCAGGCCGGCGCTGCGGCCGTCCTGGTTCACCGCCGTGCCGCGCAGCACCGCCCAGATGTGGTCCCCCGCCGCCTGCGCGTCGGAGAGCCGCTTGAGCACCACCACGCCGGCGCCCTCGCCGCGGCCGTAGCCGTCCGCCGAGGCGTCGAAGGTCTTGCACCGGCCGTCGGGCGAGAGCGCCCGCAGCCGGGAGAGCCCGGCCGTGGTGGCCGGGGCCAGCATCAGGTTCACACCGGCCACCACGGAGAGGTCCGACTCGCCGGAACGCAGGCTCCGGACCGCGAGGTGGGCCGCCACCAGGGACGAGGAACAGGCCGTGTCGACGGCCAGGCTCGGCCCCTGGGCGCCGAGCAGGTAGGACAGCCGGCCGGCCGCGACGCTGAAGGTGTTGCCGGTCGCCAGGTGGGCGCCGTCGTCGGCGGTGCCCTCCGCGACCAGCAGCTGCAGGTAGTCGGAGGTGTTGATGCCGACGTAGACCGAGGTGCGGGAGCCGTCGACCTCGGCGGCGGTCACGCCCGCGTCGGCGAGCGCCTCCGAGGCCACTTCGAGCAGCAGGCGCTGCTGCGGGTCCATCCCGCGGGCCTCGCGGGCCGAGATGCCGAAGGCGTCCGCGTCGAACTCGTCGACCCGGGTGGTGAGGAAGCCGCCGCGCCGGGTGGAGGTCTTGCCGGGGGCGGCCGGGTCGGCGTCGTAGAACGCCTCGCGGTCCCAGCGGTCGTCCGGCACCTCGCCGGTCGCGTCGCGGCCGTCCAGCAGGAGCTGCCAGAACGTGTCCAGGTCGTTCGCGCCGCCGGGCAGCCGGCAGCCCATGCCGACGATGGCGATGGGCTCGGAGTGCGGTGCCGCCGGTGCCGGGGCGGCGGGCCGGGGGGCGGGCTCGGTCTGCTCGGCCGCATCGGCGGCGGCGGGCCGCGGGGTGGCGTCGGCGGCGGGCCGCTGCGGCGCGGGGGCCTGCCGGAGGCGGCGGCCGGCCAGGTAGCCGGCCAGCTTGCCGATGGTGGGGTGGTCGAAGACGGCGGTGGCCGGGATGTCCCGGTCGATCAGGTCCTCCATCCGGACCCGCAGGCCGACCACCATCTCCGAGGTCAGGCCGAGGTCGAACAGGCCGGTCTCGGCGTCGAGTTCGTCCGGGTCGGCGAGGTCCAGCAGGGTGGCCAGCTCCTCCTTGAGCCGGCGGACCAGTTCCTCGGGGGCGGGCTGCGCGGAGACGGACCGCCCGGTGGCGGGTGCCCCGGCGGGCAGGGCCCGCGGCGCCGGCTCCGGACGGGACGCGGGCACCAGGGCGGCCGGGGCGGCCGGGGCGGCCGGGGCCGGGAGCGGCGGCAGGGCCGCGTGCCGGTCGGCGCTCCGGCCGGTGACCGGGGCGGGACCGTAGTCCTGCCGCTGGAACGGGTAGGTCGGCAGCTTCACCGTGCGGGCCGGGCGCGGACCGACGGCCCGCCAGTCGACCTGGCACCCCTCGGTCCACAACCGGGCCAGCGAGCCGAGCAGTTGGCGGTGCGCGGGACCGGCGGCGAACGCCGACGGGACGCAGACCGGCGCGCGGCCGGGCGCGGTGCCGGCCGCCGGCCCGAGCAGTCCGCCGGTGCCGAGCTCGACCAGGATCCGCACGCCCCGCTCCCACACGGTCCGCATCGCCTGCTCGAACCGCACCGGCTCGCGGGTGTGCCGGACCCAGTACTCGGCCGTGGTGATCTCCTCGCCCGCGAGCAGACCGGTGGCGTCGGACACCAGCGGAAGACCGGGAAGGCTCATCGTCAGCCCGGCGAACTCCTCGGCCAGCGAGGCCAGGACGGGCTCCACGGCGGCGGAGTGGAAGGCGTGCGGCACAGCGAGCCGGACACCGCGCACACCGCGGCCGGCCAGCTCGTCCGCCACCGCCGTCACGGCCTCCAGCGGGCCGCTGATCACGGTGTCGCGGGGCCCGTTGAGCGCCGCGATCCCGACCTCACCGGAGACCAGCCGGTCGATCCCGGCCAGCTCCTGCGGCGCGCACGACAGGGCCACCATCGCGCCGCCCGCGGGGAGTTCCGCCATCAGGCGTCCCCGGGCAGCGGTCAGCCGGGCGCCGTCCGCGACCGTGAACACCCCGGCGAGCGCGGCCGCCGCGTACGCCCCGACGCTGTGCCCGACCACGGCGGCCGGCTCCACGCCGACCGAACGCCACCAGGCTCCCAGCGCCACGGCGGCGGTGTAGAGGGCGGGTTGGGCCACCTCGGTGGCGGCCAGCGCCTGCCGCGCCTCCTCGCCGCCCGACAGCAGTGCGGACAGCGGCAGCTCGGTGACCGGGCCGACCACCGCCGCCACCGCGTCCACCGTCTCGGTCACCACCGGGACCGTGCCGTACAGGCCCTCCAGCACACCCGCGACCTTGGCGCCGTGACCGGGGACGACGAACGCCACCCGCGGTGCGGTGCCGACGCCCCGGCGGCCGGTGACCACGCCGGCGGTGCTGCCGCCCAGGGCGACCGCCCGAAGGCCCGCCGTCAGTTCCGTCCTGGTCTGCGCGACCACGGCCGCCCGCTCGCCGAGGTCCGCCCGGCCCACGCCGGCCGCCCAGGCCACCTGCTCCGGGGTGATTCCGTCGGTCGCGGCGACGAAGTCGGCCAGCCGCCCCGCCGCCGCCCTGAGGGACCCGCTCTCCGCCCCCGAGACCTTCACCAGGACGGGGGAACCACCGGGGTCGGACTGTCCGCCGGAAATTCCTGACGTCACGTCAACACTCCTGTCTACCATCGCGTTCCCTCCAGCACGACGTGGGCGTTGGTGCCGCCGAACCCGAAGGCCGACACCCCCGCGAAGCGCCGCTCCTGCTCCCAGCGGGTCAGTACGGTCGGCACCGACACGGGCAGGTCCGCCCACTCGACGTGCGGGTTGGGCTCGACCAGGTTCAGATGCGGCGGGATCCAGCCGCGCTGGACCGTCAGCACCGCCTTGATGAAGCCGGCGATGCCCGCCGCCGCCTCCAGATGACCGATGTTCGTCTTCACCGAACCCAGCGCCACCGGGCTGTCGGGCTCCCGGCCCTCCCCCAGCACCCGGCCCAGCGCCCGCACCTCGATCGGGTCGCCCAGCGGCGTCCCCGTCCCGTGCGCCTCGACGAAACCGACCTCCGCCGCGGCGATCCCCGCCACCGACAGCGCCCGCCGCACCACGTCCTCCTGGGCGCGGCCACTGGGCGCGGTGAGGCCGTTGCTGCGGCCGTCCTGGTTCACCGCGGAGCCGCGGACCACGGCGAGGACGTCGTCCCCGGCCGCCAGCGCGTCGGACAGCCGCTTGAGCACCACCACGCCGGCGCCCTCGCCGCGGACGTAGCCGTCGGCGGACGCGTCGAAAGTCCGGCACAGGCCCTGCGCGGAGAGCATCCGCCCACTGGACAGCGCCACCGAGGAATCCGGCGACAGCATCACATTGACGCCACCCGCCAGCGCCGTCTCGCACTCACCCGCACGCAGGCTCTGCACCGCCAGGTGCAACGCCACCAGCGAGGAGGAGCACGCCGTGTCCACCACCATGCTCGGCCCCTCCAGACCCAGCACGTAGGACAGACGGTTGGCACCGAAGTTGCCCGAACTGCCCGTCGCCGAGTACGCGTCGATCAGCGAGACGTCCCCCGCGCCGAGGCGCTGGAAGTCGCTGCCACCCATGCCGACGAACACGCCCGTCCGGCTGCCGCGCAGCGAATCGGGCGCCACCCCCGCATGCTCCAGGGCCTCCCAGGCCACCTCCAGCACCAACCGGTGCTGCGGGTCGATACCCACCGCCTCACGCGGCGGAATACCGAACAGCCCCGCGTCGAAACCCCGCACCCCGTCGACGAACCCACCATGACGGACATACATCCGCCCCGGCGCCCCCGCCTCCTCGTCGAAGAACTCCTCCACGTCCCACCGGTCCGACGGAATCTCCGTGATCCCCGAACCACCACGGGCCAGGAACTCCCAGAACCCCTCCGCACCCGTCACACCACCCGGGAACCGGCACCCCATCCCGATCACCGCGATCGCGTCCTCGGCCCCGCCCCGCGCCGCCCGCGCGGGTGCCTGGGCCGGCGACTGCGCGGCGTTCGCCGCACGCAGTTCCCCGGCCAGTGCGCGGGCCGCGGCGGCCGGCGTGGGGTGTTCCCAGACGAGCGTGTCGGGCACGTGGTGCCCGAGCCAGTCGGAGAGCGTGCCGGCCAGCGAGACCGCCTGGATCGAGTCGATCCCGTACGAGGTGAACGGCTCGTCGACAGCCACCTCGTGCAGTTCGATCCGGGCTCCGGCGGCGATCAGCTCCCTGAGGCGGTCCTCGATCTCGGCGGCGGTCCTGGTCCGCGCGGGCTCGGGCGCGGACTCCGGCGCGGACTCGGGCGCGGACTCGGGCGCGGACTCGGGCTTGGACTCGGGCTTGGACGCGGGCTTGGACGCGGGCTTGGACGCGCGCGCCGCCGCCGCGCGGCCGTCGGCCGGCTTTTCGGCGGGCGCCTGCTCCGGGGCCCGATCCGGGGCGGCGGTGCCCGCGGGGGCCTGCTCCCCGGCCACCGCGCCCGCCGGGGCCGGACGGGCCGCCGCCGGACGTGCCACGGGCAGCGAACCCTCCAGGTACTGGGCCTTGCAGGCCCGGCGCTGGACCTTGCCGCTGGAGGTGGTGGGGATCTTGCGGGCCGGCACCAACACCACCTCGTGCACCTGCAGTTGGTGCTCCTCGGAGATCCTCCGGCGGATCGTCACGACGAGTTCCTTCGCCTGCTCGGCGGTCACCCGCCCGCGCGGCAACTCCTGGACGACGACCAGCACGTCCTCGCCGTCCGCCTCGACCGTGAAGGCCGCGGCCCGGACCGCCCCGAGCGAGGGGTCGCTGTCGGTGCAGGTCGCCTCGACGTCCTGCGGGTAGACGTTGCGGCCCCGGAAGATCATCAGGTCGGTGGCCCGTCCGGTGACGAACAGTTCGCCGTCCATCAGCACCCCGAGATCTCCGGTGCGCAGGTACGGGCCCTCGCCGTTCGCCAGCCGGAGGCCGAAGGTCTCCGCCGTCGCCTCCGGCGCCTCGAAGTAGCCGGCCGCGACGCTCTCCCCGCGGACCCAGATCTCCCCGACCTCGCCCGGCGGCAGCGCCTCGCCCCGGTCCCGGGCCACGATCGCCACCTCGGTGTCCGACGCGACCTCGCCCGAACTCGCCAGTGACTGCACGGAGTTCAGGTCATGGGGTGGCCTGATCCGGCCCTGCTCCAGCTCCGGCTTGGAGACGTGGCGCACCATCGGTTCGCCCTGCGGACGCGCGCCCGACACCAGCAGGGTGCTCTCCGCCAGCCCGTAGCAGGGGTAGAAGTTGCTCCGGCGGAATCCGCAGCGCTCGAACGCGGCCGCGAAGCGGTCCAGCACCGCCGGCTGGACCGGCTCGGCCCCGTTCAGCGCCGAGACCCAACTCGACAGGTCCAGACCGTCCTTGACCTCTTCCGTCACCCGCTCGACACACATCTGGTACGCGAAGTTCGGCGCCGGACTGACGGTGCCCCGGTAGCGGCTGATGGCCTCCAGCCACACTGCCGGGTCGCGGACGAAGGACACCGGCGCCATCAGGGTGACGGTGTAGCCGGTGTGCAACGGGCAGATGATGCCGCCGATCAGCCCCATGTCGTGGTACGGCGGGAGCCAGCTCACGCTCTGACTCTCGGTGGTGAGGCCGAAGGCGCCCTGCGCGGCCCGGGCGTTGGCGATCAGGTTCCGGTGGGTGACGATCACACCCTTCGGCGTGGAGGTCGAACCGGAGGTGTACTGCAGGAACGCGGTGCTCTCGCCGGCGATCGGCGGCGGGGTCCAGCCGTCCTCCCGCCCGTCCAGCACCCGGCCGTCGGCCAGCAGCCAACGGGCCTGCGACAACGGGGACATGGCGCCGTCACCGGCCGCGCCGGCCGCGCCGTCGGCGATCGCCGAGGCGGCGTCCGCCAGGTCGGAGGACTCGTCCGTCAGGACGATCGCCGCACCGGAGTTGAGGGCGATCGCCTGTACCCGGCCGACGTGTTTGGCCGTTCCCGGCGGATAGGCCGGCACCGGGATGAATCCGCCGTAGAGGCAGCCGAAGAAGTAGGCCACGTAGTCCAGTCCCGGCGGGCAGAGCATCAGCACCCGGTCCCCCGGGGTGCCCTCCGCCCGCAGGGTGACGGCCACGGCCCTCGCCCAGGCGTCCAGCCTGCTCCAGGTCAGGAGCGACTCCTCCGGCTGACCGGTGCCCGAGAAACTCAGGAACCGGTAGCCGACCTGGTCGGGCTGGTGCTCGGCCCGGTACCGCAAGAGTTCGACAAGTGTCCCGGCCTCTGTTTTGGCGCGCGTCGGCATCGACTCTCCCCCCATGCGTAAATGAATGTCGGTGATTCCGGACGGTTCGCCACAGGAATCCGGCCCTGGTCCCCCCAAGAAATCCGGGCCCGCAGCATGCATTTTCTTGACGGCATCGCGACACACCAGGACACGATGCCGATGACTCAGGGCAGGAAGAATCCAAGATCCCGAAAGCGCCCTTGCGTACAATCGCCCAGGGAGTTTTCCCGGAAGAAACATTGAGTAACAGAAAGGAAATCCAGAACCAGTGCCGCCCGCGGATCGCGGTACGCTTCAACACCCCGTTGCACCGGAACCCGGACGCGGCCAGGCTATGAGCAGCCGATGCGGGCTGTCAAGAAATTCCAATTGCCATGATCAACGCCGCGGGCTTGTATGACAGGTCGTCAACTAGCGTGCCAGCAAAGGTCTTCAGGGCGCGCAGGACACGCCGGGCGAGTCAATGTGCGCTCCGCCACACCGGCCCCCATCAGGGCGCCTTCCAGCCCTCCGGAGCCACCTGGGCCGCCAGGCCGGCCCGGCGAAGAACTTCCCTGACCAGGCGCGGGAAGTCGGACGACCGCCGACCGCCGACCGGTTCCCGGAATCGACCACTTTCGCGTCACGAATTCGACACACTTGGGATCACGCACCCCTGCGGGAGGTGGCGTGCGCCGATACGGACGAGCGGCACGCCGACACCATGGGCGAACTTTCCCGTTTCGGGCACTTCGATTGTTGAGTGACCATGCCAATTCATTCCCCCGAATTCCTCATGGACACGCCAAGAACCGGCCGGAGACCCGATCGTCACCACAATCCACCAACGGCCGTGTGATGAAGATAAGTTGAATCCATAACTGTCACCGCTCCAGCGGCGGGTGCACGACAACCGCCGGAGACGGCCACCCGGTCTGCCGAACTTACGTTCCCGCCACGGCACCCCCACTACGCTTGCCCCAGTCAGGGCCACGATCGAACAAGGGGGGACCACCCATGCCGTACGAGATCGGCGCGAAGGTGAAACTGACCAGGGACGTCCAGATCACCCCGGGCGGCACCACGGCCGGAACCGGCCTCCCCGGCCCCCTCTCCCTCGCCGCGGGCCTGACCGGCACCGTCACCGCCTCCGCAAGGGAAGCCGGCGGCGCCTCCCAGGACTACCTCGCGAGCTTCGACCAGCAACTCCGCGGCAGCCGCCTCGACCCCTTCACCGCCGGCCTGGTCGCCGACCTCCGCCAGCGGGTGATCGACGCGACGACCTCCGCCCCCGGAGCCGGCACCGGCCAGATCCGCTACACGGTCCGCTTCGACAACGGCTTCGCCCTCGGCGGCCTCGACGAAGCCTGGCTCACCCCAGCCTGAGCACCGCCCCCGGCGCCCGCCAGTGCCGGGAAGCCGCCTCGCTCGTACGGGAGTTCGGCCGCCGCACTGTTCAGACTGCGGTGGCGGTGCGGACGGCGTCCGGGAGCGGGAGGGAAGCACCCTCCTCGAACGCCGAGGCGAAGCGGGCAACCGGCGGGCGGCGTCGGCGGCGCCGAGGAGCAGCGCGGCACGAGCGAACCCCGTGGTGACACCGGTGGCCGCGGCCGCGCCGGCGACGCCTTCCAGGGAGAGGGCGAGGGCGCGCGGCCCGGCCAGCCGCCGGGCGTGGTCCAGGCCGCTTTCCTGGTGGGCGGCTGCCCGCTCGGGCAGGTTGCGCAGTTCGGCGACGAAACCGAGCTCCACCTCGATCAGGTGCCTTCCCGCGGTCCACGAGGGGTAGTCGTCCCGCAGCGCTCCGAGGTGGCGTTCCGCCTCGTCGAGGTCACCGGCACGGCGCGCGCCGAGGGCGAGGCCCCTGACGGCGAACACCTCGCCGAAAACGTGGCCCCGCTCGGCGAGACGCGGCCCGGCGGTGTGGCGGGACTCGGCGTCGGCGTAGTCCCCCTCGATCTCGGCGAGCGCGGCCAGCTTCGGTACGGTCTGCAACTCTCCCCAGCCGTCACCGGTTTCACGGAAGCCGGCGGCCCCCGGCGAGGGCCGAATCCTTTTCCCCGGCCGGTGACTCCTATGGGCGTACTCCCACGGTTCCCGATCCACCGAACACCGAGAGGCCCCTCATGACCCCTTCCTCCCGCTCCGGCACGTCCCCGGGGGTGCTGCTGGTGCACGGCGCGTGGCACACCGGCCATGCGTGGGACGGCGTCGCAGCCGGGCTGCGGGCACGTGGTGTCGCCGTGGCCGTCGCCGAGCTGCACCGTGGTTCGCTGGCGGCCGACACGGCCGCGGCCGAGACCGCGCTGGACCGGTTGGCCGGGGGCGGCCCGGCCGTCGTGTGCGGACATTCCTACGGCGGTGCCGTCATCACCGGTCTTCCGCCACACAAGATCGACCACCTCGTGTACCTCGCCGCGATGATGCCGGACCGCGGCGAGACCGCCCTCGGGCTTCTCGCCGGTGCACCGCCCACCGGCTTGGGGACCAGCATGGTCGGTGACCCTGCCGGAACCACGACGATCGACCCGGAGGCGGCGGGAGGGCTGTTCCATGCCCAACTCGGCGAAGAGGAACGTGCCCGCCACACCGCCGCCCTGGTCCCCCAGCTGATGGCCCCCGGCCATCAGCCGACGACGAGCGCCGCCTGGCACCGACGGCCCAGCACCTACGTGGTCTGCGCCGAGGACCGCGCCATGCACCCGGACCTGCAACGCCGTTTCGCCGCCCGGGCGACCCACGCGCTCACCTGGCACAGCGACCACGGAGTCTTCGCGTCCCACGAGGAGGAGACCATCGGACTGCTTCACCGGCTCGCCACCGGAAGCCGCCTCACCCCGGCCGGCTAGCGAGCGCGTTCCGAGAGTGCCGGTCGCTGCCAGTCCTCGACGGCTGCGACCGGCACCGTCACGCCGACCGGAAGGCAACGCGGCCTGATCACCCCTTGGCCCCGCACGTCGCTCCGGCGCCGGTGAGCAGATAAGCAGGTGAGCAGGTGAGCAGGTGACAACGACGCAGGAACGAACGGGGTGCGGTCGCGGCTATCCGAGGCCGCGGGCGTCCTGCTTCAGCGCGGTGTCCACGGTCAGCGCGGTCGCCACGACGAGGCTGAGCAGCGGGTCGGCGAGCGGGCGGTGGATCTGGAGCACGTAGTTGTCGGCCGTGGTGAACATCGTCTTCGCCAGGCCTTCCCAGGTCTTGGTGATCCGGGCGATCTCGGTGTCCGTCTCGTCGACGATGGAGAAGTTCCAGGCCCGCCAGTTCTCGGCCTTGACGGCGCCGACCTTCCGCCCGCCGACCTCCAGCGCAAAGTTGATCTTCCCAATGGCGTTCTGCTGAACGATCTGGCCGACTTCCTGGCCGTTCGGAAGCTGCACGACCACCCGCGACTTGATGAACTTCGCCGGGCGGGTCAGCAGCAGCACCGGAATGCCGTGCGCGTCACGGATCTCCAGCTTGTGGGTCAGATACTGGTCGAGGGAGGTGAGCAGTCGTACCGCCTTGCGCAGACCGCTCTGGCCGACCTGGACCACCGAGCCCAGCGTGGCGCCCTGCTGGTCGAAGACGGCGTACTCGTTGGTCAGCTCGATCAGCTTGGCCTTCTGGTTCACCACGAGGACCGGCTCGGAGAACAGGGTGCCGCCGCCACCGGAGACCGGGCCGACACCCGCCTGCTGCTGTACCTGGCGCCGCACCTTGGCGGAGTCGCCGACCGGAGCGACCGGCTGCCCGGGGAAGCCGGGAGTGTTCGTGTTCTGGGACATGGCGGGCAGGCTAGGCTCAATCCGCCCCGGAGGGCCAGATCGTTCGACCGCCGCGGTTCGCCCACGGACCACCGGTTCTGCCCGTGACCTGCGGCTTCTGCGGCTGCGAGCGCCAGTTGTCCGCCACCCGACGGCGGCGGTATGAGCGAAGTCACACCCGGGACGCCGGCTCGGGCCCGGTTCGAGACACCTCAACCACTGTGCGCGCCAAGCCCGGTGGGCCGCGGTCAGGTCGCGGTACCAGGCGCAGGAGGCCCTGGGGGTGCGGCGCTGCGTCTCGAAGTCGACGTGGACGAGGCCGGAGCGCCGACAGTCAGGTGCACCTGCCTACACCGGTCGTGTCCATCCGACGGACCTCGTCGACGGGGCGGCTGCTCACCACAGGCCGGTGTGCCCGCCTCGTCTATTGCAGGATGTTGATCGCGCGGGCGATCACCAGGGCGGCAACGATGAGGGAGGCCGCGGCCTCCACCATCATCAGCAGCTTCGCCCATCTCCTGACGGCGGAGACATCGGCCGGGCTGAACGCCGTGGCGGTCCAGAAGGCCAGCGAGAGGTAGTCGGCGAACGTCGGCACCCAGTCGGCCGTCGCGTAGGCCGAGTGCTGCATCTCGGGGAACACGAAACTCGGGCTCGGCTGGAGCGGGCGGGCGCGGGCCGCTGCACCGCCTCGGTCGAGGTCCCAGTACCACAGCGCGAAGGCGATCACGTTCGTGGCCCAGGTCACTCCCCCGGTGGCCAGCAGACCGGTGGCGTTGTCGGCGAACAGCTTGTTGTCGGTCAGGATGTCCACCACCAGGTGGACACCCGCATAGAGGTTGGCCGCGGTGATGAAGCCGATCATGACATCGGTGACCACTCTGAGCCACCGCTTCTGCCGATCGATCCGCCCCGGGTCACCAAGGATCAGTGCCCCCAGCAGGGTGAGCATGACCACGGGAACCATCCATGCGGGGTCCAGCCGGTACGAGGCGGGCAGCGCCAGGTGGAGCATCGCGGCCGTGGCGATCGCCAGTGCCACCGGCCACCAGCGCTCGCCCCGCGCGGCGGCCTGATCGAGTGTCGCCGACGGTGAACCGGCCGGCCCAGGGCTTGATCCCATGCCTCATTGTGCCGACGCCCGCCGCGTGGGCCTCGGACGGCACACCAACCCGGACGGGTGGACCAGGTGATCTTCACGGTCCTGCGGTCCTCTGCAAGCCGCTGAGCCATCTGCCGCACAAGCCGCTTGCGCACCCGCCGAGACCCGGGCCAGCGAGCCCGGCCGGTTCGGCACCACCGTCAACGCCGTCGCCTCGGGCTTCATCGCCACCGACACGGCCGCCGCCACCGCCGCGCGGATCGCTGTGCTCCTTCGAGGACCTGCCGACGCTCACTGCCGAGCGGATCCCGGTAGGCCGTGTCGGCCGCCCGGAGCTGGTCGGGTCGCCGACTGGGACTACCGGTGACGCCTCCTGGGCCTGTCGATCACCCTGTCACCACCCGTTGCCGTGACGCGCGGCCACGGACGCCCCTGTCCACCATGCCCCGCCTTCCGGGGCTGGAGCGTCACATGCCACCACTGAACCCGAAGGCCAACTACCGTACGCGGCCATTTCGGTGAGCGGTGATCAGGTCGCGGTACCAGGCGTACGAGGCCCTCGGCGTGCGCCGCTGCGTCGCGGAGTCGACGTGCACGAGGCCGAAGCGTTGGTGGTAGCCCTCGGCCCATTCGAAGTTGTCGAGGAGGGACCAGGTGTAGTAGCCGCGGACGTCGATGCCTTCGGTGATGGCGGTGGCGAGGGCGTCGAGGTGGGTGGCGAGGTAGGAGATGCGGGTGGGGTCGTCGGGGCCCTCGGTGGTGGAGCAGCCGTTCTCGGTGATGGTGATCGGGGGGAGGGTGTCGGGGTAGCGGTCGCGGAGGGTGAGGAGGAGTTCGCGCAGGCCTTCGGGGACGACGGGCCAGCCGAAGGCGGTTCGGGGGACGTCGGGGATGTCGACGAGGTCGAAGGGGAGGCCCCCGGGGTCGGTGGGGGCGGCGATGCGGGTGGGGTTGTAGTAGTTGACGCCGAGGCCGGTGAGGGGGGCGGTGGTGATGAGGTCGAGGTCGCCGGGGCGGACGGCGCCGTGGAGGTCGGGGCCGACGCCGAAGGCGGTGAGGTCGGGGTAGCGGCCGAGGAGGAGGGGGTCGGTGAACAGGCGGTTGTGGAGGGCGTCGTAGGCGTCGGCGGCGGCGAGGTCGGCGGCCGAGGACGAGGCGGCCTGCACGGGGGTGAGGTTGTTGGCGATCATCACGTCGAGGCCGCGCCCGTGGAGCAGGGAGGCCGCCAGGCCGTGGGCGAGAAGCTGGTGGTGGGCGGTGGGGAGGGCGTCGAGCAGCAGGGCGCGGCCGGGGGCGTGGATGCCCAGCGCGTAGCCGTAGACCATGTGGACGAAGGGCTCGTTGAGGGTGATCCAGGCGGGGACGCGGTCGCCGAGGCGGTCGGCGACGGCGGCCGTGTAGTCCGCGAAGCGGTGGGCGGTGTCGCGGTTCAGCCAGCCGCCCCGGTCCTCCAGGGCCTGCGGGAGGTCCCAGTGGAAGAGGGTGGGCAGCGGGGTGATGCCGGTGGCGAGGAGGGCGTCGACGAGGCGGTCGTAGAAGGCGAGGCCGGCGGGGTTGACGGCGCCCGCGCCGGTGGGCTGGATCCGGGGCCAGGCGATGGAGAAGCGGTAGCCGTCCAGGCCGAGGCCCCGCATCAGGGCGATGTCCTCGGGATACCGGTGGTAGTGGTCGCAGGCCACCGCCCCCGTGTGCCCGTCGCGGACCGCGCCGGGGCGGGCGGCGAAGGTGTCCCAGACGGACGGGCCCCGGCCGTCCTCGTCGACGGCTCCCTCGATCTGGTAGGCGGCGGTGGAGACGCCCCAGCGGAAGTCCGCGGGAAGGTCGGATCGGTTCGGCACGGCAGCAGCTCCCCCTCGACGCGCAAAATATGAGGACTGCTCATATTAGTGGCCGGCCGGTGGATTGCCAGGGCCCCGGCGATCCGGAGACGTCGCGGTGCCCCCGCTCCCCGGCGGCCCGCCCCACGAACCACCGGGGAGAGGGACGGACGTCAGGTGAGGGTGGCGCCCCGGGTGTGGGCGAGGGATTCGAGGCCGTAGCGGGTGACGTGTTCGGGGTTGGCCAGGTCGATGGTCCGGATGCCCTCGGCCGTCAGGCGGGCGTTGATCTCGTCCAGGTGCTGCTGGACGAGCTGCTTCTCGGCGTCGGTGGTGCGGCCCTTGTGGGGGCGGCCGGCGTGCTCCAGGCTCGCGTAGTTCACCCGCTCCCGGGCGGCCGCGGCGGCGGTGGCCGGGCTCTGGCCCGGGATGGCGCGGGGCGCGCGCTCGGCGCCGCGCAGCACCTCGGCCATCGGCGCGGCCGTCGCCAGGCGGTCGAACGCCTCGGCGGTCATCACGACGGTCTCCGGCTCGTCGCCGTCCGGGTGGTGCAGCTCGACGGTCACCAGATCGAGCGCCAGGCCCGCGATGCCGGCCAGCTCCCCGGGCAGCGCCTCGATCTCGACCGGGCCGTCCGCCAGGTCGGGGTGGTCGCGGACGACGATCCGCACCAGGTCGTCCTCGTTCTCCGCGTGCTTGCCGGTCAGATCCGAGAATCGGATGATCTTCTGGCCCATGTCTTCCTCTCCCTGCCCCTGTGATCAGCGCAGAGCCTATGCCCTGCGCGCACGGCACGCGGTCCGCGGCGGATCGCGGGAATTGGCCCGGTGAACGGCGTTTGCGGCACAGTGGCCCCATGAGCGCGGACACGAGGAGTCACCCGGGCCCGGGGCGGACGGGCCCCGGACGGCGACGGCCGGTGCAGCAGCGCAGCCAGGAGCGCTACGAGCGGATCCTGGACGCCTGCGCCGCGCTGCTCGACGAGGCCGGGGCGACGGCCCTCACCACCAAGGAGGTGGCCCACCGCGCGCAGGTGCCGATCGGCACGCTGTACCAGTTCTTCGCGGGCAAGGAGGACCTGCTCGCCGCGCTCGCCGGCCGCAACCTCGACCACTACCTGCACCGGCTCGACGAGCGGCTGCGCACCGGGGCCCCCACCGGACCGGCCGGGTTCACCGACCTCGCGGTGGAGGAGTTCGTCGCGATGAAGCGGACGGTCCCGGGCTTCGGGCAGGTGGACTTCGGGCTCACCGGACCGGCCGTACCGCCCGGCGTCCAGGACGACCGGCACCTGCTGGACACCGCCGTGGACAACAACACGGCGGTCGCGCTGCGGCTCCAGGCGCTGGGCGGCGAACTCTTCGCGACGGCCGACCCTGCGGCCCTCACGCTCGGTCTGCGGGTGGCCCTGGAGGCGGCGGACGCGGTGCTGAAGCTGGCCTTCCGCGCGGATCCGCAGGGCGATCCGGTGATGATCGGCGAGTGCAAGCGGCTGGTCCGCTGCTACCTCCTCGAACAGCTCGGCCCACGCTGAGTGACGGCCCGCCGCTGGTCCGCGGCGGGTCCCGGTGAGCCGTTGCGGCCCGGGCGGGCGGGCAGCACAGTGGAGACAGGAGGGCGGCACCAGCCGGCCCACCGGTCCCCGCTGTCCCCCCGACACCCGAGGAGCAAGACCATGCACGCAGCGGTAGGCGACCAGCTCCACATCCACAGCAGGGCGGTGGGCATGGTCGACCAGAAGGGCGAGATCGTGGAGGTGCGCGGCCAGGACGGCCAACCGCCGTACGTGGTCCGCTTCGAGGACGGCCACACCGGCCTGGTCTACCCGGGCCCGGACTGCACCACCGAGCCGCGCGAGGCGATCCGCTGACCCCACCGGCCACCGCCCCGCGCCCGTCCGGCCCGGGGCGGTGAGCCGTGCCGCTCCCCGCCGGCCTGTCCCTCGTCGCCTTCCCGCTCGCCGCCCTGCCCCTCACCGGCGACGCGCCCACGCCCACGCCGGCGCTGCCGGGGCCGCTGGCCGCGCTCGCGCCGCTGCTGGAGCACTACGGCTACGCGGCGGTGGCCCTGTGCGTGCTGCTCGACAACTGCGGGATCCCCGCGCCCGGGCAGACCGTTCTGGTACTGGCCGCCGTCTTCGCCGGCACCGGCCACCTGGACCTCGCCGCCGTGGTGGCGACCGCCTTCGCGGCGGCCGTGCTCGGCAACACCCTGGGCCACCTGATCGGCGCCACCGGCGGCCGCGCCTTCGTGCAGCGCTGGGGCCGGTACGTGTTCCTCACGCGGGAGCGGACGGCGCGCGCGGAGGTGTTCTTCGCCCGGCACGGCGGCAAGGTGGTCACGGTGGCCCGCTTCGTCGACGGGCTGCGGCAGACCAGCGGCATCATCGCGGGGACGACCGGCATGCCCTGGCCGCGGTTCCAGGTGTTCAACGTGCTCGGCGCCGCGCTCTGGGTGGGCGTGTGGGCGGCCGTCGGGTACCTGGCCGGCTCCCACGTCGGCACCGTCTGGCGGACGGCGGTGCGCTACCAGCTGTGGCTGCTGGTCGCGCTCGGCGTGCTCGCCGTCCTGCTCGCCGCCCGCCATCTGCTGCGCCGGCGGCGGACAACAGGCGGGACAACAGGCGGGGCAACAGGCCGGACGCCAGGAAGGACGGCCGGCAGGACAGCAGGCAGGACGGCAGGCAGGACGGCACGCGCAACGGCGCGGGCGCGGTTGCGACCGCGGCCCCGGCCGGTGAGCCTGGAAACGATCACCTGGGAGGCGAGCATGACCGACGGCGGGACGCCCAAGGGCCGCGGGTCCGAGGAGGCGCTGCGGGCGCCCACCGACCGGACCGTCCTCCTCGCCGTCCTCCTGGCCACTCTGCTGGCCCTGGGCGCGCAGGCGGCGAGCGGCACCAACGCCCGGCTCGTCCTGCTGCTGGTGTTCGTCCCCGCGCTGCTGGCCGGCCTGGGCACGCTCCGCCAGACCGTCGCCTCCGCGAGCTGGGTCACCGGCGTCATCCTCGTCAGCTCGGTGCTCTTCCCGCCGCAGTCGACGACCGGCCGGGTGCTGACACTGGCCACCGTCGTCGGCGCCGCGGTCGTCGCCGTGGTGCTCTGCGCGCGCCGGATCCGGCGGGAGCGCGATCTCCACCGGATGCGGCAGACCGCCGTCGCCCTGCAGCGCCAACTGCTGCGCCCGCTGCCCGCCCTGACCTCCGACGTGCTGCTGCACGGCTGCTACCGGCCGATCGAGGAGGACGCCATGGTGGGCGGCGACCTCTACGACATCGCCGAGACGCCGTACGGCACCCGGGTCGTCATCGGCGACGTCCAGGGCAAGGGCCTGCCCGCGATCGGCACCGGCTTCGCCGTGCTCGGCGCGTTCCGCGAGGCGGCCTTCCGCGAGCCCGCGCTCACCGACGTCGTCCTCGCCCTGGAGGACGCGGTCACCCGGCACAACGCCTACGCCGTGCAGAGCGGCGAGGCCGAGCGCTTCGTCACCGCGACGGTGCTCTGCCTGGACGGCCGCGGCGACGTCCAGGCCGTCAACTGCGGCCACCTCGCCCCGTACCTGCTCGCCGGCGGGCGCGCGGAGGCCGTCCCGCTGGCGGCCGGCGTGCCGCTCGGGCTCGCCGACCTCGCCGGGGAGGTCCGGACCGTCCAGTGGTTCGACCTCCCCGACGACGGGACGCTGCTGCTGCTCACCGACGGGGTCACCGAGGCCGCGAACGGCGAGGGCGTCTTCTACCCGGTCGAGCAGCGGCTCGGCGCCCTGGGCGACCGCACTCCGGACGAGCTCCCCTCGGCCGTCGACGAGGACGTCCACCGTTACAGCCGCGGCCGCCGGCGGGACGACCTCACGGTCCTCGCCCTGCGCCGCAACCCGGCCTCCCGCCCGCCCGGGGGCCGGGAGAGCCCGGGCGGCTAGCGCAGCGGGAACACCTCGAAGGACACCGCGAAGCGCGTCCCGAGCCGGGTGCCCGCACCCCGGCCGGCGCCCTCCAGGAAGCCGCGGGCGTCCGCCATCGCGCCGCCGAGGCCGGCCAGGTACGCCTTGTGGGCCTCCAGCGAGGCGACGCCCCGGTCGAAGTGCTCGGTGGTGTCCACCGCGTGCCCGGAGTCGGGCGAGGAGGCCGCCCAGATCTGCCGCACCCCGTCCCACGGCTGGTGGCCCTCGTCGATCAGCTCGCGGAAGACCCAGCGGTTGGCCGCGTCCCGCACCGCGTCCAGGGTGGCCCGGCCGACGGCGATGTGGTCGGCCTGGTTGAGGAAGACCCCGCCCCAGGTGTCGCGGAAGTTGCTGGTGATGACGATGTCCGGGCGGTGCCGACGGACGGCGCGGGCGATGTCGCGGCGCAGCGGCAGGCCGTACTCGACGACGCCGTCCGGGTGGCCGAGGAACTCGACGGTGTCGACGCCGACGAGGGCGGCGGAGGCGATCTGCTCGGCCTCGCGCAGCGGGCCGCACTGCTCGGGGGCCATGCCGTCGATGCCGGCCTCGCCGCTGGTGACCATCACGTAGACGACCTTCTTCCCCTGGTCGGTCCACCGGGCCACGGCGGCGGCCCCGCCGTACTCCATGTCGTCGGGGTGGGCGACGACGACCAGGGCGGTCTGCCAGTCCTCGTCGACGCGCTGGAAGGGCGCGGGTGCCTGCTCGGTCATGGTGGTGCTGCCTCTCCGTGGAACCGGTGCGCGCGGGTGGGGCGCACCGTGCGGCGTGCGGTGCAGGTGGTGCGTGTGGTCGTACGGTCCTACCGGTCGCGACTCTAGAAGATCACCGGGCCGGCCGCCGGGCGATCGCGGCGGGGCGTCCGGAGTGACCGGGCTTGCCCCTGACGCGCGGGGCAGGGGTTAGCGTCCCCGCACCGCGCGGCGGCCCCGCCGTCGCCTCGTCACCCGTACCGGATTCCGGAGTCCCCTCATGCCTTCCTCCTCCAGCACCGTCCGCTTCCCCAGCACCGTCCGCGAGGTCCGGCTGGCCGCCGCGCCCGGCGGCCTGCCCGTCCCCGGGGACTTCGCCCTGGCCGAGCGCCCGCTGTCCACCCCGGGCCTCGACGAGGTGCTCGTCCGCAACCGGGCCTTCCTGGTCTTCCCCGGCCTGCGCACCCTCGTCGGCGGCGCGTTCGCCGACGCGCCGTTCTCGTTCGGGCCGGGCGACGCCCTGGCCGGGCCCGCGCTCGGCGAGGTGCTGGCCGCGCCCGCCGACGGCCCGCTGCGCCCCGGTGACCTCGTCACCCACCTGCTCGGCTGGCGCGACCACGCGGTGGGCGAGGCCGCCGCGTTCACCCGGGTGGCGGACGGCTTCCCCGACCCGCTCGCCCTGCTCTCCCCCGGCGTCGTGGCCTACGGCGCGCTGACCCGGGCCACGGAGGTGCGGGAGGGGGACGTCGTCCTGGTCACCGGCGCGGCGGGGGCGGTCGGCACGGTGGCCGGGCAGCTGGCCCGGCTGCTGGGGGCGGCCCGGGTGATCGGCACCACCGGCTCGGCGGCCAAGGCGAAGCGGCTGACCGGGGAGCTGGGCTACGACGCCGTGCTGGTGCGCGGGCAGGGTCCGATCGCCGGGCAGCTGGCCGAGGCCGCCCCGGAGGGCGTCGACGTGGTGCTGGACATGGTCGGCGGCGAGCAGCTCACGGCGGCCGTCGACGCCGCCCGCCCGAACGCGCGGTTCGCGCTGATCGGGGCGCTCGCCGGGCAGATGGCCCCGGGCGGCAGCGGCGCCGACGCGCCCACCGTGGTGGACACCTTCCGGCTGCTCACCCGCAGCGTCACCGTGCACGGCATCAGCGGGCAGCGGTACACGGAGCTGGAGCCGGAGTGGCGCGAGCGGCTCGGCGCCTGGCTGCGTACCGGTGAACTGACCGTCCCCAGGACGGTCCTGACGGGCATCGAGCAGGCACCCGGGGCGTTGTCCCGACTGATCGGCGGTGACGTCTTCGGCGTGACGGTCGTCGACCTGTAGGCGGGACGCGCGCGGGGAGGACGGATGGCGGGGCGGATGAGGATCGGGGACGCGGCGGCGGCCGCGGGCACCACACCGCGGGCACTGCGCTTCTACGAACAGCGGGGCCTGCTGCCACCGCCAGTCCGCACCGCCGCGGGCCAGCGCGAGTACGGGCCGGAGACCGTGACCCGGGTGCGGGTGATCCGGGCGCTGCTGGCGCTCGGCCTCACCGTCGAGGACCTCGCCAGCCGCTCGCACCGGCTGGACCTGCTCGCCTCGGACCCGCCGCGCAGCTGCGCGTCCGAGGGGGACTTCGGGCCGGACACCTTCGCCCCGGTGATCGCCCAGCGGCTCGCCGCCCTGGACGCGGAGATCGCCCGGCTGACCCGGCTGCGCGAGGCCCTGGCCCGGCACACCGGAGCCGTCGTGCCATAACCTCCCCCGATTTACAGAGAGTTCTCTGCAGAGACCCCTATGCAGAGAACTCTCTGCCTCCTACGATGCTGGGCATGCCCACCGAAGGAACCACCGAAGGAACCGCCGAGGAACCCGCGGCGCCCGGCCCCACGACGCCCCGCCCGCCGGCACGCCGGATCGACGCCCGCAGCCTGCGCGGGCTCGCGCACCCGCTGCGGATGAAGATCTTCGAACTGCTGAACCTCGACGGCCCGGCGACCGCCACCCGGCTCGCCGAGCGGCTCGGCGAGAACACCGGCACCGTCAGCTGGCACCTGCGCCACCTCGCCGAGCACGGCTTCATCGAGGAGGAGACCGGCCGCGGCACCAAGCGCGAGCGCTGGTGGCGGCGCGTCCCCGTCGCCAACCGGCTCGACACCAACGACTTCCGGGACGACCCGGACACCCGCGGCGCGGTCTCCCTCTACCTGCACGAACTCCTTGAGCAGTACTTCAACCGGATCGACACGTACGTCACCGAGGACTGGCCGGACGAGTGGCGCAGCGCCGGCACCATCTCGGACTGGAGCCGGCTGTGGCTGACGCCGGACCAGCTCCGGACGCTCAACGAGGAGCTGTTCGCCGTCATCCGGCGCCACCTGCCCGCCCCGGACACCGACCCGGAGGCCGAGGCCGACCCGGCGGCGCTGCCGATCGTCGTCCAGCTCCAGTCCTTCCCCCGCCGCCCCCGCCCCGCCGCGGGCGACACCCCGCACCGGAGCGGCGAGTGAACCGCGACCGCACCGCCCCCCGCAGCCTGCTGCGCCGCCACCGCGACTTCCGCCTGCTGTGGTGCGGCGAGACGGCCGGCAAGTTCGGCTCCTCCGTCACCGGCGTCGCCATGCCGCTGATCGCCGTCTCCGACCTGCACGCCTCCACCTTCGAGATCGGCCTGCTCAGCGCGGCGTCCTGGGCCCCCTGGCTGGTCATGGGCCTGCCGGCCGGCGTCTGGGTGGACCGCTTACGGCGCCGCCCGGTCATGCTCGCCGCCGCGGGCGTCTCGCTCGCGCTGTTCGCCGCCGTCCCCGTCGCCGGGTGGGCGGGGCGGCTCAGCGTCGGACTGCTGCTGGCCGTCGCGCTGCTCACCGGCACCGCGGCCGTCTTCTTCCAGACCGCCTACACCGCCTACCTGCCCGACCTGCTCTCCCCCGCCGACCAGCCCGAGGGCAACGCCAAGCTGCACGGCAGCGCCTCCGCCGCCCAGATCGCCGGCCTCGGCTCCGGCGGCCTGATCGCCCAACTCGCCGGCGCCGCCAACGGCATGTTCGCCAACGCCGCGACCTTCCTGGTCTCGCTGCTCTGCCTCGGACGCATCCGGCACCGCGAGACACCGCCCCGCTCCGCCGCCGAGCGCGACCTGCGCCGCGAGGTCGGCGAGGGCCTGCGGCTGCTCGCCGGGGACCGCTGGCTGCGCTCCTTCACGCTCTTCGCGGCCGCGTCCAACCTGGCGCTGATGGGCTACCAGTCGATCCAGGTCGCCTTCCTGGTCCGCGAGGTCGGGCTGGCCCCGGGCACCGTCGGCGCCCTGATCGCGGTGGCCGGCAGCGGCGGCGTGCTCGGCGCCTTCGCGGCCCGCCGGGTCGCCGGCCGGATCGGCACGGCCCGCGCGATGATCGTCTTCGAGCTGGGCCTGTCCTCGCTCGCCCTGCTCATCCCGCTCACCGGCCCCGGCCCCGGCGTGCTCTGCTACGCCGCCGGCGGCTTCGCCGTCTCGGTCGGGGTGGTGGCCGGCAACGTCATCAAGTCCGGCTTCCAGCAGCGCTACTGCCCGCCCGAGCTGCTCGGCCGGATCGCCGCGAGCGGGGCCGTCCTCAGCTACGGGACCATCCCGCTCGGCGCGCTCCTCGCCGGCGCGCTCGGCACCGCCCTCGGCCTGCGCCCGGCCCTGTGGATCACCACCGCCGGAGTGCCCCTGGCGGCCCTCGTCCTCCTCTTCTCCCCCGTCGGCCGCACCCGCGACCTCCCCACCACCCGCCGCCCCGGCGGCTCCCCGCTCCCGGCTCCCGAACCCGCCACCACCTGACCGGCCGTCCGGCATCCCGGCCGTCCGGCATCCCGGCATCCCGGCATCCCGGGCGGGCCGCGCGGGAAGGCCGCGCGTGCCGTGGCCGGGGTGGGGCGGGGCGGCGCCGTAGGTTGACGGCATGGCACAGGACGCGCCGGGTGGCCGGCTCTCTCCTCCGAAGTGGCTGACCGCCGGGCTGCGGCCGAAGCCGGCCCCGGTGCCGTGGGCGGCGGTGGCCCGGGCCTCGGTGGGGCTGGCGGCGCCGCTGGCCGTCGGGCTGGCGGCGGGGCGCCCGGCGTACGGGGCGCTGGCGTCGATGGGCGCGCTGTCCGCCGTCATCGGCGACACCGCCGACGCCTACCGGATGCGGGTCTTCAACATCGCCGTGCCCCAGCTGTTCGGCGCCGCCGGTGTCGCCCTCGGCACCCTGGTGTTCGGGCGCGACTGGACGGCCGTCGTCGTCCTGACCCTGGTCGCGCTGGTCTCCGGGATGATCTCCTCGATCGGCTCGGTGGCCTCCGTCTCCGGTCTGCTGCTCCTGCTCAACGCTGTCGTCGGGGCGGGCCTGCCGATGCCGCGCCCGTGGTGGACGGCGCCCCTGCTGCTGCTCGCCGGCGGGGCGGTGGTGCTGCTGCTCACCCTGTTCGCCTGGCCGCTGCGCGGCGGCGTGCCGGAGCGGGGATCGGTGGCCGCCGCCTACCGGACGGTCGCCGCGTTCGTCCGCGCCGCCGGCACCCCGGAGCACGACGAACGGCGCCTCGCCGTCACCCAGTCGCTCGACTCCGTGTACGACATGCTGCTCGCCCACCGCACCCGCCGGCACGGCCGCTCCCCCGGGCTGGCCCGGCTGATCGCCCAGCTCAACGCGCTGATACCGGTCGTCGAGGCGGCCTCCGCCGCGAAGCTGCGCCCGACGGACCGGCTCGGCCCGCTGCCGGAGGCCTACCCGGCCGCCGTCCTGACCCTCGCCGACGCCGTCGAACGCGGCCGCGCCGCCCCCGGGCCGGGCGAGGACCCCGCCGCCTTCCTGGACCTGCCGGCGCCCACCGGCCCGTCCGAACGGGCGCTGGACCAGGCCCTGCGGTACGCGGCCGCCGTCGGCGCCGAACCCGGGCGCGCGGACGTCCCCGACCGGCTCGGCCGCCCCGCCGCCCCCGGCGAGCGGATGCGGCGCACGGCGCGGGCGGCGCTGCTCTCCGGCTCCTCCTGGCGGTACGGCCTGCGGCTGGCGCTCTGCATCGGCCTGGCCCAGGTGCTGGTCTCGGTGCTGCCGGTGCCCCGCTCGTACTGGGTCGCGCTGACCGTCACCTTCGTCCTGAAGCCGGACTTCGGCTCGGTGTTCTCGCGCGCCGTGCTGCGCGCCTTCGGCACGGCGCTCGGGCTGCTGATCGCCATCCCGGTGCTCGCCGAGGTGCCGCGCGGCTGGTGGGACGTGCCGACCGTCGCGCTGCTGGCGACGCTGATCCCGGCGTTCTCGGCGAAGGGGTACGCGTTCCAGACGGCGGCCATCACACCGGTCATCCTGCTGCTCTCCGACCTGCTCAACCACCATGGCTTCGGACTGGTGCTGCCCCGGCTGTACGACTCGCTCATCGGCTGCGGGATCGCGCTGCTGGCCGGCTACCTGTGCTGGCCGGAGTCCTGGCACACCCGGATCGGCGACCGGCTGGCCGACGCGGTCGCGGACACCTCCGCGTACGTGGCGCTGGCCTTCGCCGCCGCCCCCGGGCACGACCAGCCCTCCCGGCCGCGCCGGCGCCGGCGGCTCTACCGGGACCTCTCGGCGGTCCGCTCGGAGTTCCAGCGCGCGCTCACCGAGCCGCCGCCGACCGGCACCCGGGCGGCGGCGTGGTGGCCGCTGGTGATCGCGGTGGAGCGGGTGGTGGAGGCGACCACCGCCACCCGGGTCCGGGTCGAGCACGGGGTGCCGGCGCCGGCGCCGCAGGAGGTCGCCGCGCTCGCCGCCGAACTCGCCGCGCTGGCCGAGGCCCTGCGGACCGGCACCCCGCTGCCCGCTCCACCACCCGACGGCGGGCCCGGCGGCGAACCCGGCGACGAGCACGGGACCGGGCCCGGGACCGCCGACGACGTGCTCGGCCCGCTGCGCCGCGAGGTCCGGGCGGCCTGCGCGATCGCCTCCCCGGTCCTCGGCTGACGGGGACCGGGGCTCCGTCCCGGACCGGGACTCAGTCCTGGATCCGCCGCCAGGGCCGGTCCGCCTCCAGGGCGAACGCCAGCTCCAGCAGCACCCGCTCCTGCCCGTGTCCGGCCGACAGGTGGACGCCGATCGGCAGGCCGTCCGGGCTCGCGCCGACCGGCAGGGCGATGCCGGGGCCGCCGGTGATGTTGTTGACCGGCGTGAAGGAGACGTACCGGGTGAGCCGCTCCAGCAGTTCGTCGAACGCGACGTTCGGGCTCAGGTGGCCGATCGGCGGCGCGACGTGCGCCAGCACCGGCGACAGGATCGCGTCCCGCGTACGGAACAGCCCCGCGTACGTCCGCTCGGCCAGGCGCAGCCGCCGCACCACCCCCGGCACCCGGGTGAACTCGCGGTGGAAGATCCGCCGCAGGCCGGTGGTGAGGCCGTCCAGCCGGTCCGCCCGGAAGCCGGGGTCGACGGTCAGCCGGCCGGTGGTGGCGATCAGGAAGGCGATGTAGCCCCAGTAGAGGATGAAGTCGCGGGAGAACTCCTCCCCGAACGGGAGCTCCACCGGCGTCACCTCGTGGCCCAGGGCGGCCAGGCGGGCGGCGGTCTCCTCGACCGCCGCCCTGGTCGGCCCGTCGGTGGGCGCCGTCGGGGAGTCCACCACCAGGCCGATCCGCAGCCGGCGCGCGCACGGTCCCTCGACCAGGCCGAGCGGGGGCAGCGCGGGGTTGCGGTGGTGGCGTTCGGCGGCGGCGAAGAACGCGGCGGTGTCGCGCACGGAGCGGGTCAGCACGCCGTCGGTGACGATGTCCACCGGCAGCCGGCGGCCCTGGGCGTTGGGCACCAGCCGGCCGCGGGTGGGCTTGAGGCCGACCAGGCCGCAGCAGGCGGCGGGGATCCGGATCGAGCCGCCGCCGTCGTTGGCGTGCGCGATCGGCACGACGCCGGAGGCGACCAGCGCGGCCGCGCCGCCGGAGGAGGCGCCCGGGGAGTGCGAGGTCCGCCACGGGTTGCGGACCGGGCGGGCCGCGGCGAACTCGGTGGAGGCGTTGAGGCCGAACTCGGGCAGCCGGGTCTTGCCGAGGACGGACAGGCCGGTGCCGAGGAACTGCTCGGCGAAGCCCGCGGAGCGGCGGGCGGGCTTGGCGCGGAAGGCCGCGCTGCCCTGGCCGGTGGGCATGCCGCGCAGGTCGGTGTTGTCCTTGAGGTAGCTGGGCACGCCGTACAGCGGCGCCTTCGCCCCGGTGCCGTGCGCGCTGCCGTCCGCGCCCCGCCCCCGCCCGTACGCGGCGAAGGCGACCGGGGCGAGCGCCGCGTCGACCCGTTCGGCCCGGGCCGCGGCGGCGGCCGCCAGCTCGGCGGGGCTCACCTCGCCGGCCCGCACCAGGGCGGCCAGGGCCACCGCGTCGTGCTCCCCCAGCGCGTCGTCCCCGTAGGCGTGCACCCGCTCGTCGGCCATCCGGACTCCCCATCCCCTGTCGGTCGGTGACGGCATCCGGCCCGGGAACCTACCTACCCGTCGGTAATGCCGTGCGAGCTGAGCAGTCTAGGGCGGCTGCGGCCGGGTGGAACAGCCCCGCGCGGCGGGCACGATCGCACCGCACCGGCCGTTCGGAGGGGCGACGCCCCGGGATCCCGACCGCCGGAACCCGACCCCCGGCGGCCCGCGTCGCCACGCCACCATCGAAAGCTGGTCCGCAATGATCGAGCTCGGCTTCGACGCCGGCGGCTTCCGCCGCAACGGCGCGCCCCACCGCATCGTCTCCGGCGCGCTGCACTACTTCCGGGTCCACCCCGACCTGTGGGACGACCGGCTGGCCCGGCTGCGCGCCCTGGGCGTCAACACGGTGGACACCTACCTCCCCTGGAACTTCCACGAACTCCCGGGCGGTGAGGTGGACTTCACCGGCTGGCGGGACGTCGCCCGGTTCGTCCGGCTGGCCGAGCGGCACGGCCTGGACGTCATCCTGCGCCCCGGCCCGTACATCTGCGCCGAGTGGGAGTTCGGCGGCCTGCCGGCGCGGCTGCTGGCCGTGGACGGGATCCGGCTGCGCAGCTCCGACCCCGCCTTCCTCGCCGCGGTGGACGGCTGGTTCGACGCCCTGGTACCGCAACTGCTTCCGCTGCTGGGCAGCCGGGGCGGCCCGGTGGTGGCCGTGCAGGTGGAGAACGAGTACGGCAGCTACGGCAACGACGCCGCCTACCTGGCGCACCTGCGCGACGGCCTGGTCGCCCGCGGGGTGGACTGCCTGCTGTTCACCGCCGACGGCTCCGAGGACTTCATGCAGCAGGGCGGCGCGATCCCGGGCCTGCTGGCGACCGCCACCTTCGGCTCCCGCGCCCCCGAACGCTTCGAGGTGCTGCGCCGGCAGCAGCCCGAAGGTCCGCTGGCCGCCATGGAGTTCTGGATCGGCTGGTTCGACCGGATCGGCGACCCGCACCACGTCCGGGACGCCAAGGAGACCGCCGCCTCGCTCGACGAACTCCTCGCCACCGGCGCCTCCGTCAACCTCTACATGGCGCACGGCGGCACCAACTTCGGTCTCTGGGCGGGCGCCAACCACTCCGGCACCGGCCCGGACACCGCCGGCTTCGAGCCGACCACCACCAGCTACGACTACGACGCGCCGATCGGCGAGGCGGGCGAGCTGACCGAGAAGTTCCACGCCCTGCGGGCCGTCATCGGCACGTACGTCCCGCTCCCCGAGGGCGAACTGCCGCCCCAGCCGCCCCGGTTGTCGCCCCGCCGGCTCGACGCCGCGACGGGCCGCGCCCGCCTCCTGGACTCCCTCGACGCCCTCTCCGCCCCCGTCCACCGGCCCGTCCCCGAGCCGATGGAGCGCCTCGGCCAGTCGCTCGGCCTGATCCACTACCGCACCCGCGTCCCCGGCCCGCGCCCCGAACTCCCGCTGCGCGTCGACGGCCTCGGCGACCGCGCGCAGCTCTTCGCCGACGGCCGCCCGCTCGGCGTCCTCGACCGCAACCGCCCCGGCGAGAGTCTCCCGCTGGCCACCGGCCCCGACGGCGTCACCCTCGACATCCTGGTCGAGGCGCTCGGCCGCGCCAACTACGGCCCCCAGCTGGACGACCGCAAGGGAATCCGGCGCGGCGTCTCGCACGAGCGCCAGCGCCTGCACGGCTGGGAGATCCGCCCGCTGCCGCTCACCGACCTCGGCGCCCTCGAATTCCACGACGCCCTCGACACCGCCGACGGCGAGCCCGCCTTCCACCGCTTCGAGACGGACGTCGACGCCCCCGCCGACGCCTTCGTCGCCCTCCCGAGCTGGGGCCGGGGCCTGCTCTGGCTGAACGGCTTCCTGCTCGGCCGGCACACCGACGAGGGACCGCAGCGCACCCTCTACGCCCCGGCCCCGCTCTGGCGGCCGGGCCGCAACACCCTCGTCGTCCTCGAACTCACCCGCCACGGCGCGGCCCTCGAACTGCGTGACGAGCCCGACCTCGGCCCCACCACCCGCGCGCCCAGCGCGGACTACTGAGCCGCACGCCCCCCGTGTGCCTCCACACGCCTCCCGCGCCGGGGGCCGGAAACGGTCCGGCCCCCGGCCGCGAGGGCTACTCGACGGTGACGCTCTTGGCGAGGTTGCGGGGCTTGTCCACGTCGCGCTCCAGGGCGACGGCGGCGTGGTAGGCGAGCAGCTGGAGCGGGATGTTGAGGAGCAGCGGGTCCAGCTCGGGCTCGCTCTTGGGCACCAGCACGCAGTGGTCGGCGAGCTTGCTGTCGGGGCGGCGGTGGGCGACCGCGAGGACCCGGCCGGCCCGGGCCTTGATCTCGCCGAGGGTGGTGAGGTTCTTGTCGAGCAGCTCGTCGTCCGGGACGAGGGCGACGGTCGGCAGCTCGGGGCTGATCAGGGCCAGCGGGCCGTGCTTCAGCTCGCTCGCCGGGTAGGCCTCGGCGTGCACGTAGGAGATCTCCTTGAGCTTCTGCGCGCCCTCGCGGGCGACCGGGTAGCCGCGCACCCGGCCGATGAACATCATCCCGGTGGAGTCGGCGTACTCGCCGGCGAGTACGGCGATCTCCTCGCTCTGGGCGAGGACCTCGCGGATCTGGCCGGGCAGCGCCTTGAGCGCGGAGACGATCCGGCGGCCGTCGGCGGGCGAGAGGTCGTGGATCCGGCCGAAGTGCAGGGCGAGCAGCGCGAAGGCGACGACCGTGGAGGTGAACGCCTTGGTGGAGGCGACCGAGATCTCCGGGCCGGCGTGCAGGTAGATGCCGCCGTCGCACTCGCGGGCGATGGCGCTGCCGACGGTGTTGACCACGCCGAGCACCCGGCCGCCCTTGCGCTTCACCTCCTGGACGGCGGCGAGGGTGTCGTAGGTCTCGCCCGACTGGCTGACCGCGATGTAGAGGGTGTCGGCCTCGACGACCGGGTTGCGGTAGCGGAACTCGGAGGCGGGCTCGCTGTGCGCGGGGATGCGGGCCAGCTCCTCGATGAGCTGGGCGCCCATCTCGCCGGCGTAGTAGGCGGAGCCGCAGCCGAGGATCTTGACCCGGCGGATCTCGCGCAGCTCGCGGGCGTCCAGGTTGAGACCGCCCAGGTGGGCGGTGGCGAAGCGCTCGTCGAGGCGGCCGCTGAGGGTGCGTTCGACGGAGCCGGGCTGCTCGTGGATCTCCTTGAGCAGGAAGTGGTCGTAGCCGCCGGTGTCGTAGGAGTCGACCTCCCAGTCGACGGTGGACGGCTGGCGGTGGGTGGTGCGGGCGTCCTCGGTGAAGGTGCGGAAGCCGTCGGCGCGCACGGTGGCCAGCTCGCCGTCCTCCAGGTGGACGACCTGGCGGGTGTAGCGGACCAGGGCGGAGACGTCGGAGGCGGCGAACATCTCCTTCTCGCCGATGCCGAGCACGATCGGGCTGCCGTTGCGGGCGACCACGATGCGGTCGGGCTGCTCGGCGTCGAGGACGGCGATGCCGTAGGTGCCGACGACCTTGCCGAGCGCGGCGCGCACGGCGTCCTCCAGCTCGCCGCCCTCGGCGGCGTGGGCGGCGATGAGGTGGGCGAGCACCTCGCTGTCGGTCTCGGAGCGGAAGACCGCGCCGTCGGCGGCGAGCCGCACACGCAGCTCGTCGGCGTTCTCGATGATGCCGTTGTGGACGACGGCGATCCTCCCCCAGCCTTCGGCCGGGGGTGCCCCCACGGCGTTGGCGACATGCGGGTGGGCGTTGGCGTCGCTGGGGACGCCGTGGGTGGCCCAGCGGGTGTGGCCGATGCCGGTGGTGCCCTTGAAGCGGGCGGGGACGTCGGCGGCGAGGTCGGCGACCCGGCCCTTGACCTTGCGGACCTTGATGCCGCCGGTGCGTCCGGCGACGGCGACGCCGGCCGAGTCGTAGCCCCGGTACTCCAGCCGGGCGAGGCCCTCCAGCAGGAAGGGGGTCGCGTCCTTGGGGCCGATGTAGGCCACGATTCCGCACATGGTGGACTCCTTGGTTCCGTGATGACGAGGGCCGGCCGGCCGGCGCGGGCCGGGGCGAGCCGACAAGACCTGAACGCGGACCGTCAGCCGTAGACGATCCGGCGCAGCTGGCGGGCCGAGAGCCCGGGCGCCGCGACCCGGCGGGCCGGCAGCTCCTCGGCGAGCCGGGCGAAGATCCGCTCGTTGGTCAGGCCGCGTGCCTGCAGTTCGCCGTGGCGGCGCCGGACGTACTCCTCGGTGGTCTCGGAGAAGTACGCCAGCACCTCCGCCACCACCCGCGCCGCCTCCCGGGGCCCGAGCGGGCTGGTCCGGGTGAGGTGCGCGAGCAGGTCGTCGTGAGGGTGCGAGGGACCGGGCGAGCTGGACACGAGTGGGGAGCCTAGGCATCCCGTCGCCGAAAGATCAAAGATCCTGCCCGAAATCGGGCAGGATCTTGCTGCATTCGGAAGATGAAGAGGGGTCTTGTAGCCGCACGGGTGACCACGTAGCGTGATGACTTGCTCACACACCGGGGGGCCGGGGGAGGAAAGGGAGCGTCGGAAGAGTGTCGGAAGAACCGGAGGCTGGCTGATGTGCGGGATCACCGGATGGGTCGCCTACGACCGCGACCTGACCCTCGAACACGCGGTGCTCGACGCCATGACGGAGACCCAGCTCTGCCGCGGCCCGGACGCCGGCGGCGTCCACCTGGAGCGGCACGCCGCGCTGGGCCACCGGCGCCTCGCCGTGATCGACCCGATCGGCGGGGTCCAGCCGATGACGGCCGAGCACGACGGCCGGATGCTGGCCGCCCTCAGCTACAGCGGGGAGGTGTACAACCACCGCGAGCTGCGCGCCGAGCTGGAGGCCGCCGGGCACCGCTTCCGCACCCGCAGCGACACCGAGGTGGTGCTGCGCGCCTACCTGGAGTGGGGCGAACACCTGGCCGAGCGGCTCAACGGCATGTTCGCCTTCGCGGTCTGGGACGCCCGCACCGAGGAGCTGCTGCTGGTCCGCGACCGGATGGGCGTCAAGCCGCTGCACTACCACCCGACCCCGGACGGCGTGATCTTCGGCTCCGAACCGAAGGCGCTGCTCGCCCACCCCGCGGTGCGCCCGGTGGTCGACCTCGACGGGCTGCGCGAACTGCTCACGCTCACCCGCACCCCGGGCATCACCCCGTACCGGGGCATCGCCGAGGTCCGGCCCGGCCATGTGGTCCGGGTGCGGCGCCAGGGCCTCACCGAGCGGCGCTACTGGGCGCTGGAGGCCCGCGAGCACCTCCAGGACCTCCCCACCACGATCACCACCGTCCGGGCCCTGCTGGAGGACATCGTCCACCGCCAGCTGGACTCCGACGTGCCGCTCTGCTCGCTGCTCTCCGGCGGCCTCGACTCCAGCGCGGTCACCGCCCTGGCCGCCCGGACGCTGCGCGCCGCCGGCGCCGGACCGGTGCGCTCCTTCGCCGTCGACTTCACCGGCCAGTCCGAGCACTTCGCCCCGGACGCCGTGCGCACCACCCCGGACGGCCCGTACGCGGAGCTGCTCGCCCGGTACGTCGGCGCCGACCACCGGGTGATCGAGCTGGACACCGCCGACCTCGGCCACCCGGCGCAGCGGCTCGCCACCCTGCGCGCCCGGGACCTCCCGGGCGGCGTCGGCGACATGGACGCCTCACTGCTGCTGCTCTTCCGAGGGGTGCGCGAGCGCTCCACGGTGGCGCTGTCCGGGGAGTCCGCCGACGAGCTGTTCGGCGGCTACCGCTGGTTCCACGACCCGCGGCTGGTGCGCGCCGACGACTTCCCGTGGGCGCCCGTGCTGAGCAGTCTCGGCGGCAGCGGCAGCGGGCCGCGCGAGCAGCTGCTGGACCGGGAGCTGCTCGCCAAGCTCGACCTGCCCGGCTACCGGCGGGCCCGGTACCGGGAGGCGCTCGCCGAGGTCCCGCACCTGCCGGACGCCGACCCGTTCGAGCGGCGGATGCGGGAGGTGTCGTACCTCAACCTCACCCGCTTCGCCCGCATCCTGCTGGACCGCAAGGACCGGATGAGCATGGCCACCGGTCTGGAGGTGCGGGTGCCGTTCTGCGACCACCGGCTGGTGCAGTACGTCTTCAACACGCCGTGGACGATGAAGTACTTCGACGGCCGGGAGAAGAGCCTGCTGCGGGCCGCCGTCCGCGACGTGCTGCCGGCCGAGATCGCCGACCGGGCGAAGAGCCCGTACCCGATCGTGCAGGACCCGCGCTATCCGCAGCTGCTGCGCGGCGAGCTCGCCGCGCTGGCCGCCGACCCCGGCTCGCCCGCCCTCGCCCTGCTGGACCGGCGGGCGCTGTCGGACGCGCTGGCGCCGGACACCGACCCGCAGTCGGTCCGGCTGGCGACCGATCTGGCCCTGGACATCGACGCCTGGCTGACGGAGTACCAGGTGTCCCTGGAGCTCTGAGCGACGCGGCCCCGGGCGGTGCGGGCAGCGCGCCACCCGGGGCCGCGGGCCGGGCCGTGACCAGCCGCCAACCCGCTTCGTTGACCGGGCGGGACGTGCGGTAGCGTCGCCGACACCTCCCGAATGGCGGCCGATAACACGGAATCCTCAGCCCGTGCCGTCAGGATGGGGAGAGTCCCGTCCGTCTCGATCCGCCGGGGGATCTCCGTCATGCAACCGCGAGCCTTCGCGATCCTCACCGCCCTGCTGCTCGGGGTGCTCGGTCTGGGGTCGGTGGCCGTCACCGACTGGACGCCCGAGCCGGTCACCGCCGCGGTGTCCGGGCCGGCCGCCCCCGGGGACGCCACGGGCACCGCGCCCGCCGGCGCCGCGCAGCCGACCGCCGCGGGCGCCACCGCGACCGCGACCGGGGACCCGGCAGTGTGGACCCGCTCGACGCTGCGCAACAAGCTGATGGCCGAGATGGACGCCTCCGACCCCGGCATCGCCCTGGCGGACCTCGACAGGATCACCAAGCAGCTGCCGTACACCGTCCGGTTCTGCCACCCGATCGCCCACGAGCTCGGGCACGCGGCGGTCAAGCGCTTCAACGCCGACTTCCAGAAGGTCATCTCCTTCCCGCACGAGACCTGCGCGGCCGGCTACCTGCACGGCGCCGTCGAGGAGATGCTCAACGCCTCCCCCCAGCCCGAGACGGACCTGGTCAAGCTCTGCGCGCCCAAGAACAGCGGCCCGTGCATCCACGGCGTCGGCCACGGCACGATGTTCGTCGCCAAGCAGGACGTCGCCAAGGCGCGCGAGCTGTGCAACAGGTTCACCACCGACCAGAACCGGATCCGCTGCTCCGAGGGCCTGTTCATGCAGCTCTTCGGCCCGGACGAGGAGGACGAGAAGGCCAAGGCCAACCTGCCCGCCGACAAGCTCGCCCAGGACCCGCTCTACCCGTGCAAGGAGCAGCCGGCGCTGTTCCAGTCCGCCTGCTTCTTCTACGCCCCCACCTTCTACCTCTCCTCGCACGACTACCCGAACCACCCCGAGGTGTACGCCGAGGCCCTGAAGTGGTGCCTCGACGGCAAGGCCTCCGGCGGGGCGGTGGACTGCAGCCGGGGCGTGGGCTCGCGCACCATGAAGTACAACCTGGACCGCGAGGACTGGGCCGCCCAGCAGTGCGCGACCGCCGCGGACGGCTGGCAGCGCAAGGCCTGCGCGGAGGGCCTGGTCAGCTACTACACGGTCAACTACACGGAGGCGGGTGCGGCCGGCCGGCTCTGCGCCAAGTTCACCGACAAGGAGATGCAGGGCTACTGCCGCTCCGCGAGCGGTCTGTCCGGCTCACTGGACTGACGCCCGCCGTCCCACCTGTCGGGCCCGCGCCGCACGGCGCGGGCCCGTTTTCGTAGGATCGCGGGGATCGGGTGCGCCGAGGACGCCGCGCCACCAGGCCCGCACCCTCCCGGAGCCGCACATGACCTCCGACGACTTCCGCGCCGCCGCGCACACCGCCGCCGACCTGGCCGCCGACCACCTGGCGGGGCTGGCCGACCGCCCCGTCTGGCAGCCGATGGACGACGCCGCCCGCCGCGCCCTGCTGGACGCCCCGCTGCCCTCGGCCGGCCGCCCGCTCGCCGAGCTGCTGGAGGCGGTCGGCCGCGACGTCCTGCCGTACCCGATGGGCAACGGCCACCCCCGGTTCTTCGGCTGGGTGAACTCCGCCCCGGCCCCGGCGGGCGTGCTCGCCACCCTGGCCGCCGCCGCGATGAACCCCAGCTCGGCCGGCGGCGACCACGCCGACGTCCACCTGGAGCGGGCCGTGGTCCGCTGGATCGCCGAGCTGGTCGGTTTCCCGCACCCTCCCGGCGGCGGGCTGCTCACCTCCGGCACCTCGATGGCGACCATCGTCTGCCTGGCCGCCGCCCGCAACCGGGCCGCGCTCGCCGCCGGCTGGGACGTCCGCGAGGACGGCCTGGCCGGGATGCCGCCGCTGGTCGGCTACGTCACCGGGGAGACCCACTCCTGCGTCCGCAAGGCCACCGAGCTGCTGGGCCTCGGCAGCCGGCACCTGCGCACCGTGGCCACCGGACCGGACGGCCGCCTCGACCTCGCCGACCTGCGCGCCGCGGTCGCCCGCGACCGGGCCGCCGGGCTGCTGCCCTTCCTGGTGGTCGCCTCGGCCGGCACCGTCGGCACCGGCGCGGTGGACGCCTTCGACCCGATCGCCGACCTCTGCGCCGAGGAACACCTGTGGCTGCACGTGGACGGCGCCTACGGCGCCTTCGGCGTGCTCGACCCGGTGATCGCGCACCGGTACGCCGGGCTGGAGCGGGCCGACTCGCTCGCCCTGGACCCGCACAAGTGGCTCGGCGTCCCGGTCGACTGCGGCTGCGCGCTGGTCCGCGACCCCGCCGAGCTGCGCGCCGCCTTCAGCCTCGTCCCCTCCTACCTGCGCGACGAGACGGCCGGGGAGCTGGGCTGGTTCTCCGAGTACGGCACCGAGCAGACCCGCCCGTTCCGCGCCCTCAAGGTGTGGGCCACCATCGCCCACCGCGGCCGCGACGGCCTCGCCCGGGACATCGCCCGGACCACCGCACTCGCCCGCCACCTGGGCGAACTCATAGCCGCCGAGCCGGAGTTGGAACTGCTCGCGGAGGTCAGCACGTCCATCGTCGCGTTCCGCCTGCGCCCGGCCGGCCTCGCGGGACCCGCCCTGGACGCCCTCAACCGCGACCTGCCCGCCGCCGTCCAGCGCCGCGGCCGCGCCTTCGTCACCGGCGCCCGCCTGGCCGGCCGCGAGATGCTCCGCGCTTGCCTCCTCAACCCGGCCACCACCGAAACGGACCTGCGGATCCTGCTCGACGAGGTGAAGGCCGCCGGGCGCGGGACGGCCGATTCACGGCACCATTAACCGTCAGGTCACGGGGGATTCGTGATCGTGAAACACCGGAGCGGCAGATTGATGGCATGGAGCACCCGGAGAAGCCGAAGCCCGAGACCGTCCAGTCCCCGAACCCCTCCCGTGCCCAGCGTCGCGGCGCCGGAACCCACCGGTGGCGGCGCGACGCGGTGGAACTCGCCGCCGTCTTCCTCTCGGTGACCACCGCCGACCTGGTGGCCAAGCTCGTGGTGCACGGGCCGGACGGGCCGGTCGTGCTCGCGGCGTCCGCCACCACACTGCTGGCCACCGCGCTGTTCCACACCTGGTGGTCGCACCGGCACCAGTTGCACGGGCCGCCCGCGCCGGACGCGCCCCCGTCACCACCGGCCGGGGCGGCGGCCGGGACGGCCAGGACGGCCGGGACGGAGACGCCCGAGCCGCTGAAGGGGCCGCTGCACGACTTCGAGGAGACCGCGCTGTGGCGGGTCCGCACCACGGTGCAGGACTCCCCCGGCAGCCTGGCCCGGGTCTGCGCGGCCTTCGCGGCCCGGCAGGTGAACATCGTCTCGATGCAGTCCCACCCGCTGCCGACCGGCGCCGTGGACGAGTTCTTCGTCCGCGCGCCGCGCTCGCTCGCCCGGGCCGACCTGGCCGCGGTGGTGGCCGGGGCCGGCGGGCACGACATCTGGACCGGCCCGGCGGACGCCCACGACCTGGTGGACGTGCCGACCCACGTGCTGGCGCTGGCCACCCGGACCGCGCTGGACGCCGCCGAGCTGCCGATCGCGCTGCGCCAGCTGTTCGGGCAGTGCAGCATCCGGCAGTACCCGGGGGCGGCCGCGCGCGGCACCGCCGGGGTGGACGGGCACGTGATGCGGCTGCCGGTGCCCTCCGGCGGCCTCGTCGAACTCACCCGCCCGCAGCTGCCGTTCACCCCGACCGAGTTCGCCCGGGCCCAGGCGCTGGTCGAGCTGGACACCCTGCTCGGCCCCCGGGTGCCGGACGTCCGGGCCCGGCTGAGCCTGCCGGCCGGCACCGACCTGACCGTGCGGCGCGCGGACCCGGCGGACAAGGAGGCCGCGCTGGCGATGCACCACCGCTGCTCCCCCGACACCCTGCGCAAGCGCTACCACGGGCCGGTCCGGGACGCCGACCGCTATCTGGACCACCTGCTGGACGCCCGGCACGGCCAGACCCTGGCGGTGGAGACGGCCGACGGGCGGATCGTCGCCCTCGGGCACCTGATGTGGGACGACGAGGGCGCCGAGGTGGCGGTGCTGGTCGAGGACGCCTGGCAGCGGCGCGGGCTGGGCCTGGACCTCATGCGGCGGATGTCCGCGCTGGCCCTGGAGGCCGGGATGGACACCGTGTACGCGGTCACCCAGGCGTCCAACTCCGGGCTGATCGCCACCATGCGCCGGCTGGCGGCGCCGCTGGACTACCAGGTGGAGGAGGGGACGCTGGTGATCACCGCCCACCTGGCGGAGGCGGCCGAGGAGCTCCCGGTGCCCTGGCAGACCCGCCCGGGCCGGTGAGCATAGGCGGGTGAGCGCGGGCCGGCGGACGGCGGGCGGCTCCGGGGCGGCCGGTGAGCAGCGGCGATGGGGCAGGTAATCATTCGGTCATTTCTTCACCACACCCTCACCAAGGCCCCCACCCGCCCCGGAGCACGGAACCGCCGTGCCCCGCTCCCGCGTCCCCGACGGCGAACGGCCCCTCCGTACACCGCCGGGCCTGACCGCGCGTCAGGGCCGCCCGGACGGGCTCTCCGGGCGCGTCCCAGCAGGCGGCGCGGGGTCCGGGGCGCCGAGCCGGGTGGGGGAGTCGGTAGGCTGATCCCGTCCCCGCCGCCCCACGGCCCGTAGTCCGGCCCCCGGGCGGTGCCGCAGCAAGGAGGAACCACTGAGCATGGCAGGCACCGAATCGGAGCCCACAGGCGCACGCGACGCCTCGCTGCCGGCGCGCGCGAAGATCGCGGTGACCGCCGGCAAGGTGGCCGCCGCCGTGTCCCGCAAGGCCGGGCGCGGCAGCGGCTCGGTGATCGGCGGCAAGGTCGCGCTGAGGCTCGACCCCGATCTGCTCGCCACCCTCGCCGAGAACCTCGACGTCGTGCTGGTCAGCGCCACCAACGGCAAGACCACGACCACCCGCCTGATCGCCGAGGCGCTGCGCGCCGCCGGCCCGGTGGTCTCCAACGCGCTGGGCGCCAACATGCCGGCCGGCATCACCTCCGCCCTGGCCGGCGGCTCGGACGCCCGCTACGGCGTCATCGAGGTCGACGAGAAGTACCTGGCGATGGTCGCCCGGGACACCCGCCCCAAGGCGATCGCCCTGCTCAACCTCTCCCGCGACCAGCTCGACCGCGCCGCCGAGACCCGCATGATGGCGGAGAAGTGGCGCGAGGGCCTGCAGGACACCGAGGCCGTGGTGATCGCCAACGCCGACGACCCGCTGGTGACCTGGGCCGCCTCCTCCTGCAAGAAGGTGGTCTGGGTGGCCGCCGGACAGGCGTGGAAGGAGGACGCCTGGTCCTGCCCGGCCTGCGGCGGCGTGATGCAGCGCCCCGGCGACGACTGGTTCTGCCAGGAGTGCGGCTTCCGGCGCCCCAACCCGCACTGGGCCCTGCAGGGCACCCACGTGATCGACCCGCAGCGCGGCGCCTGGCCGATCCAGCTCCAGCTGCCCGGCCGGGCCAACCTGGCCAACGCCACCAGCTCGGCCGCCGTCGCCGCGGTGTTCGGCGTCTCCCCGCAGGTCGCGCTGGAGCGGATGCGCTCGGTCACCGCGGTGGCCGGCCGCTACGACGTCGTCCAGTACCAGGGCCGCGACATCCGGCTGCTGCTGGCCAAGAACCCGGCCGGCTGGCTGGAGACCTTCTCGCTGATCGACGGCCCGCCCACCCCGGTGGTGCTCTCCGTGAACGCGCTCGACGCCGACGGCACCGACACCTCCTGGCTGTGGGACGTGGACTACGAGCGGCTCGCCGGGCACCCGGTGTTCGTGCTGGGCCAGCGCAAGCTGGACCTGGCGGTGCGCCTGGAGGTCGCCGGGCTGCAGTTCCACGTCGTGGACTCGCTGGAGCAGGCCGTCCGGATGGCCCCGCCCGGCCGGATCGAGGCGATCGCCAACTACACCGCCTTCCAGCAGCTGCGGAAGGTCGTGGCCGGCTGATGCCGGACCGCCGCCGAGCGACCGCGGCCGCCCCGGCAGCCCCAGCAGCCCACCGCACGTACGTCATGGAAGGCCTTCGAGGATGAGTGAGAGCAGCCTGCGCGTGGTCTGGGTCTACCCCGACCTGCTCAGCACCTACGGCGACCGGGGCAACGCCCTGGTCGTGGAGCGCCGGGCCCGCCAGCGCCATCTCAACGTGACCCGGATCGACGTCCGCTCCGACCAGGCGGTGCCCACCAGCGGCGACATCTACCTGATCGGCGGCGGCGAGGACCGTCCGCAGCGGCTCGCCGCCGAGCGGCTGCGCAACGACCCGGGGCTGGTGCGGGCCTCCGAGAACGGCGCGATCATCTTCGCGGTCTGCGCCGGCTACCAGATCCTCGGCCACGAGTTCATCAACGACCTCGGCCAGCGCGAGCCGGGCCTCGGCCTGCTCGACGTGTGGACCACCCGCGGCGAGGGCGCCCGGTGCGTCGGCGACGTGCTGGCCGACGTGGACCCGCAGCTCGGCCTGCCGCAGCTGACCGGGTTCGAGAACCACCAGGGCGTGACCCACCTCGGCCAGGGCGTCAGCCCGCTGGCCCGGGTCACCGCCGGCCGGGGCAACGGCACCGGCGACGGCACCGAGGGCGCCTGGCGGGACACCGTCTTCGGCACCTACCTGCACGGACCGGTGATGGCGCGCAATCCCGCCGTCGCCGACATGCTGATCAAGCTGGCGCTGGACGTGAACGCCCTGCCGCCGGCCGACACCACCTGGTACGACGCGCTGCGCGCCGAGCGCATCGCGGCCACGACGCGCCCCGCGTAGCACGTCCCGACGCCCGTCCGCCGGGTGCCCGCGATGCGGTCACCCGGTCCACGGACGGGCCGGAACGTACGACAATGGGGCTGCCCCACCCGGGGCTGCCGGCTGCACACCCTCCTCGGCAGCAGGCTGCAATTCCGCGCGGGGGCGCCGACGGCGCCGCTCCCGCGTCGGCTCCTGCCCGGCCGGACGCAGGGGCCGTATGCTCGACATCCACGGCCGGTTTCGGATGTTCTGTCCGGATCGGCCGGTCCTTCACCCGGCGGACACCTCCGCGCCAACCCGGCGCGGGAGAGGCCCGCTACGGTGGCGGTCCGTCGTCCCAGCCTGTAGTCCGGCCGTTCCTCGGTTCTGCTCGGGAGTTGCAAAGCAATGCGTATTGGAGTGCTGACCAGCGGCGGTGACTGCCCCGGCCTGAACGCGGTGATCCGCTCCGTGGTCCACCGGGGGGTGGTCGACCACGGCGACGAGATCATCGGGTTCGAGGACGGCTGGCGCGGTTTCCTGGAGGGGCATCACCGGCCCCTGACCCTCGACTCGGTGAGCGGCATCCTCGCCCAGGGCGGCACGATCCTCGGTTCCTCCCGGGTCCAGCCCAGCCACCTGCGCGACGGCGTCGAGCGCGCCAAGCAGTACTGCGCGGACCTCGGCCTGGACGCGGTGATCCCGATCGGCGGCGAGGGCACCCTGAAGGCCGCCAAGCTGATGAGCGACGCGGGCCTGCCGATCGTCGGCGTGCCGAAGACCATCGACAACGACATCGCCTGCACCGACGTCACCTTCGGCTTCGACACCGCCGTGTCGGTCGCCACCGAGGCGCTCGACCGGCTGAAGACCACCGCCGAGTCGCACCAGCGCGTCATGGTCGTCGAGGTCATGGGCCGGCACACCGGCTGGATCGCGCTGAACGCGGGCATGGCGGCCGGCGCTCACGCGATCGTCGTCCCGGAGCGCCCGTTCCACATCGAGAAGCTCACCGACGTCGTCCGGGAGCGCTTCGACCGGCAGAAGAAGTTCGCGATCGTGGTCTGCGCCGAGGGCGCCAAGCCCGAGCCCGGCACCATGCACTGGGAGGAGGGCACCAAGGACATCTACGGCCACGAGCGGTTCACCGGCATCGCCACCCAGCTCTCCCGCGAGCTGGAGCACCGGCTCGGCAAGGAGGCCCGCCCGGTGATCCTCGGCCACACCCAGCGCGGCGGCACCCCGACCGCCTACGACCGGGTGCTCGCCACCCGGTTCGGCTGGCACGCCGTGGAGGCCGTCCACAAGGGCGCCTTCGGGCAGATCACCGCGCTGCAGGGCACCAGCATCAACCTGGTGCCGCTGGCCGAGGCGGTCGCCGAGCTGAAGACCGTGCCGGCCGACCGCTACCAGGAGGCCGAGACGGTCATCTGACCGCCTTCCTCCCGCGGACCGGTGCCCCGGCCCCCCGAGCGCGCGAGTCTCGGGGGGCCGGGGCCGTTCTCGGCAGCCGCCCTGCCGGGGTCGGGACCGCCGGGATCGGGACCGCCGGGAGCCGGCCGCCGTCGGATCAGTAGCCGGTGTCGTAGGTGTAGGTGCCGCTGTGGTCGAGCAGGTCGGCCGGGGAGACGGTGTTCCACGGCTTCATCGGCTCGTTGAGGTCCACCACGTTCGGCGTGCCGGCCGCCGGCAGGTAGCTCTGACCGGGGTTGCGCTTCTGCCACTCGGACCAGAGCTTGTCCACGAAGCAGTGGTGCAGCCAGAACACCGGGTCGTTGGGCGACATCCCGGTGGCCATCTGGCCGCCCACCCAGACGTGCACCCGGTTGTGCAGGTTGACCCCGCGCCACCCCTCCAGGTTGTTGCGGAAGCCGGACGAGGAGCTGTTCCACGGCGCGGCGTCGTAGGTGGTGATGGCGAGCACCGACTCGGTGTCGGGGCGGCTGGGCAGCTCGGCCACCGCGCTGCCGAGCTGGCGGCGCAGGTAGGTGCGGCTGTCGGTGTTGACGTTGAGCCGCCAGTTGCCGGTGGAGTAGGCGAACGGGCCGGTGGTGACCTGGCCGTCGCTGGACCGCCCGTTGCCGCCCATGAAGTCGGCGGCCCACAGGGTCGAGCCCGCGGAGCGGTCGGCGGTCCAGTCCCAGTACGGGAGGGTGACGGCCGGGTCGATCGCCTGGAGCGCCCGCTCGAACTGCAGCAGGTACTGGCGGTGCCAGGGCAGGAAGGACGGCGAACGGTGGCCGGTGCGCTCGCCGTTGTCGACGTCGCTGAGGATGAACTGGTTGTGCGTGGTGACGAACGGGTCGTAGCCGCCGTTGGCCTTGAGCGCCAGGACCGCGGTGACGAAGGCGCGCTTCTCCTGGGCCGTCAGGGTCGCCTGGTTCTTGCGGACTCCCATGAGTCCCCCCTCTGTGGTGGTTTCGGTGCCGGGTACCGGCCGGATCAGGCGGTCGCGACCGGGACGAGCGTGGCGCCCTGCAGGTCGTTGACGGCGGCCCGGGCGAGCGCGCGCGGCGTCGCGAAGGTCTGGTAGTGGTTCACGACGCTGATCCAGGTGCCGTCGGCGTTGCGCATCATGTGCAGCTCGTCGCCGTCGATCCGCACCTCGTACCCGGTGCCGGTGCCAGTTCCGGCGCCCGCACCGGTACCACCGTGCTGGTGGCTCCCCCCGTCGACCGGGCGGCCCTGGATCCGCCGGCCCTGGAAGACCTCGTCGAAGCTGTCGGAAGCGCCGGGATCGGCGGCGGTGGCCGCCCCTCCCGGACCGGCCACGCCGATCACGACCGTCCCGGAGGCGACGGCCAGGGCGGCCGCGGCCCCCTGGAGCATCCGCCGGCGGGTCAGTTCGGTGCCGTGGGTGTCCTCGGACATGCTGAATACCCCCTCGTGTGCCTTCGGCTGTTGTCGAGGCACTGTTCACAAACGATTGGTGCATCGTTAATCAAAGGCGATTCCTTGATCGAAACCGCCCTTTCGATGCTGGCAAGGCTTGTTGACCTAGGGAACAGCCGATCGGCGGGGGTGCGGAGGGTTGCGTCCACATTCGGTCATCTTTTGCTCTACCTTGACCGGTGCACCAGAGTGGACCACACCACCACCGGAAGGACCCGGGCCAGATGGAGATCCTCGCGTACGGCGTGCAGGCGGACGAACGGCCGCTGCTGGAGAAGGCCTTCGAGGGCCGGCACGAGCTGCGCTGCCTGTCCGTCTTCCTCAACCGCGACACCGCCCCGCTGGCCGCCGGCTACCCGGCCGTCAGCAGCAGCGTCAACGCCGAGCTGGACGCCGGGACGCTGACCGCGCTCGCCGAGGGCGGCACCGAGCTCATCGCCCAACGCTCAACCGGCTTCAACAACATCGACCTCGACGCCGCCGCCGAACTCGGCCTGACCGTCGCCCGGGTCTCCCACTACAGCCCCTACTCAGTGGCTGAACACGCCTGGGCCCTGGCCCTCGCCGTCAACCGCCGCCTCACCCGGGCCGCCAACCGCTCCCGCGAGTTCGACTTCCGCCTCGACGGCCTGCTCGGCCGCGACATCCACGGCATGACCGTCGGCGTCATCGGCACCGGCAAGATCGGCGAGTGCTTCACCCGCATCGCCGCCGGCTTCGGCACCGAGCTCCTCGGCTGGGACATCGCCCCCAACCCCGCCTGCGTCGACCTCGGCATGACCTACACCGAACTCCCCGAACTCCTCACCCGCGCCGACCTGGTGAGCCTGCACGTGCCCCTGCTGCCGTCCACCCACCACCTGATCGACGGCGCCGCCCTCGCCCGCATGAAGGACGACGCCATCCTCGTCAACTCCAGCCGCGGCGGCCTCGTCGACAGCCTCGCCCTCGTCGAAACCCTGCGCGCCGGCCGCCTCTCCGGCGTCGGCCTCGACGTCTACGAAGAGGAGACCGGCGTCTTCTTCACCGACCGCTCCATCCAGGGCATCACCGACGACACCCTCGCCCGCCTCGTCACCTTCCCCCAGGTCCTCGTCACCAGCCACCAGGCCTACTTCACCCACACCGCCGTCGGCCAGATCATCGACGCCACCGCCCGCAACATCGACGACTACGCCGCCGGCCGCACCAACGAGAACACCCTCGTCCCCAAGGGCTGACCCGGGCCGCTCACCGGGCCCCGTCCTGCGGCGGCTTCACCCCCGCCACCCCGTAGAGGATCCTCGTCGACCGGCCGCTGCGCATCCGGACACCGTCGCGGCGCCCCAGGGACCACGGGACGAGGTCCCGGACGACCGGCACGACGCCGAAGACCTCGACCGGCACGCCGTTGGCCGCGCACGCCTCGGCGAGCCGGCGGGGGTCGATGAACATCCGGTGGTCGTGCGAGCCCTTGGGGGCGGCCCAGGACACCGGCATGCCCTCGCCCACGGTGATGACCGAGAGCCGGGCCAGGAAGGTGTCGGCGATGGTGTCCATGACGAGGGTGCCGCCGGGCTTGAGCAGGCGGCAGCACTCGGCGACCACGTCGAAGGGGCGCTCCACGTGTTCGAGGCAGTACCCGGCCACCACGACGTCGGCGCAGCCGTCGGGCAGCGGGATGGCGTGGACGTCGTGGATCAGGACCTCGTCGACACCGTGCCGCCGGGCCACCTCCGCGCTCTTGGCGGACACGTCGATGCCGATGTGGCGGTAGCCCTTGTCCGCGATGTGCGGGTGCAGCAGGCCTCCGCCGCAGGCCACGTCGATCAGCACGGCGCCGGGCCGGCGGGCCGGCGGGATGTGCTCGGCCCGGGTGCGGGCGCACCAGTGGAGGATCGCGAGCGGGCCCCGGCGCTGCCACCACAGCGTCGACCAGGAGTCGTACTCGGCGGGCTCCGGCGCGCCGGGATCGCCGGTACTCACGACGCTCTGGGTGCCCACCGTGCCCACCGTGCTCACGGGGCCCCCGGGGGCGGCCCCGGCATGGCGTGCGTGCAGGGCGGTCGCCCGCAGCGCGAGCGCGTCGGCGCGCAGGTCGGCAGCGGGCCGGTCGCCGTCCACGCGACGGTGGCTCAGCAGGAAGGCGACGGCCGCGTCGAGGCGCGGCGCGTCGAGGACCCCGGTGGTGTGTGCGGCGATGACGCACCGGGCCGTCTGCGCCACCGCGCTCGGGCCGCTCGGCCGTCCGGCGGTGCCCGGGGCGCGCGCGGTGTCCTCGCTCCATCCACCGTCCGGGTTCTGCTGCCGGTAGACCCACTCCATCGCGCCGTCCACGGCGAGGTGCCCGATCCGCATCCCCGCCGCTCCGAGCGCGGGCAGCACCTCGGTGGTCGCGCGCAGCCGGCCGTCGCGGCGGTCGTCCCAGTACCCCTCGACGGCCTGCCGGGCCAGCAGGAGGCGGATCGCGCGGGAGACGGCCGGATTCCGGCCGTGTCCCGCGGCGCACAGCGCCTCGACGACGTGGGCGGTGACGCCCGGCGCGGTGGACTCGCCGAGCCGGCCGGGGCGGTGGACACCGTGGTGCGACCAGCCGCCGTTCGCGGACTGCCGTTCGAGGAGCCGGCGGACACCTTCGGCGACGGCGGTGTCCGCCTTCCGCGCACGGGACGCTTCGACGGCGTGCAGGGCGGAGAGGACGAGTGCGGTGCCGTCCACGTCGGACACCGCCATGGGCGCGAGGGCGGGCAGGCCGGCCGCCGTGCCGTCCCGGTCGGGAAGCAGCCGGTCGAGCGCACGGTCCACCGCCGGGTCCGAACCGGCCAGTGCGCCCCCCGCGGCCAGGGACCGCAGGACGACGGCGGTGTCCACCGCGGCGGCGGGGAGGGCGAGGACGTCCGGCCGGGCCAGGGCGTCGAGTGCGGCACGGACGGCGGGGTGCGAGGTGCCGCCGCCCAGGGCCCACAGGGCCAGCGCGCAGAGGGCCGTGTGCGACCGGTCGCCGCCCCAGCTCCCGCCGCTCTCCTGCCCGTCGACAAGGAGGCGGTGCGCCTCGCGCAGCGCGTCGCGGCGCAGGGAGCGCGGAGCGGTCCGGCCGAGGGCGCGGACCGTGCCGAGCCCGGCGGTGGCCGCGGTGCGGCGCAGGCCGGTGCGCCCGTGCTTCCCGGTCCGCAACGGCGCGGTGTCGACGGGAAGTCGACGGACCGGGCGGACCGATCCCAGCACACCGACCGCGGCGGCGAGCGCGCGCGCCGGGGCGTCCGGACCGGGGCCGGCGCCGGCGGCCCAGGAAGGCAGCAGCAGTTCCGCGGGCAGCGGCCCGGTCCGGTTCCAGCCGACGGCCCCGGTGACCGCCAGCAGGAGGTGCGCGGGTTCGGGCCCGAGCGCCTCGATGCCGCCGTGCCGCCTGGTGAACCGCGCGGCGCGGTCGAGGACCGCGTGGTCCGCGGCGCGGCCGACGATCTGGAGGGCGAGGTGGGCGAGCACGGTGGTGGACAGGTCGGAGGGCCCGTCCGGATGCCAGGGGAAGCCCCCGTCATCGTTCTGCCGTGCGGTGATCCGCTCGTACCGCTCCGCCTCCCGGACCGGGTCGACGGCGTCGAGCAGCCGGTGGGCGAGGAGGTCGACGGCCTCCTCCCGGACGCCTCCCGCCGCGAGGCCGGCGCTCCCGTCGGCCTCCTGGTCCAGCCGCTCGGCCAGGGCCGCGCGTGCGGCGCGGAGCGCCGCGTCCACCTCGGGCCCGGCCCCGTCCACGCGCGGGTCGGCGCGCCGCTCCGTCACCGGGCCTCGCTCCCCCCGGTTCACCATGCGACGGAGAGCTTCTCGGGGCCGCGGAAGAGCAGGCCGGTCTTCCAGTCCACGGAGTCCGGCGAGCCGGCGAGCCGGAGGTCGGGCAGCCGGGCCAGCAGCGCGCCCAGCGCGACCTGGAGTTCCATCCGCGCCAGGGACGCGCCCACGCAGTGGTGCGGGCCGTGGCCGAAGGCCAGGTGCTGGCGGCCGGTGGAGCGGGTGAGGTCGAGGAGGTCGGGTCCGTCGAAGATCCCGGGGTCCCGGTTGGCGGCATTGGTCGAGGTCAGCACCGGCGAGCCGGCGGGCACCGTGCCGCCGCCGAGTTCGACGTCGGTCGTGGCGTAGCGCGGGTAGGCGGCACAGACCGTCAGCGGGGTGAACCTGAGCAGCTCCTCGACGGCGTCGGGGAGCAGTTCCGGCCGGGCCTTGAGGAGCGCCAGCTGGTCGGGGTGGGTGAACAGCACGTAGGCGAAGTTGGCGATCTCGTTGGCGGTGGTCTCGTAACCGGCGATGAGCAGCAGCATGCACAGGAAGACGAGTTCGTCCTCGGACAGCCGGTCGTCCTGGTCGTGTGCCACGACCAGCTCGCTGATCAGGTCGTCGGCCGGATCGGCGCGCCGGGCCTGGATCAACCCGCCCATGTACGCCAGGAGTTCGCCCAGGCTCTGGAGCCGGGCCGGCGCGCTGTCGCCGCCGGCGAGCTGGTTGACCTCGGTGACCCACTGGTGGAACCGGTGGCGGTCCTGGTACGGGACGCCGAGGAGGTCGCAGATGACACCGATGGGGAAGGGAACGGCGAAGTCCCGGACGAGGTCGGCCGGCGGCCCGGCGGCGACCATCGCGTCGAGGAGCGAGTCGGCGAGCCGTTCGGTCGACGGGCGCATCCGCTCGGCGCGCTGCGCGGTGAACGAGCCCGCGATGAGGCGGCGGATGCGGGTGTGGTCGGGCGGATCCATCTCCATCAGGCCCATGGGCATCAGCTCGGGGGTGACCCTGGGCTGGTCGGTGCCCTCCGGCACGGACCGGCGGAAGCGCGGGTCGGTGAACACCGTCCTGACGTCCTCGTACCGGGTGACCAGCAGGCCCGGATCGCCGTAGGGCATCCGCACCGGGCACAGGGGTTCGTTCTTCCGGGCCTGCTGGTAGAGCGTGTGCAGGTCGAGCGCCTGGACCGGCGTGAACGGATACGGCCGTTCCCCGCCGGTTCCCTCCTTCTGCGCACGAACCCCGTCGCGGCTCTCCGTGCTCATGCCCCACCCCCATTGTCGGGAAGTCCGGCGTCCCGGTATCACCGGGACGATGACGGCGGACACTAACAGGCCGGTGCCCGGTTTCGCAGGGTCACCGGTGTCCCCACCGGACATCGGTGTCTCTGGACGGAGGGACACCGCACGACTTCAATCTTCCGGGGTCGCCCGGAAAGTCGGCCGGGCCCCGTCACCGCTCCGTGCCGCGCACCGCGCGCACTCGCCGTCGTCTCGCTCGGACCCGTTTTCCGGGAACCGTCCGCCAGGGGGGAAGAATCAAGAATGCCGGAGTCCCGGTCGGAAAGGTCCGCGCCCCTGCCCGCCGCACCGCTACCCGCCGATCCGCTGCCCGCCGAACCCCCGCCGGCCGTGCGCCCGCTCCCGCGGGTGCGGGCGTGGATGTCGGCGATGGGGCTGCAGATGACCGTGGTGGTGCTGCTGCAGGTGACGTTCGCGCTCTCCGTGGCCCGTCACCTCGGCACCCTCTCCCCCGGCCGGGCGCTGCTCACGCTGGGTCTGTTCGTGCCGGAGTCGATCTCCCGGCGCCTGCTCAACGACTACGACGACTTCAAGCACGGCGTGGACGTGCCGGAGAACGCCCGGCGGGGCAGTGCCCTGGCGCTGGGCCTGTCCATGCGGCGTGTGCGGGCGGTCGGCCTGGCCTGCCTCGCGGCCGGACTCCTGGCGCTGGGCTGGCTGCTGTACACGACGAATCCGTGGTCCCTGGTGGTGTTCCCGCTCTCCTTCGCCGTGCTGGTGTATTCCGGTGGGCCGATTCCGCTCGGGCACCGCGGGCTCGGCGAGATCATGGACTTCGTCATCGGCGGTTTCTACGTCGTGGCCGTCGTGATCTGGGTGAATGTCCACCGACTGCCCTTCGCGGCCGTGATGGCCGCGGCGGCCGCGGGATTCCTTTTCGCCGCGACGATGTTCCACAACGATCTGCGGGACCACGCCGAGGACATTCGGGCGGGAAAACGGACCCTCGCCCACGCACTGTCGCCGCGCGGCTCCAAGATCTGCTACGCGGTGTTCGTGCTCGCACCGTACCCGTGCGTCGCCCTGGCCGCGTACACGCTCGACTCCCCGCGCTTCACCGCGCCCCTGCTCACCCTCCCCTACGCGGTCTGGCTGGTGGCCAAGGTGACGCGGTCCCGCCTGGGAGGCACGATGCCGTCGTGGATGCACCTGCCACGGCTCCTGGCATCGGTCTTCGCCCTGCTCTCGCTGGCCGTATGGATATGACGAACCGTCACACAACGCCGACCGTGGTCGAGGTGGTCACCGAATGTCTGTCCTGTGCCCTCCCGTGGTGCACGTCCCCGAGCACGAGGTCACCCTCGAGGACACTCTCGAGACGGCACGCCGGCTGCACCCGCGGCATCCGCGCCTGAACACCGTCCTGCGCCTGATCGAGAACACCGGGGTGCGCACCCGCCGCGTCCTCCAGCCCCTGGAGCTCACCCTCGCCCACCCCGGTGTGGCCGCGCGCACCGAGCTGTACCGGGAGGCGGTGCGCACCCACCTGCCGGGGCTGGTCACGGAGGCGCTGGAGCAGGCGGACATGTCCCGCGACCAGATCCACGCGGTGGTCTTCGTCTCGTGCACGGGCTTCACCATGCCGTCGCCGATCGTCTGGATGATCAACGAGCTGGGGTTCTCCAGCGACGTCGACCAGATTCCGATCGCCCAGCTCGGCTGCGCCGCGGGCAGCGGAGCGATCAGCGCCGCCGCCCGCTACTGCCGGGCCCATCCGGACCGCAATGTCCTGATCGTCGCCTTCGAACTGTGCTCACTGTGCTACCAGCCGACGGACACCGACGTGGGCGCGCTCCTGTCGGCCGGACTCTTCGGCGACGGCTTCGCCGCGGCGGTGATGCGCGGCACGGCCCGCTCGGGCCTGCTGATCGAGCGGTCGGCCTCCGAGACCATCGCGGGGACCGCGGACTGGATCTCCTACGACATCCGGGACACCGGCTTCCACTTCCGTCTGGACAGCCGGGTCCGGCACACCATGCGCGCGGTCACTCCGGCGATCGGCAAGCTGGTGGAGGAGGCCGGCCGGAGCACCGGTGAGCTGGACTTCGTCCTGGCCCACGCGGGCGGTCCGCGCATCCTGGACGACCTCACCCGGTTCCTGGACCTCGATCCGGCCCTGCACCGGTTCAGCCGGGCGGCGCTCACGGAGCACGGCAACACCGCAAGCGTCCTGATCTTCGATTCGCTGGCGCGGTTCTGGGCGGAAGGAGCGGCCCGGCCGGGTGCGCGCGGCGTCATCGCCGGCTTCGGCCCCGGAGTCAGCGCCGACTTCTCCCTGGGGGTGGTCCTGTGAAAGGCACGCGAGGTTCCACCGGGTCCGCGCGCGCGACGGATGCGCCGCCGGTCGTCCTGATCACCGGCTGCTCCTCCGGCATCGGCCGGGCGGTCGCGCTGCGCGCCGTACGCGCCGGATTCACCACCGTGGCGACCGCCCGCAGGCCCGAGTCGCTGGCCGAGCTCGAGGCCGCCGGCTGCCTGGTGCGCGCGCTGGACGTCACGGACGACGAGGCCCGCCGCCGGGTGGTGGCGGAGCTCGACGAGCGGTACGGCGGGGTCGACGCGCTCGTCAACAACGCCGGCTACGGGGAACTGGGCCCCTTCGAGGAGGTCCCGCTGGACCGCTGGGACCGGCAGTTCCAGACCAATGTCCTCGGTCCGGTGGCGCTCGCCCAGCTCGTCCTGCCGGGGATGCGCGCCCGTGGGCACGGCCGCATCGTGAACGTCAGCTCCCTGGCCGGCAAGATCGTGCTGCCGGTGGGCGCCGCGTACCACGCGAGCAAGTTCGCGCTGGAGGCCGCGATGGAGGGGCTCTGGCTGGAGGCGCACCGGTTCGGCATCGAGGTGAGCCTGGTGCTGCCGGGTGCCGTGAACTCGAGCTGGGCGGCCAACGTCCCGGAGCAGAAGGAGTACGCCTCCGGCGTCTACGGCGACCTGGTGTCCGAGTTGACGCGGGAGATGACCAAGCGGCTGCCGCGCGGCTCCTCCGTCGAGTACGCGTCCTCGGTGGTGATGCGCGCGCTCACCGACCGCCGACCGCGCCTGCGCTATCCGGTGGGACTCGACGCCCGCCTCCTGCTGCCGGTCAGCCGGCTGGTGCCCGGGCGGCTGTGGTCGGCGTGGGTGCGCAGCCACTTCCCCTCGATGAAGCGCCCCGCGCGGCCGTCCGCGCATCCGCCGGTACCCGACGGGACCAGCCGGTGACCGCGGCGGCGCGCCCCGGGCGCGGGAGCCGGGCGCTGCGGGCCGCGTTCGCACGGTCCGGGGCTTTCGCGCGGCAGGCGGACCCGGGTTCCCGCGTGGCGGCGGCCGGGGTGCTGCTCTGCGCGGCCGGGCTGACCGCCGCGTTCCGGGGACCCCGGCGGGCGCACTGGCGCACGCTCGCGCTGACGCACGGTGCGCTGGGGCTGGCCGCGTCGGTCGTGGAACCGTCCGCCCGGCACCGGTCCGTGGGCCGGGACGACGTGGTGACGGCGCTGCGCATCGGTACGGGGATGGTCCTGGGCAGCGTGGTCCTCGACACGGCGGCGCGACGCGCCGTGCCCAGGATCGCGGCGGACGCGAAGGCCCTGCGCGCGCTGGCCGGCACGGCGGGCCCGCTGAGCATGTCCGCCCATGTGCTGCTGGTGCTCGCCCCCGCCGAGGAGCTCTTCTGGCGGGGCCTGGTGCAGGGCCGCCTCACCCGCCGGCTCGGCGCCGGCCGGGCCGCCGTCGCGACCACCGTGCTGTACACCCTGGCCCACCTGCCGACCGGCAACGCGGCGGTGACCGGCGCCGGCGCCGGCCTGGGCAGCACCCTGTCGCTGATGCGCGCCCGCGGCGCGAGCCTCGAACGCCTCGCGCTGGTCCACGCGTTCTGGGTGGTGCCGGCGATGCTGGGCGAGCGCGTCCGCTTCGCCGACGGCACCCCCCGGGGTCTGACCGCACCACGGCGCGCCGACGGCCGCGGCACCGCCGACGAGAAGGGTCCCGCCATGACGACGGCGCCGAGCGCCCGACGGGCCGGCCGGGCCGTGACCCCGTGGGGGCGGTTCGCGCAGCTCGTGAACAACGCCGTGCACATCGCCCTGTACGAGCGGACCGGGGGGCGGCTGGGCGGGCGGATGCTGGGCAACCAGGTCGGCGTCCTGACCACGGTGCGGCCCCGCGACGGCCGGCCGTACTCGGTCCCCCTGTTCACCTTCCGGGACGGCGCCGATGTCCTCGTCGTCGCGTCGTACCGCGGATCGTCCGAAGACCCCCGGTGGTTCCGCCACCTGCTGGCCGATCCGGACGCGGAGCTGCGCATCGGCGGCCGGGTGCGGGCGGTGCGGGCGCGGGTGCTGGACGGGGAGGAGCGGGCCGCCGCGTGGCGGCGCGTCGCGCGCGGCTTCAAGGGCTACGCGGACTACCAGCGCCGCACGACGCGGGAGATCCCCGTGGTCCGGCTGTCCCCGCGAGCGGAGCGCGGCTGAGGTGCCCGCCCCGCCGGGGCCCTCCCCCCTCGCGGTCCACGCGGGCCAGGCGCTGTACACCCGGTCCTTCCTGCGGATGTACGACACCCTCGTCTACCGCGTCAACTCCCCGCTCACCTGGCGCTGTCCGAAGGAGCGTCTCGTCGCGCTCTACGACCGGCACGTCTCGGGCCGTCACCTGGACGTCGGCGTCGCCTCCGGGGCGCTGCTCGACACGTGCCGCTTCCCCGTCGCGGCGCCGGACCTGACGCTGATGGACCTCAACCCCGACTCCCTGGCCGCCGCGTCCCACCGCCTGCGCCACTACCGTCCGCGGCTCCTGCGGGCCGACGCGCTGCGGCCGTGGGCGCTGCCGCCCGAGGCCGTGGACTCCGTCGGCATGTGCCACCTGCTGCACTGCCTGCCGGGGACGCTCGCGGACAAGGCCGTGCTCTTCGAACACGCCAGGAAGGTGCTGAAGCCGGGCGGCACGCTGTTCGGTGCGACCATCCCCGGCGCGGGCGTGCGGCACAACCGGTCGGCGCGGCTCCAGCTGGCGGTGGCCAACCGGCTCGGGATCATGTGCAACCGACGGGACCGGCCGGAGGACCTCGAAGCGGCCCTCGCCGCCGTCTTCACCGATGGCGAGGTGAAAGTCGTGGGGTCGGTGGCCCTCTTCTGGGCCCGGGCGGGGTGACGGACCCCGGCCCCACCCGCACCGGCGAAACACGGGCCGGCATCCGCCGGGGCGGGAGAATCCGCAGCCCCGCCCGCCCGTTGACCCCGTGGAATACCACCGGCATGATTGTCGAGACATCGTCAAAAAGGATCGCGGCGCAATCGTTTTCGCACGAGAGCTGATACGGGCACGCTCGTTCCCGAGTGGCCCGAAATGGACCACCGTGAGGGGGAGACTCCGTGTTCGGTCCGCATCGGACGAACGTGGCACGCGAAATCCAGACACCGAAGGACGACAGACGGCCCACCGACCGGCGCCCCGCGCCGCAGCGCCTCAGGAATCCGGGCACCAGAACCCCCGCGCCCCCCGGCGGACTCCCCGGCTCCGGTCATCCCCCGGATCCCAGCGCGGCGTACGAGGCCGTCCGGATCCTCTCCGGCAAATGGGTCTTCGCCGTACTGGTCCAGCTCGCCCGGGGGCCGCACTACCACAACGAACTGGCGCGTTCGACGGGCATGCCCGAGAACAAGCCCCTGGACCGCGTCCTGGACCGTCTCCTGCACATGCGCCTGGTCGACCGCACGGTCCACAACCTCGCCGGATCCGCGCCCCGGGTGCGCTATCAGCTCACACCGCGCGGCCATTCCGTGCTGCCGATCATCGACGAACTGGCGGGGTGGTGGCAGGCCACCGAACTGCCCGAACACTGAAGTCGGAGTTCCGCTCTCGGCCCTGTCCGATCCAGCGACCCGGGAAAAGTGATGACCGTCAATCGGAAGACAACGACCGCGCCCCCGGTTCCCGCGCCCACCTCGAGCGAGCGAACCGCGGTGGAACGCGGCTGGGAATTCCTGTCCGCCCGGACCGATACCCTCCCCCCGGCCTCCCTGGCCTTCGAGATGGACATCAGCGCGCCGGTCGCCGCCGACGAGGTGGTCCGCCGTGCCCGTACCGAGCTGGGAATCGATCTCGACTTCGAACCGCGCGACGAAGGCTTTTCGGCGATGCTCGCGCTCGACAACCTGCCCCACCCGCCACCGGAACGCGCCCAGGCCCTGCTCCCCGCCCTGATCCGCCGGGTCGAGGCGTGCCACTGGCGCGGCCGGTACCGCTTCTTCCCGACGGTGCGGGAGTTCGCCGCCGACACGGACTGCACCGCGCTCGCCGCGGCCGGGCTGCACCGCCACCACGCCCTGCGGCCGTCCCGGCTGGCCGCGAGCGCGCGCGAACTGCTCGCGGCCGGCGCCCCGGAGTCCTCGGCGCGGGACGGCCTGCTGCCGGGTGCCGTCATGGTGTATTGGGAGGACGGCGCGGAGCCGCTGGCGCGGCCGAGGGGCCGCAAGCACGACGCGGTCGTGAGTGCCAACGTCCTGCGCACCCTGCACCTCGCGGAACAGCACGACAGCCACGAGGGCCGGCGGACCGTCGACGCCACCCTCCGCCACGTCGAGGACCACCTCCGGTCCGGGCGCTACCTCGGGGGAACCCGCTACTACCCCTCGCCGGCCGCCTTCCTCCACGCCGTCGCACGCCTGTGCGGCGTGTGCCACGACTGCGCGACCAGGCTCGGGCCACTGCTGCGGAACGCCTGCGCCGCCCTCCCCGCACCGACGAACGCCCTGGACCTGGCGCTGTTCATCATCTGCGCGGAGACCTGCGCCGCCCCGGGGGACCGCCACGGGCACCGGGCGGAGCTCGCCGGCCGGCAGCGGCCGGACGGGGCCTGGCCCGCGCACGCCTACTTCCGCACCGGCCGCGTCCCCATCTACTTCGGCTCCGCCCATCTGACCACGGTGTTCGCCCTGCGCGCCCTCGGCTCCGACTCCTCCAAGCCGCCGGAACCGCACCGCACCCACGCACCGGGCCGTGCCGGGGCACCGCGCCCCGACCCCTGGGGAGCGCGCTGAGACCCGTCCGCACCCCCGTCGCGCGGGAACGGCCGGAATCCGGCGCGACGGGGGCCGGGGAACCGGCCGGGGTAAGGGCCGCCTAGGCTGTACGTCGAAGCAAAACGGGCGAACCGGACCCATCCAGGGGCCGCGAGGACGGAAAGCAGGACCCGCCGATGGGCGACGGAATGTCAGGCATGCACCACCACGGCGGGATGACCGAACTCGGCCCCTTCTCGCTCTCCAACGTGCTCACCTGGTCCCCCGACTGGGTGTTCCTGATCGGCAGCCTGGCCGCGCTCGCGCTGTACCTCACCGGCGTGGTGCGGCTGCGGCGGCGCGGCGACAGCTGGCCGATCGGGCGCACGGTGGCCTGGGTGCTGGGCATCGGCACGGTGATCCTGGTCACCTGCACCGGCCTGAACGACTACGGCATGGTGCTGTTCAGCGCGCACATGATGCAGCACATGGTGCTCTCCATGCTGTCGCCGATCCTGCTGCTGCTCGGCGGGCCGATCACCCTGGCGCTGCGCGCCCTGCGGCCGGCCGGGAAGGGCCGACCGCGCGGGCCGCGCGAGCTGCTGGTGGCGCTGCTGCACTCGACCTACATCAAGGTGGTCTCGCACCCGGCGTTCACCATCCCGCTGTTCATCGCGAGCCTGTACGGCGTCTACTTCACCCCGCTGTTCGACTTCCTCATGCAGTACCGGCTCGGGCACATCTTCATGATGGTCCACTTCCTGGCGACCGGTCTGGTGTTCTTCTGGCCGATCATGGGCGTGGACCCGGGCCCGCACCGGCCCGGCCATGTGATGCGGATCATCGAGCTGTTCATGGGCATGCCGTTCCACGCGTTCTTCGGCGTCGCGGTGATGATGGCCAACCACCAGCTGGTGAACACCTTCACCACCGAGATGGCACCGCCCGGCACCGACCTGCTGGCCGACCAGAAGCTCGCGGGCGGCATCACCTGGGCGTTCGGCGAGATCCCGACCGCGATCGTGCTGATCGCGCTGGTCTACCAGTGGATGGGCTCGGAGCAGCGGCTCTCGCGCCGCCGGGACCGCGCCGAGGACCGCAGCGGTGACGCCGAGCTGGCGGCGTACAACGCCTACCTGGCCTCGCTGGACCAGCGCAGCCGGCGCCCGGCCGCCGACGCCGGCTGACCCCCGCCACGGCCCGACGCCGGAGCCCCCGTCCGATCCCGGACGGGGGCTCCGGCGTTTCCGGGCACCGCGTTCAGGCGCCGCCGCCCGGGGCCTGCCGGGCCAGGCCGGCGACCAGGATGTCCAGGCCGAACTCGAAGCGCTCGTCGCCGACGTTGCGGGTGAGCGCGGCGGCCATCGAGGTCATCATCGGGTAGCGCTCGGCGGGGATGGTCGCGAAGTAGTCGCGGATCCGCTCGCCGAAGGCCTCGGTGTCGTCGCCGCCCCGGGTGGAGGCCTCGAAGGCGGTCGCGGTGGTGTAGAGGCCGAGCAGGTCGACGCCGTACGCGGCGGTCTGCTCGTCCAGGCCGCCGGCCCGCAGCATGGCGAGCATGGCCTCGGCGATGTCCATCGCGTGCGGGGTGACCGGGACGTTGGCGACCACCGCGGCCCTGGCCAGGTCACGGTGCGAGAGCAGCGCGTCGCGAGAGGTCCGCAGCAGCCGCTTGACCTGCTCCTGCCACCGCGCCGGGTCGGCCGGCTCCAGTTCGATGTCGGCGTAGACCTGGTCCAGGACCAGTTCGAGCAACTCCTCCTTGGAGCCGACGTGGGCGTAGAGGCTGGCGGCGCCGGTGCCCAGTTCCTGGCCGACGCGGCGCATGCTGAGCGCGTCCATGCCCTCGGCGTCGACGATCCGCAGCGCCGCGTCGACGATCCGCTCCCGGCTCAGCGGCTGCCGCCTCGGGGCGGCCTTCGCCCCGCCCTGCCAGTGCTCGGGCCAGCCGGAACGCGAGGCGGCACTGGTCATGGGAGCTCCTTCGTGATCGGCGACGGCCTCCCAGACTACTTGACACGAACACCGTTCCATGGGAGAACACTGTTCGTTGAAGCAAACAGTGTTCGTTGTGACGAACGGCGTTCGTCGACAGCTCTGATTCCGGAGAGCACCTCCATGACCAGTCAGATCGCCGCTCCCGCGGCCGCCACACCCCCGTCCACCGGCTACCGGCTGCGCTGGGCGGGTCTCGCCGTCATCCTCGCCGCCGAGGTGATGGACCTCCTCGACACCACGATCGTCGGCGTCGCGGCGCCCGCCGTCCGCCAGGACCTCGGCGGCGGCGACGCCCAGATCCAGTGGATCACCGCGTCCTACACGCTCGCCTTCGCCGTGCTGCTGATCACCGGCGGCCGGCTCGGCGACCTCTTCGGCCGCAAGCGCCTGTTCGTGCTCGGCGCGGCCGGCTTCACCCTCGCCTCGGTGCTCTGCGCGGCCGCGCCCGGCGCCGGAACCCTGGTCGCCGCGCGGACCGTGCAGGGCCTGTGCGCGGCGCTGCTCATCCCGCAGGGGCTCGGCCTCATCAAGGCGATGTTCCCGCCCAAGGAACTGGGCACCGCCTTCGGCCTGTTCGGCCCCGTGCTGGGGCTCTCCTCGGTGCTCGGGCCCACCCTCGGCGGCTACCTCACCGACGCCGACCTGTTCGGGCTCGGCTGGCGGACCGTCTTCCTGATCAACCTGCCGGTCGGCCTGCTCGCGGTGCTCGCCGCCGCCCGGATCCTGCCCGCCGACCGCGACGGACGCGACGGACGCGACGGACGCGACGGGCGGCTCGACCCCGTCGGCGTGCTGCTGCTCGGCCTCGCCGTCCTGCTGCTGGTCTACCCGCTGGTCCAGGGCCGGGAGCTGGACTGGCCGCTGTGGTGCTTCCTCTCGATGGCCGCCTCGGTGCCGGTCCTGTGGCTCTTCACCCGCCACCAGCGCGGCGTGCTGCGGCGCGGCGGCACCCCGCTGATCGAGCCCTCGCTGTTCGCCAAGCGGCCCTTCGTCTCGGCGCTCGCGACCGGGCTGGTGTTCTTCGCCGCGCTCTCCGGGCTGCTGCTGGTCTTCACCCTGTACCTGCAGCTCGGTCTCGGCTGGACGCCGCTGCACGCCGGGCTCTCGATGATCCCGCTGTCGATCGGCGTGGTCGCCGGCGCCGTCCTCTCCGGCGGGCTGCTGGCCCCGCGCCACGGCCGCCGGGTGCTGCACGCCGGCATGGCCGTCGCCGCCGCGGGCGCGCTGGGCCTGTGGGCCACCGTCGAGCACGGCGCCGCGGACCTCGGCAGCCGGCAGCTGATCCCGGCGCTCGCGCTCACCGGCCTGGGCCTCGGCCTGATCATGGCGCCGTTCTTCGACATCGCGCTGGCCGGGGTCGAGGAGTCCGAGACCGGCTCGGCGTCCGGCGTCCTCAACGCCCAGCAGCAGCTCGGCGGCTCGATCGGCGTCGCGCTGCTCGGCACCGCGTTCTTCGGCTGGGCCCGCACCGACGGCTTCCGGCACGCGGCCGGCTGGACGTACGGCCTGGTCGCCCTGCTGCTCGCGGCGGCCTTCCTGACCGCCTTCCTGCTCCCCCGGCAGGCCCGGCCGGAGGGCGAGGGGCACTGAGGGCGTGTCGGCCACGCCCTCGGTGCCCCTCGTACGGCCGGGAGGCCCCGGAGGTCCGGTACCGGACCTCCGGGGCCTCCCGGGTTCACCTCGTGCGCCGTCAGGCGAGGGCCGTCAGGCGAGGTTGGAGAGCGCCTCGTTGAGGGTCTTCGACGGGCGCATCACGGCCGCGGCCTTGGCCGGGTCCGGCTGGTAGTAGCCGCCCAGGTCGACCGGCGAGCCCTGCACCGCGACGAGCTCCTCGACGATGGTCTGCTCCTGCTCGCCGAGCGCCTTGGCCAGGCCCTCGAAGGCCTGGGCGAGCGCGGCGTCCTCGGTCTGGCCGGCCAGCTCCTGGGCCCAGTACATGGCCAGGTAGAAGTGGCTGCCGCGGTTGTCGATGCCACCGAGGCGGCGGCTCGGCGACTTGTCCTCGTTGAGGAAGGTGCCGGTGGCGCGGTCCAGCGTGTCGGCCAGCACCTGGGCGCGGGCGTTGCCGGTGGTCCGGGCCAGGTGCTCGAAGCTGGCGGCCAGCGCGAAGAACTCGCCCAGGCTGTCCCAGCGCAGGTAGTTCTCCTTGACCAGCTGCTGGACGTGCTTCGGGGCGGAGCCGCCGGCGCCGGTCTCGAACAGGCCGCCGCCGTTGATCAGCGGGACGACCGACAGCATCTTGGCGCTGGTGCCCAGCTCCAGGATCGGGAACAGGTCGGTCAGGTAGTCGCGCAGCACGTTGCCGGTGACCGAGATGGTGTCCTCGCCGCGGCGGATGCGCTCCAGCGAGAACGCGGTGGCCTCGACCGGGGCCAGGATCTCGATCTGCAGGCCGGCGGTGTCGTGGTCCGCCAGGTAGGTCTTGACCTTCTCGATCAGCACCGCGTCGTGGGCGCGGGTCTCGTCCAGCCAGAAGACGGCCGGGTTGCCGGTGACCCGGGCGCGGGTGACGGCCAGCTTCACCCAGTCGCGGATCGGCAGGTCCTTGGTCTGGCAGGAGCGGAAGATGTCGCCCGGCTGGACGGACTGCTCCAGGACGACCTCGCCGGTGGCGGCGTCGACCAGGCGGACGGTGCCGGCGGCCGCGATCTCGAAGGTCTTGTCGTGGCTGCCGTACTCCTCGGCGGCCTGGGCCATCAGGCCGACGTTCGGGACCGAGCCGATGGTGGCCGGGTCCAGGGCGCCGTTGGCGCGGCAGTCGTCGATGACGGCCTGGTAGACGCCCGCGTAGCTGCTGTCCGGCAGCACGGCGAGGGTGTCGGCCTCCTGGCCGTCCGGGCCCCACATGTGGCCGGAGGTGCGGATCATGGCCGGCATCGAGGCGTCGACGATGACGTCGCTCGGCACGTGCAGGTTGGTGATGCCCTTGTCGGAGTCGACCATGGCCAGGGCCGGGCCCTCGGCCAGCTCGGCCTCGAAGGAGGCCTTGATCTCCGCGCCCAGGTGCGGGACGTTCTCCAGCCCGGCCAGGATGCCGCCGAGGCCGTTGTTCGGGTTCAGGCCGGCCGCGACCAGCACCTCGCCGTACTTGGCGAAGGTCTGCGGGAAGAAGGCGCGGACCACGTGGCCGAAGATGATCGGGTCGGAGACCTTCATCATGGTGGCCTTCAGGTGCACCGAGAACAGCACGCCCTCGGCCTTGGCCTTGGCGACCTGCGCGGCCAGGAACTCGTTCAGCGCGGCGGCGCGCATGACCGAGGCGTCCACGACCTCGCCGGCCAGCACCGGCACCGACTCGCGCAGCACGGTGGTGGCGCCGTCCTCGGCGACCAGCTCGATGCGCAGCGCGCCGTCCGCGGCGATCACGGCGGACTTCTCGGTGGAGCGGAAGTCGTTCTCGCCCATGGTGGCGACGTTGGTCTTGGAGTCGGCCGACCAGGCGCCCATGCGGTGCGGGTGGGTCTTGGCGTAGTTCTTGACCGACGCGGGGGCGCGGCGGTCCGAGTTGCCCTCGCGCAGGACCGGGTTGACGGCGCTGCCCTTGACCTTGTCGTAGCGGGCGCGGACGTCCTTGTCCTCGTCGGTCTGCGGGTCGTCCGGGTAGTCCGGCAGCGCGTAGCCCTGCGCCTGCAGCTCGGCGACGGCGGCCTTGAGCTGCGGGATGGAGGCCGAGATGTTCGGCAGCTTGATGATGTTGGCGCCCGGGGTCTTGGCGAGGGCGCCCAGCTCGGCGAGGGCGTCGCCGATCCGCTGGTCCTCGGTCAGACGCTCCGGGAAGCTCGCGATGATTCGCCCGGCGAGGGAGATGTCGCGAGTCTCCACCTTCACGCCAGCCGTCGAGGCGTACGCCTGGACCACCGGCAGGAACGAGTACGTTGCCAGGGCCGGCGCCTCGTCGGTGTGCGTATAGATGATGGTCGAGTCAGTCATCGGTACTCCGCTTCACGTCTCCAACGTCTTGACGTCAAGATATCTCGTGACCGCCCCTCCGCTCCACCTCCCCCCGGATCCGGATCAGCTCCACGGTCGTCCCGGCGCGGCCGAGGGGCAAGCGGAGCGGGTCAGGCGGCCCCGCCGCGGGCGGCGCGGGACGCGCCGAGGCGGGCGTCGAACCCGGCCTCGTCGGCGAGGAACCACAGCTGCCGGCCCCGGTTGCTCTCCCGGACGAAGTCCCGCAGCGCCCCGCTCGCCCCGGTGTGGCGGGAGATGTCGCCGACGACGGCAAGGCCGACCCGGTACTGGGCGAACTTCTGGGTGATCTCCCCGGCGATCCTGGTGCTCAGCGTGAAGAACTCCTCGCCGAACCGGGCCGCGGGCACGACCAGCCACTCGGCGCCGGCGCCGAAGGCCTCGCCGAGCAGGTCCGCCCCGGCGCCCGCGTCGCGGACCACCGGACCCTCGGCGGGCAGCCGCAGCACGACGGGACCGGCGGGGTCGGCCGGGCCGGCGGCGGTGTCCGGCGTGACGGGGGCGGGCGCGGCGGCGGGCGTGCGGGGCGGCTCAGTCATGGCGGTTCTCCGTCGTCAACGTGTGGACCAGCAGCAGCAGTTCGGCGGTGTCGGCCGGCGAGCCGAGGATGATCACCTTGAGGGTCGAGCGCTCCTCGTGGTGGAGGGTCTCGATGCGCAGCGGCACCCCGCCCTCGCGCGGGCCGGCGACCATCGCGACCAGGGTGTTGGACAGCCGGGCGGCCTCGCGGACGCCGATCGCGTCGATCTGGACCACCGTCGAGGCCTCGGCGTGCAGCGGCCCCCGGGGCGCGGGCTCCGCGGGCTCGCCGGCGCAGGCCGGGGCCCCGGTGAAGTCCTCGAAGTCGCGGCGGGCGATCCGGTACTGCTTGCCGATCCTGACCGCGCGCAGCCGGCCGTCGCGGACGTAGCCGCGGACCGTCCGCACGTGCAGGCCGAGCAGTTCGGCAACCTGCTCGACCGAGAAGTACTCCGGGTACTGCTCCGGCACCGGCGCCTCCCTGGGATGTCGTTTGATGACGCAAACTACCATGCGACAGGGACGGATAGGGAAGGATGAGGAAGGCCGTCCGATGAGCGGTACACCCGACCGTCAGGACTTCGTCAACGCGGTGCACCATTCGGTCAACGCTGCGTCAGGACTGTTCACCGTGCGCCCGCACCGGCCCTAGCGTCGAAGCATCAGCGCGGGAGCGTCACGAACGGTTCCGCGCGGTCGAGCAGTTCCGGCAGGCCCACACTCCACCACTCGGGAGCACCCGCATGGCCCGCGTCGTCGTCTGGCACGTCCCGGTCACCGTCACCGGACGCACCACCTCCCTCCGCCTCTTCCGCCTGCGCGACGGCCGCCGCTGCGCCGTCGGCTTCAGCTCCGCGGGCGCGCTCGCCGAGCTGCTCGGCCCGGAGCAGGCCACCGTCGAACTCGGCGAACCGGCGCTGCGCGCGCTCACCGCGCCGCTCGGCATCGACGAACTGGTCCTGGACCCCCGCCTGGTCGCTTCGCCGGTGAGCGGCCCGGCCACCGCCGGGGCCGTCCGCCCGGCCTCCGGGCACCCCGCCTCCCGCTCCGGCGCACGGCTCCAGCGCCGGTGAGCGCACTCCACCTGGTCCCCGGCGCGCCGCAGCCCGAGCCGGCCCGCCCGCTGCAGGCCCTCGCCCGGGTGAGCTTCGGCCCGGTCCCGCTCGACTTCGACCGGCTGGCCGCCGAGATCCCCGCCGTGCAGAGCGGCCTGGCCCTGGCCGGCGACGCCGACCTCGAACTGCGGCTCGCCTGCACCGGCCCGGAGGAGTTACGCGCCGTCTCCGCCGCCCTGCTCCGCGCCGGCGCCGCCCACGTCCACGTCGACCTCGTCCTGCGGGCCCTGCTCCCCGCCCGGCCGACCCTGCGCCCGGTGCCCTGACACCGCCCCGGGGTTCCCGCGCCCGCCCGCCGCCCGGACAGCGGGCGGGCGGGCGCGGGGCACCTCCGGCTACCGCCGCCGGGTGAGTGCGGCGATGGCGGCGAGCAGCAGGGCGGAGCCGGCCGGCAGGGCCGGGGTGAGCGGTTCGCCGAAGCAGGCCACGCCGAGGACGGCGGCGGTGGCCGGTTCGAGCAGGACCAGCACCGCCGCGGTGGCCCCCGGCACGGTGGCCAGACCGGCGAAGTACCAGCGGTAGGCGAGCAGCGTGGGCACCGTCCCCAGGAACAGCAGGGCGCCCGCCGTCGGCAGCGGCGCCCCGGTGGACGGCAGCACGCCGCCCTCCACCGCGAGGGCGAGCGGCAGCAGGCAGAGCAGGCCGGTGGCGAAGGCCCCGGCCGAGGCCCGGGCCGTGCCGCCGGCGCGGGCCCACAGGGTGAGCCCGCTCTGCCCGGCGCCGGCCAGCACGGCGAGCGCCATCCCGAGGACGGGCCTCGGTCCGCCGGCGGGGCCGGCCACCAGCAGCACCAGCCCGCCCACGGCGAGCAGGTTGGCGGCCACCGCCCGGCCGGTGAGCCGTTCGCCGAGCAGCAGGTGGGCGCCGAGGCTGGTGAGCACCGGCCCGGCGCCGATGGTCACCAGGGTGCCGAGGCCGAGCCCGGCGCAGCGCACCGCGCCGAAGTAGGCGCACTGGCTGACCGCCAGCCCGAGCCCGGTGAGCACGGCGGAGCGCCGCGGCCCGGCGGCGGCGCGGGCGGGCAGCAGGACGAGGCAGCCGGCGGCGACGGCGAACCGCCAGGCGCAGACGGCGACCGGGCCGAGCCCGGCGGCGCCCATCAGCAGGGCGGCCACGGCCCCGCCGGCGCCCCAGGCGACGGCGGCGGCCGAGATGGACAGCAGGCCGTGCCGCAACGGCACGGCGGCATGAGTGGTCATGCGTTCGTTCTCCACGACGAGTGCCGGGCACGGCCCGGCCGGATGAGGTCCACCGGCGGCGCGGGCGGCGCTCATCGGCCCGGGAACGGCGGAGCCGCCGGGCTGCGGTGCGCGTGGAGGGGCCGCCCGCTAGCGGACGGGCGGCGGCAGGATCCGGGAACGCATGGGCGTCACCATACAGCGGGTGTGCCGCGGCCGCGTTTCCCTACGGACGGAGCCATTTCCACAACCCCCCGGATCGCACTCCTTAGCACGGACACGAACCGAAGCTCAATGGACGCTCAAATCGTGGAATTACCCGCAGGTAGCGTAACGGGCACCTGAACAGACGGCCTCCTACCTGCGGGGATATCCCGCGAAGTAGGTAACCATTCGGTAAGGAAACCTGTGCAGATGTCTCTGCATCCGCCTATTGTGTGGCAACTCTCCGCGCTCCGTACCCCCGGAGAACCCTCACCACAGAGAGATTGCGCATGGCCTCCCTCAACCAGCTCTCCCCGCCCGGCACGAGCACCGGCTCCACCCCCGGCACCACCACCCACCGGTCGCTGCGCCGCGAGGTCGGCCTCATCGGGCTCATGTGGGCCTCGGTCGGCTCGATCATCGGCTCGGGCTGGCTCTACGGCGCGAAGAACGCCGTCGTCGTCGCCGGACCGGCGGCGCTCGTCTCCTGGGGCATCGGCGCGGTCGCCATCGTCCTGCTCGCCTTCGTGCACGCCGAGCTCGGCGGCATGTTCCCGGTCGCCGGCGGCACCGCCCGCTACCCGCACTACGCCTTCGGCGGGCTGGCCGGCATGTCCTTCGGCTGGTTCTCCTGGCTCCAGGCCGCCACGGTCGCGCCCATCGAGGTCGAGGCGATGATCGGCTACGCCGGGCACTGGGAGTTCGCGCAGGGATTCCTCAACGACAACGGCACCCTCACCCCGAGCGGCATGGTCGTCGCCGTGCTGCTGATGGGCCTGTTCGTCGCGGTCAACTTCCTCGGCGTGCGGGTGCTCGCCCGCACCAACAGCGCCGCCACCTGGCTGAAGATCTTCGTCCCGCTGTTCGCGATCTTCGTGCTGGCGGTGAGCAACTTCCACGGCTCCAACTTCACCTCGCACGGCTTCGCCCCGTTCGGCGTCAAGGGCGTGCTGACCGCGGTCAGCGCCAGCGGCATCATCTTCGCCCTGCTCGGCTTCGAGCAGGCGATCCAGCTGGCCGGCGAGAGCAAGAACCCCAAGCGCGACATCCCCCGCGCCGTGCTCGGCTCGGTCGCCATCGGCACCGCGATCTACGTGCTGCTGCAGGTCGTCTTCATCGCCGCACTGCCCGCCTCCACCTTCGCCGGCGGCTGGGACAACCTCGACTTCCCCGGCATCGACGGCCCGTTCGCCGGCCTCGCCACCCTGGTCGGCCTCGGCTGGCTGGCCTGGGTGCTGTACTTCGACGCCATCGTCTCCCCCGGCGGCACCGGCCTGATCTACACCACCTCCACCTCGCGCATCGCGTACGGCCTGAGCAAGAACGGCTACGCCCCGCAGCTCTTCGAGCGGGTCGACAAGCGCGGCGCGCCGTGGTTCGGCCTCATCATGTCGTTCGTCACCGGCGTCATCTGCTTCATGCCCTTCCCGAGCTGGCAGGAGCTGGTCGGCTTCATCACCTCGGCCAGCGTGCTGATGTACGCCGGCGCCCCGCTCGCCTTCGGCGCCCTGCGCCGCCGGCTGCCGGCCCGCGAGCGCTCGTACCGCCTGCCCGCCGGCGCGATCGTCTCCCCGGCGGCCTTCATCGTCTCCAGCCTGATCATCTACTGGTCCGGCTGGCACACCCTGTCCCGCCTGGGCATCGCGATCGTCATCGGCTACCTGCTGCTCGGCGGCTACGCCACGTACGCCATCCGCAAGGGCCTGCCGAACGCCCCGCACATGGACTGGCGGGCCGCCCAGTGGCTGCCGGCCTACCTGCTGGGCCTGGGCCTGATCTCCTGGCAGGGCGGCTTCGGCGACGGCACCGGCCGGATCCCGATGTGGTGGGACATGGCGGTGGTCGCCGTCTTCTCCCTGGGGATCTACTACTGGGCGATCCGGGTCGCGCTGCCGGCCGAGATCATCGAGCGGAACATCGAGGACGTCGAGGTGGTCGACGAGGGCGGTCACTGACCCCCCGACGGACATCCCCTCGCCGGACATGCGGAAGGGCCCGCCGGATCGAAGCCACCCGGCGGGCCCTTCCGCGGTGTCCCGGGCCTACAGCGCCAGCACCGCGCGCAGGGCGTACTCGACGGCGGCCTCCGGGTCGTCCGCGGGGTGCTCGCAGCGCCAGGCGACGAAGCCGTCGGGGCGCACCAGCAGGGCGCCGTCGGGGCGGATGCCGTGCAGGGCCGCGAAGTCGGTGCCCGGCTCGGGGGCCAGGTCGTCGTCCGCGCCCTCGCCGATCCGGTAGGCGTCCAGCGGGACGGCCAGCCGGTCCGCCGCGCGGCGGGCGGCGTCCCGCCAGGCGGTGCCCGCCGAGCCGGTCAGCAGCACCATCGTCTGCTCGTACAGGTCGAGGGTGGACAGCCGCACACCCGCCCGCAGCAGCCACTGGTGCGGCGCCCGGCTGCCCGGCTCGCCCGAGGACTCGAAGGAGTCGGGGACGACCGCGCCGGCCGGGTCGGTGCCGAGCACCGCGCCCTCCCGGTAGCGGTAGCCGAGCGCCACCGACAGCACCCCGGCCTGCCGGCCGACGCCCGGGACGACGGCGTACCCGGGGTGGCTGTGCTCGGCGGAGCGGGCCGAGGCGCGCTCGCCGGTCACCCGCGCCACCGGCCGGCGCTCCTGCCCGTAGGTCTCCAGCAGGCCCGGTCCGGCCCAGCCGCAGAGGACCGCGGCGAGCTTCCAGGCCAGGTTGTGCGCGTCCTGGATGCCGGTGTTGGAGCCGAACGCGCCGGTCGGGGACATCTCGTGCGCCGAGTCCCCGGCCAGGAACACCCGGCCGGCCGAGTAGCGCTCGGCGACCCGCTCGGCGGCGTGCCACGGGGCCTTTCCGGTCACCTCGACGTCGAGGTCGGGCAGCCCGACCGCGGCCCGGATGTGCCGGGCGCAGCGCTCGTCGCTGAACGCCTCCAGCGGCTCGCCGTCCTCCGGGTGCCACGGCGCGTGGAACACCCACTCCTCCCGGTTGTCCACCGGCAGCAGGGCGCCGTCCGCCTCCGGGTTGGTGAGGTAGCAGGCGATGAAGTGGCGGTCGCCCACCACCTCGGCCAGCCGCTTCGCCCGGAAGGTGATGCTGACGTTGTGGAACAGCTCGCCCTTGCCGCTCTGGCCGATGCCCAGCCGGGTGCGGGCCGGGCTGCGCGGGCCGTCCGCCGCGACCAGGTAGTCCGCCCGCACGACCCGCTCCTCACCGGTCTCCCGGCTGCGCAGCAGCGCCGTCACGCCCTCGGCGTCCTGCTCGAAGGAGAGCAGCTCGGTGCCGAAGCGGATGCCGGCGCCCAGCTCGCGGGCCGCGCGGCGGAGCACCGGCTCCAGGTCGTTCTGGCTGCACAGGCACCAGGAGCTGGGGCTGAACCGGGCCAGCCGCCCGCCCGGGTCGATCTCCCGGAACAGCCACTCCTGCTCCTCGCCGGTCAGCGAGGGGGCCTGCAGGATGCCGTGGTTCGGGGCCAGCACCGACGCCGCCTCGCGGATCGCCGTCTCGATCCCGGCCACCCGGTAGAGCTCCATCGTCCGCACGTTGTTGCCTCGGCCACGCGGGTGATGCGAGGTGTCGGCGTGCTTCTCGACGAGCAGGTGCCTGACACCCAGTCGGCCCAGGAAGAGCGAGGCCGACAGCCCGACCAACGAGCCGCCGACGATCAGGACCGGTACCCGGTCGTCCACCTTCGGATTCATCAATTGCTCCAGCCTGTACGGGAGTTCGGGGCCGAGTGCGGGGCTCGGCGCGGCCCTCGGCGGGGCGCGCGGGCACGGCGGCCCGGTCCTATCAGTCCCCCGTGCCGGAGGCGTTGTGCCGTCCCTTCGCCCGGATGGCCCGCATATCTCGCGCCACCCGGAAGCGCCGCGCACGATCGACCTCAGGCCTGGTGGCCCACCGCCACCGCTGCACCCCTCCCGCCGGGGGCCGCCCGGCCCCCTCCGGCACCGGCGCCGCCGCTCGCGGCCCCCGACGCGCGCGGCCCAGAAGCAGAAAGTGGATCATGACGACTCTGTCCGAACCGCCCGCCCGGCAGCACTCCCCCTCCGAAACCCGGCTGCGGGTGGTGCTGATGCTGGAGATCCAGGACGGCGCCCAGCAGCGCTTCATGGACGTGTACGAGCAGCTGCGCCACCAGGTCGCGACCGTGCCCGGCCACGTCAGCGACCAGCTCTGCCAGTCCATCAACGACCCCCGCCAGTGGCTGATCACCAGCGAGTGGGAGGACCAGGAGACCTTCCTGGAGTGGGTGGACAGCCCGGCCCACCGGGAGATGGTCAAGCCGATGCACGGCTGCGTCAGCGACACCTTCCGCTCCCTGCGCTACGCCATCCTCCGGGAGACCTCCGCCGCCGGCGCCACCGGCAGCCGCCAGCCGGTGGAGGTGCCGTCCGACCTGCCGCGCACCGCCCCCGCCGGACAGGCCGGCCCGCCGAAGGCCGACCCGGGCCCGGACGGCGTGGTCCGGCACGCGCTCACCTTCACCGTCAAGCCCGGCAGCGCGCCGGAGGTGGCCCGGATCCTGTCCGGCTACACCTCGCCCCGCGCGGAGGTGGACGGGACCACCCGGCTGCGCCGCACCTCGCTGTTCATGCACGGCAACCGGGTGGTCCGCGCGGTCGAGGTGATCGGCAGCCTCGGCGACGCGCTGCGGCACGTCGCCATGCAGCCCGAGGTGCGGGCCGTCGAGGAGGCGATCAACCCGTACCTGGAGGAGGCCCGCCAGCTGGGCGACCCGCAGGCGGCGCGCGCCTTCTTCGCCCGGGCCGCGCTGCCGGCCGCCAACCAGGCCGTCGCCGGCTCCCCCGCCTCCGGGCGGCTGCACCGGCACGCGGTGCTGTACCCGGTGAAGCCCGGCAACGGGAAGGCGGTCACCGACCTGCTCGCCGACTACGACGAACTGGCCACCGCCGACCCGACCGGCCCGGTCGCCGCGAGCACCGTCTTCCACCGCGAGGACGTCGTGGTGCGCCTGGTGGACCTGCGGCTGCCGCCGGAGGCGGACCCGGCGGCGACGCTCGGCGTGGCCGGCGAGCGCGAGGCCACCGTGCTGGGCCGGCTGCTCGACCTCGGCCCGGAGGGCGACCTGCGCACCGACGCCGGACTGCGCGCCTTCCTCGCCGCCCGCAGCATGAACCCGGTCACCGACCGGACCTCCCAGGACTCCTGACCACCACGCACCCCGGCAAGAGAAGCCCCGGCAAGCAGCTCCGGCAAGTAGCTCCGGCAAGAGAAGGAAGAACCCATGTCCACGCAGTACCCACGGATCGTGCACGTCTCCGAGGCGCCGGAGAACCGCCGGCGCGGCGGCGACCTGCGCGCCATGCTCACCCCGACCACCTGCGGCGCCACCAGCGGGTTCATGGGCCTGGCCATCGTGCAGCCCGGCGAGCGGATCGGTGAGCACTACCACCCGTACTCCGAGGAGTTCGTCTTCGTCGTCACCGGTGACCTGGAGGTGGACCTGGACGGCGAGACCCGGGTGCTCAAGCCCGAGCAGGGCCTGATGATCCCGATCAACATGCGCCACCGGTTCCGCAACGTCGGCGACTCGGTGGCCAAGATGGTCTTCCACCTCGGCCCGCTCGCCCCGCGCCCCGAACTCGGCCACGTCGACACCGAGGAGACCGGGCCGGTGGTCAACTCGGGGCCGCCGGAACACGCCAAGGTGGGTTCGTGAGCCGCCGTCGGGTCGCCGTCACCGGTATCGGCGTGGTCGCGCCCGGAGGGGTCGGGGTCCCGGCGTTCTGGGACCTCCTCACCGCCGGGCGGACGGCGACCCGGGGCATCACGCTCTTCGACCCCGCCGGGTTCCGCTCCCGGATCGCCGCCGAGTGCGACTTCGACCCGGCGGCCCACGGGCTCGGTCCGGACGACGTCCAACGGGCCGACCGCTACGTGCAGTTCGCGATGGTGGCGGCCGACGAGGCGCTCGCCGACGCCGGGCTCGACCTCGCCGCCGAGGACCCGTGGCGGATCGCCGTCTCGCTCGGCACCGCCGTCGGCGGCACCACCCGCCTGGAGCACGACTACGCCCTGGTCAGCGCCGGCGGCGCCCGCTGGGACGTCGACCACCGGCTCGCCGAGCCCCAGCTGCACCGGGCCTTCGCGCCCAGCACGCTCGCCTCGGCGGTCGCCGAACGGACCGGCGCGCACGGCCCGGTGCAGACCGTCTCCACCGGCTGCACCTCCGGTCTGGACGCCATCGGCTACGGCTTCCAGGCGGTCGAGGACGGGCGCGCGGACATCTGCGTCGCCGGCGCCTCCGACTCGCCGATCTCGCCGATCACCGTCGCCTGCTTCGACGCCATCAAGGCCACCAGCGAACGCAACGACGACCCGGCGCACGCCTCCCGGCCGTTCGACGCCCACCGCGACGGCTTCGTGCTCGGCGAGGGCGGCGCCGTCCTGGTCCTGGAGGAGCTGGAGCACGCCCGCCGGCGCGGCGCGCGGATCTACGGCGAGATCGGCGGGTTCTCGACCTTCGGCAACGCCTACCACATGACCGGCCTCACCCAGGAGGGGCTGGAGATGTCCCGGGCCATCGACCACGCGCTCGCCCACGCGCAGGTCGACCGCACCGACGTCGACTACGTCAACGCGCACGGCTCGGGCACCAAGCAGAACGACCGGCACGAGACGGCGGCCGTCAAGCGCTCGCTGGGCGAGCACGCCCGCCGGACGCCGATGAGTTCGATCAAGTCGATGGTCGGGCACTCGCTCGGCGCGATCGGCGCCATCGAGGTGGTCGCCTGCACCCTCGCGCTGCACCGCGGCGTGGTGCCGCCGACCGCCAACTACGAGACGCCCGACCCGGAGTGCGACCTCGACTACGTGCCGCGCACCGCGCGGGAGCTGCCGCTGCGCACCATCCTGTCGGTCGGCAGCGGATTCGGCGGATTCCAGTCCGCCGTCGTGCTCACAAGAACGGGGTGAGAACCATGACGTCACGTCAGCGGAACCGCCGGGCGGTGATCACCGGCCTGGGTGTGGTGGCGCCGAACGGCGTGGGGGCCGATGCCTTCTGGAAGGCCACCCGGCAGGGCGTGAGCGTCCTCGACCGGATATCCCGTGAGGGCTGCGCGGACCTCCCGCTGCGCATCGCGGGCCAGGTACGGGACTTCGACCCCCGGGCCACCATCGACAGCCGCTACCTGGTGCAGACCGACCGGTTCACGCACTACGCGATGGCCGCCGCCGACCAGGCGGTGGCGGACGCCGGCTTCGTCCCCGACCCCGAACAGCCCTACGCGGTCGGCGTGGTGACCGCGGCCGGCTCCGGCGGCGGCGAGTTCGGCCAGGGCGAGCTCCAGCAACTCTGGGGCAAGGGGCCGCAGTTCGTCGGCCCCTACCAGTCCATCGCCTGGTTCTACGCGGCCAGCACCGGCCAGATCTCCATCCGCGGCGGCTACAAGGGCCCGTGCGGGGTGGTGGCCAGCGACGAGGCCGGCGGCCTGGACGCGATCGCGCACGCCGCCCGGGCCGTCGAGAACGGCACCGACGCGGTGGTGGTCGGCGCCGCCGAGGCCCCGCTCGCGCCGTACTCGATGGTCTGCCAGCTCGGCTACCCCGAGCTGAGCCTCGCCGACCGGGCCGACCGGGCCTACCTGCCGTTCTCCCCCGACGCGGCCGGCTTCGCCCCCGCCGAGGGCGGCGCGATGCTGCTGCTGGAGGACGAGGCGACCGCCCGCCGGCGCGGGGCCGCCGTCCGGGCGCACGTCGCCGGCCACGGCGCGACCTTCACCGGCGCCTCCCGCTGGGCGGAGTCCCGGGAGGGCCTGGCCGCGGCGATCCGGATCGCCCTGGAGCGCGCCAGGATCGCGGCGGAGGAGGTCGACGTGGTCTTCGCCGACGCCCTCGGCGTCCCGGCCGCCGACCGCGCCGAGGCCCTGGCGCTGGCCGACGCGCTCGGCCCCTACGCCGAACGGGTCCCGGTCACCGCCCCCAAGGCCGGCACCGGGCGGGCCTACTGCGGCGCGCCCGCGCTGGACACCGCCGCCGCCGTGCTCGCCATGGAGGACGGCGTGCTGCCGCCCACCCCCAACGTCACCGAGGTCGCCCACGAGCTCGCCCTGGTGACCGGCCGCGCCCGCCCGGCCGAGCTGCGCACCGCGCTGGTGCTCAGCCGCGGGCTGATGGGCTCCAACGCGGCACTGGTGCTCCGGCGCGGCGAGCCGTCCTGACTCCCGTCCCCGCTCCCCCGAGCCCCTGCTCCCCCGATCACCCGATCACCCGATCACCCGCCCAGACACTCGCTCACCACTCGCTCGCAACGAAGGGACACCCCCGTGAGCAACACCCTCAACTATCCCGAACTCGCGGCGCTCATCCAGGCCCGGGCCGGCGTCGTGATCGACCCGGCCGAGCTGGAGCGCCCCGGCGCCGCCTTCGACGAGTTCGGCGTGGACTCCCTCGGCCTGCTCGGCGTGGTCGGCGAGCTGGAGAACCGGCACGGCGTGAAGGTCACCAACGGCGCGGAGTCGGCCAAGACCCCGGCCGAGTTCCTGGACCTGGTCAACTCCGCCGTCACCGCGAAGGCGGGTGCCTGAGATGCCCGGACACACCGACAACGAGATCGTCATCGCGGCCCCGCTCGACCTGGTCTGGGAGATCACCAACGACCTGGAGAACTGGCCGCAGCTGTTCAGCGAGTACGCCTCCGTCGAGGTACTGGAGCGCGAGGGCGACCGGGTGCGGTTCCGCCTCACCATGCACCCGGACGACGACGGCAAGGTGTGGAGCTGGGTCTCCGAGCGCATCACCGACCGCACCGAGCTGGCGGTGAGCGCCCGGCGCGTGGAACCCGGCCCGTTCGAGTTCATGGACATCCGCTGGGAGTACGCCGAGGTACCGGCCGGCACCCGGATGCGCTGGGTGCAGGACTTCGCGATGAAGCCCACCGCGCCCGTCGACGACGACGGCATGGTCAACCACATCAACCGCAACTCGCGGATCCAGATGCAGCTGATCCGCGAGAAGGTCGAGAAGAAGGCGGCGGAGGTCTGATCATGGCATCCCCCGTGACCACCCCCGGGAGCGTGCCCGGGACCGCGCAGACCCACCGCGCCCTGATCGTCGCCCGGATGAAGCCCGACGCGGCCGCCGGCATCGCCGAGGTGTTCGGCGAGTCCGACAACCGGGGCGAACTGCCGCACCTGATCGGCGTGACGGGCCGGAGCCTGTTCCAGTTCGGCGACGTCTACCTGCACCTGATCGAGGCGGACCGCCCGCCGGGCCCGGCCGTCGCCCAGGTGGCCGGCCACCCCGAGTTCCGGGCGATCAGCGACGCGCTCACCGCGTACGTCCAGGCGTACGACCCGGCCACCTGGCGGGGGCCGAAGGACGCGATGGCGCGCGAGTTCTACCGCTGGGAGCGGCGCGGCTGAGGGCGCGCCGGCCGTGGTCGGGCGGACACCCCGGGACCGGAGAGGTCCCGGGGTGTCCGCCGTGCTCAGCCGGTGGCGGGCCCGGCCGTCATCGCGGCGAGCACGCCGCGCCAGTCCTCCCCCGGCTCCGGGCGCAGCGCCCCGGCCAGCGCGTCGGCCCGGTAGCGCCAGGGGCGCAGCAGCTCCGGGTCGGCGTCCGGGCCGTGCGCCACGGGGCTGGACGAGCCGAGCAGCCGGACCAGTTCGGCGGTGAAGTCGGCCCAGGAGACGTGGCCGGTGACCGCGTTGACCACCCGGCCCGGCGCCCGGACGGCGCTCTCGGCGACGGCCCGGGCGAGCGCCGCCGAGTGCACCCAGGCCGCGCCCGACCAGCCGGCGTCCGCGGGCGGCAGGAGCAGCGGCCGGCCGGCCAGCGCGGCCTGGTAGAGCGCGCCGGTGGCGCCCCAGCGGAGCTGGTCGCGCAGCCGCCGGTGCGGGCCCCAGACGATCGGCGAGCGGACCACGCCGACCGGGCCGCGGGCCCGCGGGGCGGCGTCCAGCAGGATCCGTTCGCAGTCGAGCTTGGCCCGGCCGTACGGGCTGAGCGGTCCGGAGGAGGGGGCGCCCTCGGGGACCTCGCCCGGGGCGGGGCGGCCGTAGGCGTCGATGCTGCTGACGAAGACGAACCCGGCGGTGCCGCGCCACCCGTCGACCAGGGCGCGCATCGCGGCGAGGTCGACGGCGTGCTCGGTGAAGGTGCAGGCGGCGTGGATGACGGTGTCCGCGCCCTCGACGGCCCGGCGCAGGCTGTCGAGGTCGGCGAGGTCGCCCTCGGCCGGTTCGACGCCGGCGCCGGCCACCAGGTGGGCCGACTCGGGGCGGACCAGCGCCCGCACCGGGCGGCCCTGGGCGAGGAGTTCCTGCAGCACGGCGGCGCCGACGCCCCCGGTGGCGCCGGTGAGCAGCACCGTCCCGGCCGGCGCGGAGCGCGTCGTGGTCCGGCGAGCGGTGCCCTGCTGCTCGGTGGTTCGGCGTTCGGTGCTCCGGCGTTCGGCGGCGCGGGTGGCGAGCAGGGCGGCCAGGGCGTGCGGGGTGCGCCGTTCCAGGACGTCGAGGCCAGTCAGCGGCAGGCCCAGCCTGCCGCGCAGCCGCTCGGCCAGCTGCACCGCCACCAGGGAGTGGCCGCCGAGCCGCAGGAAGTCGCCGTCCGCCGCCGGGCGCGTACCGAGCAGGTCGGCGAAGGCGTCGAGCACGGCGCTCAGGTGGGCGGTGGCGAGGCCCGGGAGGCGGGTGGGGTCGAGGGTGCCGTCGGGGCGGCGCGGGATGCGGTCCAGCAGCGTGACGGCGAGCGGGAGTCGGGTGGGCGCCGCGAGGTGGCGGCGCAGGGTGGCGCGCAGTTCGGCGCCGGTGGGGGCGACCGGGCCGCGCACGCTCGCGTAGGCGAGGGCCGGGCCGTGGTCGGCGAGGTGGAGGGCGGCGTCGGTGACCCGGGGGTCGGCGAGCAGGGCGGTGACGGCGGGGTGGTCGCTCGCGGCGGGCGCGGACGTGGGCGCGGGCGCCGTGAGCCGTTCGCCGGGGAGCCGGGAGAGCGGGCGGTCGGCATCGGCCGCCACCGCGGTGAGCAGGTCGGCGAAGGCGGCGTGCAGACGGCGGCCGGTCGGCTCGTCCAGGGCCGCCGGGTCGTGCTGGAGCAGGCAGCGCGGCCGGGGGCCGTCCTCGACCAGCAGGGTCAGGCCGAACTTGGCGAGGGCGAGGTCCACCTCGACCGCCTCCGCCGTGAGGCCGGGCAGCGCCAGCGGCTCCGGCGGGCGGACCAGGTCGCAGCTCACCGCGAGCAGCGGGGTGCCGTCCTCGCCCCGGGCCGCGGGGCCGAGGCGCTCGACGACCAGGTCGAAGGGCACGTCGTGGTACTCCTGGGCGTCGAGCAGGGCGGTGCGGACGGCGGCCAGCACCTCGGTGAAGGCCGGGTCGCCGCCGGGCCCGGGCAGGTGGGCGCGCACGGGCAGGGTGTTGACCTGGAGGCCGACCAGCCGGCGCAGTTCGGGCCGGGCGCGGTGGCCGCCCGCGCAGCCGAGGACGAGGTCGGACCCGCCGGTGGCGGTGCGCAGGGCGGCGAAGGCGGCGGCCAGGACGACCGTGAACGCCGTCGCCCCGTGCCGGGCGCCGAGCCGGCGCAGGCCGTCGAGGGTGTCGGCGGCGAGCGGGGCGGCGTGCAGGACGGCGCGGCGCTCGGGGGTGCCCGGCGGCACGGCGCGCAGCAGGGGCAGCGGACGCGCGCCCGCCAGCCGGGCGGCCCGCTCGGCGGCCGCGGCGGCGAGCCGGTCGTCGTCCGCGCGCTCCCAGCGGGCGTAGTCGGCGTACTGGAGCTCCGGTTCGGGCAGCCCGGACGGGCGGCCCTCGACCGCGGCGGCGTAGAGCGCGGCGAGGTCGGCGGCGAGGACGGGCAGGGAGGAGCCGTCCACGGCGATGTGGTGGAGGGTCAGCAGCAGGGTGTGGTCGTCGGGGGCGTGCCGGACGGCCAGGGCGCGCAGGACCGGGCCGGTGGCGAGGTCGAAGGGCCGGGCCGCCTCGGTGCGCAGCAGGGCGCCGGCGGCCTCGGGCGTGGCGTCGCGGACGGGCAGCGGGACGGGGGCGGCGGGCGCGGTCTCCTGGAGGGGGCGCTCGTCGTCCTGCCGGGCGTAGCGGGTGCGCAGGACGTGGTGGCGGGTGGTGAGGGCGGTCAGCGCGGCGGCGAGGGCGTCGAGGTCCAGCGGGCCGCGCAGCCGGGTGGCGAGCGGGACGTGGTAGCGCGGGCCGCCCTGGCCGAGGCGCTCCATCAGCCACATCCGCTGCTGGGCGTGGGAGAGCGGGGCCGGGCCGGGGCCGGTGCCGCGGGTCACCGGGCCGGGGGGCACCGGGCCGGGTCGGGTGGTGGGCACGGAGGCACGGCGGCGGGCGCGGCGGAGCAGGTCGGCCTGGGCTGCCTGGGCTGCCTGGTCGGCGGGGGCGGTCATCGGGCGGGCTCCTCGGGGCTCTTCGCGGACTCGGCGGAGTCGGCGGCCTGCGCGGCTTCGGCGGCTTCGGCGGCTTCGGCCGCCAGCAGGGCGCGTTCGAGCAGTGCGGCCTGGCCGGCGACGGTCGGGTGGTCGAGGAAGTCGCCGAGCGGCAGGTCGACGCCGAGGTCCTCGCGGAGGTCGTCGACCACCCACATGGCGAGCAGCGAGTGCCCGCCCTCGGCGAAGAAGTCGGCGTCCGCGGCCGTCACCTCGTGCTCCAGAGCGCGCGACCAGGCGGCGGCGACCACCTGCTGGATCGGCGTCAGCGCGGCGGAGGCCGGCGGGTCGTCCGGGCCGGGCCCGGTGCCGCCCGGGCCGGCGTCGTCGGCGGCCAGCGCGCGCCGGTCGACCTTGCCGGTGCCGGTGAGCGGCAGGGCGTCCAGCACCGTCCAGGCGGTGGGCACCATGTGGGCCGGGAGCCGTTCGGCGAGTCGGCGGCGCAGCGCCTCGGGTACGGGGCGGACGCCCTCGGCGGGGACGATGCAGGCGGTGAGGGCGGCGTCCTCGCGGCCGGCCCGGCGGACCACGACCGCCGCCTCGGCCACCTCGGGAAGGCTCCGCAGGGCGTGTTCGACCTCGCCGGGCTCGATCCGGAAGCCGCGCACCTTCACCTGGTCGTCCAGCCGGCCGTGATACTCCAGCACGCCGTCGGGGCGCCGGAGCACCCGGTCGCCGGTGCGGTAGGCGCGCCCGGCGCCGGGAAGGTCGGCGAAGCACTCGGCGGTCAGCTCGGGCCGGCCGAGGTAGCCGAGCGCCACCCGCTCGCCCGCGATCCACAGTTCGCCGCGGGTGCCGTCGGGCACGGGCCGGCGGTGCTCGTCGAGGACCAGCGTCCGGGCGCCGCCGAAGGGGCGGCCGATCGGCACCGGTCCGGTGCCGTCGGCGGGCCGGACCCGGTGCAGGGTGGTGAAGGTGGTGGCCTCGGTGGGGCCGTAGACGTTGAACAGGTCGAGCCACGGGAAGGCCCGCAGCACGGCGAGGGCGTGTTCCGCGGAGAGCGCCTCGCCGCCGGCCAGCACGGTGCGCAGCACACCGAAGATCCGCGAGCGGCGGGCCGCCAGCTGGTGGAACAGCGCGGTGGTGAGGAAGGCGGTGGTGACGCCGAACCGCTCGACGTCGCGGGCGAGTTCCTCGGCGCTGGGGCGTTCGGCCGGGCAGAGCGCGACGGCGGCGCCGCGCGCCAGCGGGCCCCACAGCTCGAAGGTGGCGGCGTCGAAGGCGACCGGCGAGTGGTGCAGCACCCGGTCGCCGGGGCCGAGGGCGGGGCCGTCGGCGGCGGTGACCAGGTCGGTGACGGCGCTGTGCGGGACGAGGACGCCCTTGGGGCGGCCGGTGGAGCCGGAGGTGTAGTAGACGAGGGCGGCCGCGTCCGGGGCCGGGGGCCCGGGCGGGTGCGGCGTCACGGGGCCGGCGGCATCGGGTGCGGTGGGGCCGAGTTCGCCGAGGACCAGGACGTGCTCCCCGGGCAGGCCGGCCTCGGCCAGCAGCGCCTTGTCGCCGAGGGTGAGCCGGACGTCGGCGCCGTCGAGCATGGCGCGCAGCCTCGGCCGCGGGTAGGCCGGGTCGAGCGGCACGACGTGGCCGCCGGCCCACCAGACGGCGAGCTGGGCGACCGGGAGGCGGGCGGCCCGGGCGCACAGCAGGCCGACGGCGGTGCCCGGGCGGACCCCGCGGGCGGTCAGCTCGGCGGACAACCGGGCGGCGGCGGTGGTGAGTTCGCGGTAGGTGAGGGGGGCGCTGCCGTCGGTGACGGCGAGCGCGTCGGGGCGCTCGGCGGCCTGCCGGGCGACGAGCGCCGGGACGGTGGCCGGGACGGTGGTGGCGGTGGTCGTGGCGGCGGGAGAGGTCATGAGGAGGTCAGCCTTCCGAGCGCCCCGGCGGCGTGCCGGGGCGCTCTGCGAGGGTGGGAAGAGGACGGGGAGGCGGCCGGTCAGCCGGCGGCGCTCGTACGGCGCTCGTCGAGCAGCCGCGCGACGGCGCGCAGGTCCGGCTGGCGAAGCAGCAGGGGGGCGCGCAGTCGCACGCCGCACTCCTCCTCCAGGGCGGCCAGCAGCCGGGCCGCGGTGACGGAGGTGCCGCCCGCGTCAAGGAAGTTGTCGGCGAGGGTCAGGCCGGTGCGGCCGAGCAGTTCGCGGCAGAGCCGCAGGACGGTCCGCTCGGCGGGCGTGGCCCGCTCCTCCCCGGGCTGCGCGCCGCCCTGGCCGCCCTGCTGGGCGGCGGCCTCCTCGGCCTTGAGCAGCGCGGCCCGGTCGATCTTGCCGTTGGCGTCCAGCGGGAAGGTGTCGACCAGCCGCAGGACGCTCGGCACGGCCTGCTCGGGCAGCCACGCCCGCACGGCGTCCAGCAGCAGGGCGCCGTCCGCCGGCTCGCCCTCGGCGGCGGGCTGGGCGAAGGCGAGCAGCTGGGCGCCGCCGGCCGGGGCCGGGCGGGCGACCACGGCGGCGCGCCGCACCCGGGGGTCGCGTTCGAGGGCGGCCTCGACCTCGGCCGGCTCGATCCGCACGCCGCTGACCTTGACCTGGTCGTCCAGCCGGCCGAGGAACTCCAGCACCCCGTTCGGGCGCATCAGGACCCGGTCGCCGGTGCGGTAGACCCGGTCGGTGCCGTCGACCTCGTCGGGCGCGGAGACGAAGCGCTCGGCGGTGAGGCCGGCGTCGAGGTAGCCGATGGCCAGGCCCCGGCCGCCGATCCGCAGTTCGCCGGCCTCGCCGCGCGGCAGCGGGCGGCCGTGCTCGTCGGTCACCAGGACGATCGCGCCGGGGATCGGGCGGCCGATCGGCGGCGCGCCGGTGCCGTGGCCGACACCCGGGGCCATGGTGTGCACGGTGGTGACCACGGTGGCCTCGGCCGGGCCGTAGGCGTTGTGGACGGTCGCGGTGACGTCCGGGCCGGGGGCCCGGCGCAGCCGGTCGCCGCCGATCATGAGGTGGCGCAGCGGCAGGCCGCCGGGCCAGGGGCGGTCCAGGACGGGCTCGGCGAGCGGGGTGGGCAGCACGCCGACGGTGATGCCGGCGGCGCGCCACCAGTCGGTGAGCGCGGCCGGGTCCCAGCGGACCGCGTCGGGGGCGACGACCAGCGCCGCGCCGGAGCTGAGGGCGGCCCACAGCTCCATCAGGTGCGGGTCGAAGGCGACGCCGATGAGCAGGCTGTGCCGGTCGCCGGGCCCGAGGCCGGTCAGCTCGCGGTACCAGGTGAGCAGGGCGCCGAGTGCGGTCGGGCCGACGGCGACGGCCTTGGGCAGGCCGGTGGAGCCGGACGTGAGCACGGTGTACTGGGTGCCCTTGGGGGCCCGCACGGCCTGCGCGCCGCCGGTCCGCGCCGGGTCGGCGAAGGCGGCCACCACGCCGTGCGCACCGGGGGCGGTGAGCGGGCGGTGCCGGCCGTCCCGATGGGCGGGCGGCAGCAGCGCCGGGTCGCCGACCAGGCAGACGGGGCGCAGCTGTTCGGCGACGGCCCGCAGCCGGCGCTCGCCGGGGCGCGGTCCGAGCGGCAGGTGGACGGCGCCGAGTCTGGCGACGGCCAGGGTGGTGGCGACCAGCGCGGCGGAGTGGTCGAGGCAGAGCCCGACGAGGTCGCCGGGCCGTACCCGCTCGGCCAGCTGACCGGCCACCTCGTCGGCGAGGCGGTCGAGTTCGGCGTAGCCCAGGGTCAGGTCGCCGTCGATCAGGGCGGGGGCGTACGGGGTGCGGCGGGCCCAGCTGGTGAACAGGTCGAGGACGGCGCCGTCGCGGTGCGGGCGGCCGTGGGCGACGGAGAGGCCGGGCAGCAGCCCGGGCACGGGGCGGGCCTGGGTGGTGGTCATGGTCAGTCCTCCGGACGTCGGTCGATGGTCGTCGGAACGGGGTCAGCCCAGACCCATGGCCCGGGCCACGATCACCTTCTGGACCTCGGAGGTCCCCTCGATGATGGTCGTCATCCGGACGTAGCGGTAGAGGTACTCCAGCGGATGGCCGCGCACCCAGCCGGTGGCGCCGTGCACCTGGAGCGAGCGGTCGACGGCCCGGACGGCGGTCTCGGAGGAGGTCAGCTTGGCGAGCGCGGCGTTCTCGGGGGCCTCGGTGCCGTCGTCGACCAGGCGGGCGCAGGCGAGGGTGAGCAGCTTGGCGGCCTCGACCTCGGCGCGGGTGCGCACCAGGTGCTCCTGGACGTGCTGGTAGTCGCCGATCGGCTGCCCGAAGGCCCGCCGCTCGCGGGCGTACTCCACGCCGAGGCGCAGCGCGTACTCGGCGATGCCGTTGCACATCGCGGCGACCACCAGGCGGCCCCGGGAGAGGCTGTCCATGGCGAGCCCGGTGGCGGCGCCGACGCCCGCCTCGCCGCCGATGACGCAGTCGGCCGGGGCGTACAGCCGGTCGAGGGTCAGTTCGAAGAGCGGCTCGCCGGACATGCCCTCGTAGCGCTGGCCGATGCGCAGCCCGGGGTGGTCCATGGGCAGCACGAAGGCGGTGGCGCCGGCGGTCGCCCCGGCGCCGTCGCCGAGGTCGGTGGCGGCGACGACGAGCGCGAGGTCGGCCCGGTCGGCGTTGCTGACGAAGGTCTTGCGGCCGTTCAGCAGCCAGCCGTCGCCCTCGCGGACGGCGGTGGTGGTGAGCCGGAAGGCGTCGGAACCGGCCTGTGGTTCGGTGAGCGCCAGACAGCGGGTGCGCTCGCCGCGGACCAGCGGGACGAGGTGGCGCTCGATCTGCTCGGGGGTGCCGTGGCGCAGCAGCGGGCTGGGGCCGTCGGAGCCGGCCAGCGCGTAGGGGGCGAGCGGGCAGCCGCTGCGTCCGGCGGCGTGGTGCAGCTGCACGACGGCGGTGAACGGCATGCCGGAGCCGCCGAGTTCCTCGGGGTAGTCGCCGGCGTAGAAGCCGAGGGCGGCGGAGCGCTTGCGCACGTAGGCGCGCAGGTCGGCCGGCGGCTGTTCGGCGGACTCGGCCAGTTCGGCGGCGAGCGGGTCGAGTTCGCGGCGGACGAAGCTCTCGAAGGCGTCGGTGAGCTCGCGGTGCTCGGCTTCGAGGACGGCGGACGGCGCGGAGAGGCCGGGGGCGGAGGTGAGGGGTGTGGTCGGGGTCACTTCTGAGCTCCGGTCAGGGCGCGGGCCTGGTCGGCCAGGACGGGGTGCTGGAAGAGGGTGCGCAGTGGGGGGCGGGTGCCGAGGCGCGGCTCCAGCCAGGCGGCGAGCCGGGCGGCGAGCAGCGAGTGGCCGCCGACCTCGAAGAAGTGCGAGTCGGCGGTGAACCGGTCGTGGCCGAGCACCTCGCGCCAGGCCTCGGCCACCAGCGACTGGCCGGGATCGGCGAAGGCGCGCTCGGCCGGGCGCGGGGCCGGGTCGGCGGTGCCGGGCGCCTCGGCGGCCAGCCGGGCGAGGGCCGTCCGGTCGGGCTTGCCGCCCGGCAGCAGCGGCATGGCGTCCAGCGCCGTCCAGCTCGCCGGGACGAGGCCGGCCGGCAGCCGGCGGGCCAGCGCCGCGTGCAGGGCGGGCTGGTCGGGCTGCGGGCCGCCGTCGAGGAAGCCGAGCAGGCGGGGGCCGGCGGTCGCGTCGTGGTGCAGCACGACGGCGCAGGAGCGGCCGCCGAGTTCGGCGGAGGCGGCGGCCTCGATCTCCTCCAGCTCGATCCGGAAGCCGCGCAGCTTGACCTGGTTGTCCTGGCGGCCGAGGAAGCGCAGCCGGCCGTCGAGGTCGCGGTAGCCGCGGTCGCCGGTGCGGTAGACGCGCTCGCCGCCGAGCGCGGGCGGGGTGGTGAACCGGGCCTCGGTGGGCTCCGGCAGGCCGAGGTAGCCGTCGGCCACCACCGCTCCCCCGATGGCGAGTTCGCCGACCGCGCCGGGCGGCAGCGGCTGTCCGCCGGCGTCCAGCACGTGCACCCGGACGCCGGGCAGTTCGGTGCCGAGCGGGATCTCGGCGGCATCGCGGGCGTCGGCGGCATCGCGGGCGACGGCGTCCCCGGTGTCCTCGGCGAGGTCTGTCGCGGTGACCTCGTGCACGGTGGAGGTGACGGTGGCCTCGGTGACGCCGTAGGCGTTGAGAACGGTGACGGCGGTGCCGTCGGTCAGCCCGCGCAGGGCGCGCGCGGGCAGCCGTTCGCCGCCGAGCACCAGTAGGCGCGGGGACCAGCGGCCGTCCGCGAGCGCCTCGCGCAGGTCGTCGCGGACGGCGAGCGCGTAACTGGTCGGCAGGTTGGCGACGGTGACGCCGCGGGCGGCCAGCACGGCGACCAGTTCGGGCCCGGTCGGCACCTCGCGCTGCGGCACCACGAGGGCGGCGCCGGCCACCAGCGAGGGCAGCACCTCCTCCAGGGCCACGTCGAAGGAGGGCCGGGCGAACAGCAGCACCCGGTCGGCGGGGCCGAGCCCGTAGCGGGCGGCGAGCGCGGTGGTCCAGCGGGCGAGCGCGCCCCGCCCGACCAGGACGGGCTTGGGCACGCCGGTGGAGCCGGAGGTGTGGATCACGTAGGCGGCGCCGTCGAGCACGGCGGCGGGCTCGGCCTTGGGGAACGGCGGGCCGTCCAGCAGCGCCGGGGTCAGCTCGCCGGGCAGGGCGAGCGCGCTCTGCCGGGTGGCCAGGACGAGCGCGGGGGCGAGCCGGTCCAGCAGCAGGCCGAGCCGGGCCTGCGGGTCCTCGGCGGAGAGCGGCGCGTACACGGCGCCGTGGCGCAGGCAGGCGAGCAGGGCGACGACGCTGTCCACGCCGCGCGGCAGGACGGTGGCGACCGGCTGGCCCGGGGTCACCCCGGCGGCGCGCAGGCGCTCGACGAGTTCGCCGACGCGGCGGTCCAGGTCGCCGTAGCTCAGGCGCTCGGAGCCGGCGAGCAGGGCGAGCGCGGTGGGGTCGTGGGCGGCGGCCGGGTCGAGGTCGGCCGGCTCGGGGGCGGGGGCTGCGGCCGGTTCCCGGGAGGGTGGCGCGGCGAGGTCGGCGAGCGGGGCGTCCGGGCCGTCGAGGTAGCCGCGCAGCAGGTCGAGCAGCCGTTCCGCGAGGAGGCTCGCGGTCGGCTCGCCGAAGAGGTCGGCGTCGTAGTCCCAGACCAGGGTCATCCCGGCCGCGCCGTGCTTCTCGCCGACCACCCGGCGGTCGTCGGGCAGCAGCACGAGGTCGAGGTCGAAGCGGGTGGTGCCGGTGTTGAACCCCTCGTACAGCGAGACCTCCAGGCCGGGCGCCTGGACGTCGGGCAGCGGCGCGTCGTGCGCGCTGAACATCACGTCGAACAGCGGGTTGTCGCTGCCGCCGGTGTGCCGGCCGAGCGCGCGGGTCAGCTCCTGGACGGGGACGTCCTGGTGCGGCAGCGCGCGGAACAGCACGTCGGTCACCTCGTCCACCGCCTCGGTGCCGGGGGCGGCCGGGTCGAGCCGCAGGCGCAGCGGCACGGTGTTCACGAACATTCCGACGGTGCCCTCGAACCCGGGCGGGCGGTTGCCGACCGCGGTGCCGACCACCAGTTCGCGGTGGCCGCTGTGGCGGCGCAGCAGTTCGGCGAAGAGCGTGAGCAGGGTGGAGAACGGGGTGTGCCCGTCGGTCCTGGCGCGCTCGCGCAGCCGCTCGGCGAGGTCGGCTCCGATCGACTGGCGCAGCTGTCCGCCGCGGTGGCGGCGGGGCGCGCCGGGGCGGGCCAGGCCGGGCAGCGTCAGGTCGAGCGGGGCGTCGGCCAACTCGCCGGTCCAGTAGGCGAGTCCGCGTTCGCGGTCGGCCTGCCGGGCGGCGCCGGCGGCGCGCACGTGGTCCTCGTAGGAGGGGGCGGCGGGGAGCGTGACGGTGTCGGCGGCGCCGAGCACGTGCGCGCGGTAGACGGTGAACAGGTCGCGCAGCAGGATCGCGAAGGAGTGGCCGTCGTGCACGAGATGGTGCTCGACGTGGATGAGCCGGTGGTGGTCGGCTCCGAGCCGGGCGAGGTGCCAGCGCAGCAGCGGGGCCTCGGTGGTGTCCAGCGGCTCCTCGGCCTCGGCGGCGAGCAGGGCGCGGAACGCGGCCTCGGGGTCGGGCTCGGCGCCCAGGTCGCTGGTGCGCAGCCTGGGTTCACCACGGGGGCCGACCCGCTGCAGTGGCAAGCCCTCGGCCTGCTCGACCAGTTCGAGCCGCAGGCCGGGGTGGTGGGCGAGCACGGCGGTCAGGCCGGCGCGCAGCGCGTCGGTGTCGAGCGGGCCCCAGAGGTCGAGGGCGGCGGTGAAGTTGTAGGCGCGGCTGCCGGGCAGCAACTGCTCGTGCAGCCAGACTATTTCCTGCGAGGAGGACAGCGCGAACATGGGCAACTCCCTTGTGGTGTCGGGTTGTTGTTCGGTTCGACAGTGCCAGGGGCGGGCGGTTCGGGGCTCGCCCCGGGCCGGGCGCGCCGGGGGTGGTGGCGGGCTCGGCGGGGTGGTCGGGGCGCACCGGGGTGGCGCGCGGGCGGGGTGGTCGCTGAGCTCGGGCGGGTGAAAGGTGACGGGTGGCTGGGCGGTGGGCGGTGGGCGGGTGGCGGCGCGGCGGGCGGGCGGGGTCCCGCCGGGATCAGACGGGCGCGCCGAGGTGGCGGCGCAGGGTGGCGAGCAGGGTCGCGAAGGCCGCTTCCGCCGCGGCGCCCGGGTAGCGCTCGCGGTCCCAGGCCAGCCGGACCAGCAGGTCCTCCCCGTGCGAGGCGGAGACCGCGAGCGGCGCGGCGAGCGGGCGGCCCGCCAGGTGGACCTCCCGCCCGGCGGCGCCGGCGAGCAGCAGCGGCGGGCGGCGGTGCAGGTCCTCGAAGGTGAGCAGCCCGTCGAGCGCGCCGGACCAGCTCGCCCCGGCCGAACGGGCGGCGCGCACCACCTCGTCGTACGGGGTGTCCGCGTGGTCCAGGTCGTCCCACCAGTCGGCGCCGAGCGCGTCGAGGTCGCGGGGCGGGCCGGGTGGCGCCGGGTGGACGAGGGTGTTGAGGAAGCAGCCGAGGACGGGGGCCGCGTCGGCCGGGCGGCCGCCCCACGGGTAGCCGAGCGCCAGCACCCGCTCGCCACCGCCGTCGAGGTGGTGCGCGGCGGCCGCCACGGCGTCCAGCAGCGCCGGGAAGACCCCGCCGCGGGCGGCGCCGGTCACCGCGGGCAGCCGCTCGACGGCCATGCCCGTCGACCAGGCGGCCCCGGCCGGCCGCTCCCCCCGCGGGGGGTCGCCGAGCGCGCCGAGCCGGGCGGCCCAGTGGGCCTGCGCGGCCGCGCCCGCGGCGTTCGCCTCGGCGGCCAACTGGCCTTCGACGGCTGCCCGGTAGGCCTCGACGGCCTCCGCCGGGACGGTCAGCCCGGCCGCGCCCGGGGCGCCGTCGTCCTCGGCGTAGGCGGCGCTCAGCCCCTCGGTGACCAGGCCGAGCGACTGCTCGTCGCAGGCGGCGTGGTCCAGGGCGACGGCGAGCAGTTCCTCCTCGTCGTCCGGCGCGGCCGCCAGCAGCAGCCGCAGCACCGGGCCGTCGGCCGGCCAGTCCAGCAGGGCCCGGCGCAGCGCCGACCGGGCCGGTCCGTCCGGCTGCCCGGGCTCCGGGGGCGCCGCCGGACCGGCCGCCGGGTCGACCGCCCGGTCCACCGGCACGTGGGCCACCTCGACGGAGGGCTCGCCCAGCCGCAGCACCGGGGTGCCGCGCAGCACGGTGAACTCGCCGCGCAGCGCCGGGTGCCGGCCGGCCAGCCGCAGGGCGGCGCGGCGCAGCCGGGGCAGGTCGACGGTGCCGCGCGGGAAGGCGAAGAACAGCGGGACGACGTCCGTCCGGCCGCGCGGGTCACGGCGGCGGGTGATCAGGAAGCGGCGCTGGGCGCCGGTGAGCGGGAGCAGCACCGCCGGGGCAGCCTCGGAGGCGGCGGCGAGGGACCGGTAGCGGGTGAGGTAGGCGGCCGTGATGCTGGAGTGCACGGGAGGTCTCCGCTTCGGTCGGTTCAGGGAGTTCGGTGGGCGGCGGGGGCGCCCTCGGATGCACCGCCGGGCGCGGCGGGCGCGTCGGGCGCGGCGGGCGCAGCGGGCGCGTCGGGCGCGGCGTCGGGCGTGTCCGCTTCCGGCGGCGCGGACGGCAGGTCGCGCAGGCCGCGCAGCGGCGAGAGCAGCAGCGGCACCGGTACGACCAGGAAGCCCGCCGCGCAGAGCCAGAGCGCGGCGCGCGGACCGGCCGCGTCGGCGACGGCGCCGCCGAGCAGGGCGCCGAGCGGCAGGGTGCCCCAGACCAGGAACCGCATGGTGGCGTTCATCCGGCCGAGCAGCCGGGGCGGGCACAGGCCCTGCCGGAAGCTCACCTGGGCGACGTTGTAGACCACCGCGCCGAACAGCGCCACCACCCCGCCGGCCGCGAACAGCACCGGCCCGGCTCCGCCGTCGGCGAGCGGCCACAGCAGCGCGAAGGGCGCGGTGACCAGCGGGGCGAGCCAGATCAGCCGGGCCTGCCCGACCCGCGCGGCCAGCCGGCCCGCGCAGAGCGCACCGGCGAGCCCGCCGACCGCCGTGACCGAGAGCAGGATCCCGATCGCGCCCGGTGACAGGTGCAGCACCCGCACCCAGAAGACGGTCTGCACCGCCATCAGCACCGCGCCGAACAGGTTGGACAGCGCGGTGGTGGCCGCGATCACCCGCAGCAGCGGGTGCCCGGTCACGAAGCGCAGGCCCTCGGCGACGTCCGCGCGCAGCGAGCTCCCGGGCTCGGGCCGGGGCGGCCGCTCCTCGGCGCGGATCCGGCCGAGCAGCAGCGCCGAGAGCAGGTAGCCGGCCGCGTCGACGATGATCGCCAGTGGCGCGCCGAGGAGTTGGACCAGCCCGCCGCCCAGGCCCGGCCCGGCGATCTGCGCGGAGGAGCGGACGGTCTCGATCGCGCCGTTGCCCGCCACCAGGCGCTCGCGCGGCAGCAGCACCGGGAGGAAGGACTGGTGGGCGACGTCGAAGAAGACCGTCGCGACTCCGGTGACCAGGGCCACCAGGTAGAGCTGGAGCAGGCTGAGCGCGTCCGCCGCGGCGGCGAGCGGGATGGAGCCGACGGCCAGGCAGCGCAGGACGTCGGAGCGGACCAGCACGGGCAGTTTGCGCATCCGGTCCAGCCAGGCGCCGGCGGGCAGGCCGACCAGCAGGAAGGCGGCGGTCTCGGCGGCGGTCAGCAGGCCGACCTGGAAGGGTGTGGCGTCGAGCTCCACCACCGCCACCAGCGGCAGCGCGACCAGGGTGACCTGACTGCCCGCCTGCGCCGCGACGGCTCCCGAGAGCAGGAGCCGGAAATCGCGGCGGGCCGGCGTGTCGGCGTGGGACGGGCGAGGCTTTTCGTTCATCAGCACGACCCTCGGTTACCGATTCGCTACCGGGCAACCGGCTGGCCGGATTCCGGCCCCCGCCCGATTCGACCGGATACCGCCGCCTCCTCGGCCCTCCCCCGTCCGCGGCCCGCACCGCCCCGTCCGGCCCGGCGCCGGCCCTCGCGGGCGCGACCAGCGGCAACGCCCGGACCGGCGCCCGCGCGCCGGGCGTCCATTCCGGCGTCCGCTATCCGGACCACTGTTTTCGCGCCAGCGGACGGTGATCCTCAACTTGGCCGGAACGCAAGCGGTACTGACGCTGCGTCACCCGGCAGTGGTTCCGGCGTGATATCCGCACGCGCGTGCCCCCTGGGCCGGAGAGTCGGTCCGGGGGGCACGGGGCGCGTCGGGCGGTACGTTCGGTACGCCGGGCGGTTGGCCGAACGGTGGGCCGGGCGGTACGTCGGGCGGTACGTCGGGCGGTACGTCGGGTACGCCGGGCGGTTGGCCGAACGGTGGGCCGGGCGGTACGTCGGGCGGTACGTCGGGTACGCCGGGCGGTTGGCCGAACGGTGGGCCGGGCGGTACGTCGGGCGGTACGTCGGGGGCGCGTCAGGCCGGGTCGAGCCCGGCGTCCGGGGTGCGGCCCGCCTGGGCCTGCTCGATGCGCTCGACCAGCATCGCGGCGAGCCGCCGGGTGCCCGCCGGGTCCACCGGGCCGCCCTCGGTGGTGACGGTGGCGACCACCGTGCCGGAGCGGATCACGATCGCCACGCCGTCCCGGCCCGCCAGCTGGCCCTGGAACGCGCGGCTCTCCGTCCCCAGCGGGCCGACGTCGGCCGGGCCGTACTTGGTGGTGTCGCCGTAGGCCGCGTACGCCTCCTTGAGGCGGTCCTGGGCCTGGGTCCGGCCGGGCAGGGTGTCGACGCCGAAGCGGACGGTCACCTCGCCGGCCCCGAACCGGGCCTGCCCGCTCAGCGGCTTGCCGGTGCACGGCGTGGCGGCGGTGCAGGTGGTGGCGTGGTCGGCGGTGTCGACCCGCCGCTTCTCCTCCTCCCATCCGGCCATGGCCTTCTGGTCGGGCAGCAGCTGCGCGACCAGCGCGGAGTCGAGCAGCGGGGTGTCCGAGTCGGGTCCGGCGGCCGACTGCCCGCCGCCGGACGTTCCCGCGCCGGCCGGTCCGGTGGCGGACGGTCCGGTGGCGGACGGTCCGGAACCGGAGCCGCCCGCTGCCGCCGCGCCCGCGCCCGCGCCCGCGCCGGACGATCCGGTGCCGGCCGTCGCGCCCGGGGCCGGCGCACCGCCCGCCGCGGCCCCCGGCGCCGGGGAACCGCCCGCCGGGGCGCCGCCCGGGGTGCCGCCCGGAGCCGTCGAGGTGCCGGCGGTGGCGCCGGCGCCCGCGTCGGCCGTAGTACCGGGGCTCGCCGAAGCCGCCGGGGCGCCCTTCGCCGTGTCCCCGGAGTGTGCCGAACTCCCCGAACCGCAGGCCGCCACCGCCGCCAGCAGCACACCCGTCGCCGCCGCAGCGGCCACCTTCCGACCGGCCGTGCCCATGTCCGCCCCTCTCGTGTCCGTGGCCCCTCAAGATAGACGCGCCCCCGGGCGGCCGGTCCCCCGGGGCGGGCGGTCAGCCCCGGGCGGACGGGGTGGCCCCGGGAGCGCCCGGCGGGAGCGGCTCGACCCCGGTCACCCGGCTGACCCTGGTCGGCTCGATCAGCACGACCACCCGCCGCTCCCCCGGGATGCCCCAGCCGTAACGTTCGACGCCAAGGTAGGTGCGGGCCAGCCGGTCCATGTTCCGCTCGGCCTCCTCGCCCTCGACGAAGCGCACCACCCGCCCCCGGATCTGCACCCGGTCGTACGGGTCGGCGGGGTCGGCGAGCGACAGGCAGACCCTCGGGTCCCGCCGCAGGTTCCGCTCCTTGACCCGCCCCACAGAGGTGTTGAACAGCAGCAGGTCCCCCTCCATCCCCACCCACATCGGGCTGACGTGCGGCGACCCGTCGGCGTTGACCGTGCCGACGTACCAGATGTGCCCCGCCGCGATCCGCTCCCGGACGTCCTTCGAGATCTCGACCATGCGCCCAGTCTGCCCGTCCCCGGCCGGCCGCACGCCGCTGCTCCGCTCCCCGTTCCTCCCCGGCGGCGGTGGTCACCCGGACCGCCCAGGGCACTCGGGTGAACACGCCCGGGACATCCACCCGAAGGGCTCACCGGCCGGGCCGCCGCTGCCGCCTTCCGGTGGCACCGGCGGCCACCGTGGTTGACGTTGGATCAGGCGCCCACCCCGTGAGTCCCCTGGCCGACGACGTGTCGGCGATCGCGGGAAACGCGCCGGAAGGATCATCATCATGCGTTCTGCACGCACGCTGCTCGCCGGGGCCGCCGTCGCGGCGGTCCTCACCGTCGGTGCCCCGCTCGCCTTCGCCGATGGCGCCTCCGACCAGGGCAAGAACCTGACCTGGCAGGAGAAGCAGGACAAGGCCGCCAGCGCCGAGGGTCAGAAGACCTGGGAGGAGAAGCAGAAGGGCTCCTCCGGCACCGAGGAGCAGAAGGCCCCCGAGGCCAAGGGTTCCGAGAGCAAGGGCTCGGAGGACAAGGGCTACGAGGCCAAGGGCGAGGAGAAGGCCCCGCACGGTGGCGTGCACACCGGCGGCGGCGGGCTCGCGCTCTCCGGCGGCGGCCTCGCCTCCGGTGCGGTCCTGCTGCTCGGCGGTCTCGGGGCCGGCGCGATCGCGCTGCGCCGCGGCCGCCGCACCGGCGACGCCACCATCTGATCCCGCGCCGTTCCCGCCGCCGCCCCGTCGTGGCCCGCGCCCCGTGCGCCGGGCTCGATGGGGCGGCGTGCGGGGCGGCGCTTCGCCGTGTCGGGCCCGCGGTCTCGGGAGCGCGGGCCGTGGAGAGGAGTACGAGCGACGATGGCCGGTCTGATCCCCGGGACGTCCCGGATGCTGCGCGCGGGCATGGGGGCGGCAGCGGTCGGTCTGCTGCTGATCTACAACTCGGTGGACACCGTCCCGGCGGACGGGTCCGCAGCAGGGCAGGCCGGGCCCCCGGCCGCCACGGCCCCGGCGGCGGGCGGGGCCGACCCCTCGGCGGGCGGGGCCGTCGGGCCCGCCCCGGCCGCGCCGGTCAAGGCGGCGCCGCCGCTGGACCGGTCCGTGCCGGCCCGGCTGCGGATCCCGCAGATCAACGTGGACGCCCCCTTCACCGAGCTCACCCTGAACCCCTCCGGGCAGCTCAACCCCCCGCCGCCGGAGGACAAGAACCTGGTCGGCTGGTACCGCGGCGGCGTCTCGCCGGGCGAGCGCGGCGCCGCGGTGGTGGCCGGGCACGTCGACACCAGCAAGGGGCCGGCGGTGTTCCTGCTGCTCAGCCTGATGCTGCCGGGCAACAAGGTGGAGGTCCAGCGGGCCGACGGCACCATCGCCGTGTTCGCGGTCGACGCCGTGGAGACCTTCGCCAAGGACGCCTTCCCCGACCAGCGGGTCTACGGGAAGACGCCCGACGCCCAGCTCCGGCTGATCACCTGCGGCGGCACCTACGACAAGCAGCGCCGGGACTACCTCGACAACGTGGTGGTCTTCGCGCACCTGGAGTCCTCCCGCAAGGCGTGAGCGGCTCCGGCGGCACCGCGACCGCCGGCCCCCCTGTGGAAGGGGACCGGCGGTCGCGGTGTGCGGGCGGGGTGGCACGGCCCCGGACGGCGCGGCCCTGGACGGGTCAGCCGCGGACGACGGCCTCGAAGGCGTGCAGGTACGGGTTGACCGGGCGGACCTCGCGGACCTCCAGGCCGGCCTCGGTCATCAGCCGGGCCATGCTCGTCTCGGAGTGCTTGGCGCCGCCGACGTTGAGCATCAGCATGAGGTCCATGGCGGTGGTGAACCGCATCGAGGGGCTGTCGTCCACCAGGTTCTCGACCACCACGACCCGGGCGCCCGGGCGGGCCGCCGCGACCACGTTGGCCAGCGTGCGCCGGGTGCTCTCGTCGTCCCACTCCAGGATGTTCTTGATGATGTAGAGGTCGGCGACCACCGGGATGTCCACCCGGCAGTCGCCGGGCACCAGCCGGGCCCGGGCGGCGAACGCGCCGCCCTCGCGCAGCCGGGGGTCGGCGCCGGCGACCACCTTGGGCAGGTCGAGCAGGGTGCCGTGCAGCGCCGGGTGCTTCTCCAGCAGGCTGGCGAGGACGTGGCCCTGGCCGCCGCCGATGTCCACCACCGAGTCGACGCCGGTGAGGTCGAGGTAGGCGGCGAAGTCGGCGGCGGACTGCCGGCTGGAGGTGGTCATCGCCTTGTCGAAGACCTTGGCGGACTCGCCGCCTTCGCTGTGCAGGTAGTCGAAGAACTCCTTGCCGAACAGCTCGGGGAAGACGTTGCGGCCCGAACGCACCGCCTCGTCCAGCTTCGGCCAGGCCTCCCAGGTCCACGGCTCGGTGCACCACAGGGAGATGTAGCGCAGGCTGTTCGGGGCGTCCTCGCGCAGCAGCCGGGACATCTCGGTGTGGGCGAAGCGGTCGCCGTCGAGCTCCTCGAAGATGCCGTAGCAGGTGAGGGCGCGCAGCAGGCGGCGCAGCTGCCGGGGCTCGGTGCCGAGGTCGGCGGCGAGGTCGGTGACGGTGGTGGGGGTGTCGCCGAGCGCGTCGGCGGCACCGAGCCGGGCGGCCGCGCGGACGGCGGCGGCGCAGGCGGCGCCGAAGACGAGCTCCCGCAGGCGCATGGCGGCCTGCGGGGTGGTGGCGGGTGCGGTGGTCATGGACCGTTTCTCTGCTTTCTGCGGGAACGGGATGGCGCAGGGCTTCGGGGGACTCGGGGCTTCGGGGGCGTCGGAGGGGTGGGCGGGGGTGTCGGGGGGACGGGCCCGGGGGCGGACGGACCGGTCAGCAACGGCCGGCGGGCTCGGAGACCGCGCACTGGTTGCGGGTGAAGGCGTTGTCGGTGCCGGTGTCGCGGTCGGCGAGGTCGGCCGGGCCGTTGCCGAGCACGAGGTTGTCGGTGACCGTGTTGCGGGCGTTGGCCACGCCGACCACGCTGGGCACGAGCACGATCCCGCCGGAGAACGGCGAGGCGCCGACGTTGTCGCGGACCTCGTTCTCCGTCACCGCCGTCTCCTCGGCACCGGTGAGCACGATGCCGGCGCCCTGGATGTGGTCCAGCCGGGGGTTGGGCGGGCAGTAGCGGTTGTTGGCGACGACCTGGTTGCGGGTGACGGTGAGCGCGCCGGCCCGGGGCACGCCCTCGTCGCCGACGACGAAGACCCCGCCGCAGTTGCCGTGGATCCGGTTGCGGTCGATGCTCAGGTCGCGCAGCCGGCGCACGGTGACGCCGATCCGGTTGTCGGTGAGCAGGTTGTCCCTGACCAGGGTGCCGTCGGTGGACAGGGCGCCGCCCTCGCTGTCCACGGAGTTGGCGAGGAAGACGCCGGACTGGCCGTTGCGGGCGGACTCGTTGGCGGTGATCACGCCCCGGGTGGACTTCTCCTGGCTGATGCCCTGCTGCGCGTTGTCGTGGACGTAGGTGGCGCGGACGGTCAGGCCGGTGGTGCCGGTGGCGTTGATGCCGTTCTTGCGGAAGCCGGTGACGGCGAGCGCCTCGACGGTGACCCCGGCGAGCGGCCGGCTGTCGGTACCGACCACGCAGAGGCCGTGACCGACGGCGGAACAGGCCGCGGCGAGGTCGGCGGCGGACAGGGTGGACGTGGCGGGAGCGGCGGGAGCGGCGGGAGCGGGCGCGTCCGCCGCCGGGGCGGGCGCGGCGGCGGCCGGCTCGGCCGGGAGGATGACGCTGTCCGGGCCGGCGCCGCGCAGGGTGAGGCCGGGTGTGGTGATCCGGACGCTGCCCCGGTACTCGCCGGGCAGCAGCTGCACGGTGTCACCGGGAAGGGCGGCGTCGAGGGCCTGCTGAATCGATTCCCCGGGAAACACCACGTGCAGTTCGCCGGCGGCGTGCGCGGGCGCGGCGCCGACGGCGGTGAGGACGGTGGTCAGGGCGGTCGTGGCGGCGGCGGTGGCCGCGGCGAGGTGGTGGACCCGTCGCGTGGGCATGAGTGATGACCTGCTTTCTGGCACGCCGCCGCTTGGGAGCCCCGACGCGCGCGTGGGGGCCATCGGCACGGTGACGCAAGGTGAGCGGGGGTTGACGGCCGGTGGGTGTCGGCCGAATCGACGCTAGGTGCGCGCGGGTGCCCCCGCCACCAGGGTTGGGCTGCCGGGCTGACGGGGCGTCGGGCCGGGCGAGTCCGGAAGGGTGAGGCCGGCAAGGCCGGGCCGGAGCAGGCCGGGCCGGGGAGGGTGGGACCGGCAGTGGTGGTCCGTCAGCTCACCGGCGCCCCCAGGCGTACCGGCAGCTCCGCCAGGTGCCAGGCCACCGGGTTGGGACCGCGCCGCACCTCGGCCGGGGCGACGGCGAGCGCGAGCCGGGGGTAGTGGCGCAGCAGGGCGGCGAAGGCGGCCACGGCCTCCTCCTGGGCGAGCACCGCGCCGGGGCAGCGGTGGGCACCGTGGCCGAATCCGAGGTGGGCGTCGTGGTGCGGGGCGGTGGCGCGGCCCAGGTCGAGCCGCTCGGGATCGGGGAAGGCCCGGGGATCGTGGTTGGCCCCGGCGAGGATCGGCATCACGGCCTCGCCCTTGCGGACGAGCGTCCCGGCGAGCCGCACGTCCTCGGTGGCGTAGCGGGGCAGCGCGCCGAGCGTCGGCCCGCACCAGCGCATCAGCTCGTCGACGGCGGCCGGGAGCAGGGCCGGATCAGCGCGGAGCCGGGCGAGCTGCCCGGGGTGGGCGAGCAGGGCGGCCGTTCCGTTGCCGATCAGGGTGGCCGTGGTCTCGTGGCCGGCCACGATCAGGTTGAGCAGGAGCGAGACCGTCTCGACCCGGTCGAGGGTGGTGCCCTCGGCGGCGGCGAGGTGGGAGACCAGGCCGTCGTCCGGCTCGGCGCGGCGGCGGTCGATCAGCGCGTGGGCGGCGGTGACCATCGCGCGCAGCGCGTCGTCCAGTCCGGGGCCGGCGCCGCGGCCGAGGTAGGAGCTCCACGCGCGCCACCGCGGCCGGTCCGGCTCGGGGATGCCGAGCAGTTCGCAGATGACGGTCACCGGCAGCGGATAGGCGAAGTGGGCGACGAGGTCGACCACGCCGTCGGCGTCGGCGTGCTCGCGCAGGGCGCGGGCGTGCTCGGCGGCGAGCCGTTCGATCCGGGGCCTCAGCCGGCCGACGGCGCCGGCCGTCAGGGCGGGCTGGACCAGGCCGCGCAGCCTCCGGTGCTCGGCGCCGTCCGCGTCGAACACGCCGGCACGCAGGTACTGCTCGCACTCGGGCGGCAGACCGCGCGCCCGCCAGACCTGCGCGGTGCGGTGGGCGGGGCAGGCGCCGGGCACACCGGCCGCGTCGTTGACGAAGCGGGGGTCGGCGAGGACGGTGCGGACGTCCTCGTAGCGGGTGGCGATCCAGAACGGATCGACCCCCGGGATGGTGCCCCGGGCGAGCGGCGCCCGTTCACGGATCCGCGAGAAGGCCTCGAACGGGCTCCGCACCAGCTCGGCGTCGCGCAGGTCGACCGTCTCGACGGGCTCGACCGGCGGGAAGGAGTGGGTGGACTCGGTGGCGGTCATGGGCGCCTCCCTCGGCGCTCGGGTTCCGTTGCTCTCACGGACTAAGACGGAGCGCCGAGCACCCCGGGACGACCCGGTTCCACCGGTTCACCCGATCGGGTGGGAACCGCCCGGCCGCCGCCCGTCCGGCGCCCGCATGCCATGCTCGGAGCCATGAGCACCGCCGCCACCGCCGCCCCCGTGATCCCCGCACCGGCCGCCGCCCCGCGCCCGCCGTCCCCGGCCGGCCGCAACCCGGTGGGCGCCCATGTGCCGGTGGCGGCCCGGGGCCCGGCCGGGACCGGTCTGGCGTACGCCCGCCGGGTGGGCGCCGAGACGGTGCAGGTGTTCGTGGCGAACCCGCGCGGCTGGGCGACCCCGGCCGGCAACCCGGCGCAGGACGAGGAGTTCCGCGCGGCCTGCGCCGAGGAGGCGATCCCCGCCTACGTCCACGCGCCGTACCTCATCAACTTCGGCTCCGACAACCCGGCCACCCGCGAGCGCTCGGCCGCCTCGCTGCGCCACTCGCTGCTGCGCGGGCACGCGATCGGCGCGCTGGGCGTGGTGCTGCACACCGGTTCGGCGGTCGGCGCGGCGCCGGACGGCGGCTCGCGCCGGGCCGAGGCGATGGCCCAGGTCCGGGCGGACGTCCGCCCGCTGCTGGAGGAGCTGGAGGCGCTCGGCGACGACGCGCCGTGGCTGCTGCTGGAGCCCACCGCCGGCCAGGGCCGCTCGCTCTGCTCGCGGATGGAGGACCTCGCCGAGTACCTGGACGCGCTGGACGGCCACCCGCGCGTCGGGGTCTGCCTGGACACCTGCCACGCCTTCGCGGCCGGCCACGACCTGGCGGCGCCGGGCGGCGTGCGCGGGACGCTGGACGCGCTGGTCGCGGCCGCCGGTCCGGACCGGCTGCGGCTGATCCACGCCAACGACTCCGAGGACGCCGTCGGCGCGCGCAAGGACCGGCACGCCAACATCGGCGACGGCCTGATCGGCGCCGAGCCGTTCCGCGAGCTGTTCGAGCACCCGGCGACCGCCGGGGTCCCGCTGATCGTGGAGACCCCGGACCGCAAGCACGGCGGCGACGGCACCGGCCACGCCCGGGACATCACCGCGCTCAAGGGGCTGCGGGCCCGCGCCGCGCTGCCCGCGTAGCGCCGCCGCCCGGGGCGGACCGCCGGCCCGGGGACACTCCGCCGGAGCCGCTCGGGCTGCCGGTGCGCGGCCCCGGTGTCAGGCTGGAACGAGTCACGCGCCCGAGCGGGTCACGCGCCCCGAGGACGGGGGTCTCCCGATGAGCCCGACCCGGAAGTTGGCCGAGCTGCCGTGCGGCCACCGCAGCAAGTGGGTGGTGCTGGCCCTGTGGCTGGTGCTGCTGGTGGTGGCGGGCCCGCTGGCGGGCAAGCTCACCGACGCCGAGGACAACCAGGCCTCCAGCTGGCTGCCGAGCAACGCCGAGTCCACCCGGGTGCTCGACGAGCAGCGGGCGTTCCAGCCGGTGGACACCGCCCAGGCGGTGGTGGTCTACGTCCGCGACGGCGGGATCACCCTGGCCGACAGGGCCGAGGCGGCCCGGGACGCCGAGGCCTTCGCCTCCGCCCCGCACGTGCTCGGCCGGGTGAGCGGACCGGTGGAGTCCGCCGACGGCGAGGCGCTGCAGACCATCGTGCCGATCGACATCGGCACCGGCGGCTGGCAGGACCTGCGCCCGGCGGTGGACAGCCTGCGCGCCACCGCCGCCGAGAACAGCCTCGGCATGACCACCCACGTCACCGGCCCGGCCGGTATCGGCGCCGACCAGGCCGAGGCCTTCGCCGGGATCGACTCCACCCTGCTGGCGGCCACCGTCAGCGTGGTGATCGTCCTGCTGCTGCTCACCTACCGCAGCCCGGTGCTGTGGATGCTGCCGCTGTTCTCGGCAGCCGGGGCGCTGGTGGTCGCGCAGGCGGTGATCTACCTGCTGGCCGAGCACGCCGGGCTGACCGTCAACGCGCAGAGCGCCGGCATCCTCATCGTGCTGGTGCTCGGCGCGGGCACGGACTACGCGCTGCTGCTCACCGCCCGCTACCGGGAGGAGCTGCGCCGGCACGAGGACCGGCACGAGGCGATGGCCTTCGCCCTGCACCGGGCCGGGCCCGCGATCCTGGCCTCCTCGGCGACCGTCATCGCCTCGATGCTGTGCCTGCTGGTCGCCGAGATGAACTCGACCAGCGGGCTCGGCCCGGTCTGCGCGATCGGGGTGCTGGTGGCGCTGGCCGCGATGCTGACCCTGCTGCCGGCGCTGCTGGTGATCGTCGGGCGCTGGGTGTTCTGGCCGGTGCGGCCGGCGTTCGGGACGCCCGAGCCGACGCGCACCGGCCGCTGGGCGCACGTCGGGGCGTGGATCGGACGCCGTCCGCGCAAGGTGTGGATCGGCACCGCGCTGGCGCTCGCGGCCTGCTGCGTCGGGCTGGTCTCGCTGAACGCGACCGGCCTCAGCACGGCCGGAACCTTCACCGGCAAGCCGGACTCGGTGGTCGGCCAGGAGGTGCTGGCCGACCACTTCCCGGCCGGCACGGGTGCGCCGCTGACGGTCATCTCCGCGGCCGGTGAGTCCGGGGCGGTGCGCGCGGTGACGCAGGAGACGCCCGGGGTGTCGGGCACCACGGCGCCGTTGACCCACGAAGGCCGGGCGATGTTCCAGGCCACGCTCACCGACCCGCCGGACAGCGGGCCGGCCAAGGACACCGTGGACCGGCTGCGGGCCGCCGTGCACGCCGTGCCGGGCGCCGACGCCCAGGTGGGCGGCTCGACGGCGGTGATCCTGGACGCCGGGCGGGCCGCGACCTCCGACAACCGGACGATCATCCCGCTCGTCCTCGGCGTGGTCCTGGTGATCCTCGCCCTGCTGCTGCGCGCCGTCACGGCCCCGCTGGTGCTGATCGCCACCGTCGTGCTGTCCTACGCCGCCGCGCTCGGCATCAGCGCGTTCTTCTTCGAGCACGTCTTCCACTTCGAGGGCCAGGACAACTCCTTCCCGCTGTTCGTCTTCGTCTTCCTGGTGGCCCTGGGCATCGACTACAACATCTTCCTGATGACCCGGGTCCGCGAGGAGGCCGCCCACCACGGCACCCGGCCGGGTGCGGTGGCCGGTCTGGCCGCCACCGGCGGCGTGATCACCTCGGCCGGCCTGATCCTGGCGAGCACCTTCGCCGTGCTCGGCACCCTCCCGATCGTCGGCTTCGCCGAGATCGGCTTCGCGGTGGCCCTCGGCGTACTGCTGGACACCCTGGTGGTGCGCTCCGTGCTGGTCACCGCGCTCACCATGGACCTGGACCACCGAATGTGGTGGCCGAGCGAGTTGTCCAGGCAAGTTCCTCCGCACAGAGAGGAGTTGGCCAGACAGCTTTAAGTTACCGATGAGTTCATATGGTTATCGTTCACCGTCTGGACGAACGTGGCCCGGCATCGTTTCACTGCGGGCATGCCAACTCCCTCCACGCGTCTCGCCGCCGTCTGCACGGCCGCCGCGGCCCTGCTCGCCCCGCTCGCCGCCGCGCCCGGCGCCCACGCCGCCCCCGCCGCGAGCGCGTCCGTGCCCGCGCTCAAGGTGCTGACGTACAACGTCTTCCTGATGAGCAAGAACCTCTACCCCAACTGGGGTCAGGACTACCGGGCCAAGGCCATCCCCGCCACCGACGTCTTCCAGGGCCAGGACGTCGTGGTGCTCCAGGAGGCCTTCGACAACGGCGCCTCCGACGCGCTGGTCGCCCAGGCCTCGGCCGCCTACCCGTACCACACCCCGGTGGTCGGCCGCTCGACCAGCGGCTGGGACGCCACCGCCGGCGGCTACAGCTCCGCCACCCCCGAGGACGGCGGCGTCACCCTGCTCAGCAAGTGGCCGATCCTGCGCAAGGAGCAGTACGTCTTCAAGGACGCCTGCGGCTCGGACCGGTTTTCGAACAAGGGCTTCGTCTACGCCGTGCTGAACGTCAACGGCCTGCGCACCCACGTCATCGGCACCCACCTGCAGTCCACCGACTCGGGCTGCTCCGCGGGCCGGCCGGCCGCGATCCGGGCCGCCCAGCTCAAGGCGATGAAGGCCTTCGTCGACGCCAAGAACATCCCGGCCGCCGAGCCGGTCGTGCTCGCCGGGGACCTCAACGTCGACGCGCACGGCACCGAGTACCCCGCCCTGCTGGCCAACGCGGGCGTGGCGCCGGCCGACACCCGTGACGGCTGGGCCGACTCATTCGACACCGCGGACAACTCGATCGCCGCCTACCGCTACCCGGGCGAGCCGAAGGAGGACCTCGACTACGTCCTCTACCGCGCCGACCACGCCCGCCCCGCGCACTACACCAACACGGTGGTCCGCTTCCACAGCGCCCCGTGGACGGTGAGCAGTTGGGGCACCGGCTACACCTACAACGACCTGTCCGACCACTACCCCGTGACGGCGGGCTAGCCTCCGGAAGGGCGGTTCACCGGGGTCAGCCGGCGCCGGTGAACCGCCGGTAGGCGGCGGCGAGCGCGGGATCCAGCGGGCGGCCGCGCTCGGCGAGACCGGAGGGGCCCAACTCCTCGAAGGCGGTGACGGCTTCGCCCTCCCGATCGCCTTCCGGATCGCCGGCCAGGCCGGGGGCGGCGGGGACGGAGCCCTGCCAGAAGACGTCCAGCAGGTCGGCGAGCGGTCGTTCGTCGTCGGTGGCCACGGTTCACTCCCCGATCGCGTCGGCGGACAGGACCAGCAGCTCGCGCAGCCGGTCGGCGGGCAGTTCGGCCAGCCACTGCTCGCCGTCGCCGACCGCCGCCTCGGCCAGGGTGCGCTTGGCGGCGAGCAGTTCGTCGATCCGCTCCTCGACCGTGCCCGCGCAGACCAGCCGACGGACCTGCACGGCGCGGCGCTGACCGATCCGGTGCGCGCGGTCGGTGGCCTGGTCCTCGACCGCCGGGTTCCACCAGCGGTCCAGGTGGACCACCTGGTTGGCGGCGGTCAGGTTGAGCCCGGTGCCGCCCGCCTTCAGCGACAGCAGGAACACCCGCGGGCCGCCGGGCGACTGGAAGCGCTCGACCATCTCCTCCCGCCGCCCGCGCGGCACCCCGCCGTGCAGGTAGAGCACCTCCTCGCCCAACTTCCGCCGCAGGTACGGCCGGAGCATGGTGCCGAACTCCGCGTACTGGGTGAAGACCAGCACCCGGTCACCCTCGGCCAGCGCCTCCGTCAGCAGCTCGACCAGCCGGGCGACCTTGCCCGAGCGCCCGGCCACCGCCGTACCGTCGTGCAGGAGTTGGGCCGGGTGGTTGCAGACCTGCTTGAGCCGGCCGATCGCCGCCAGCACCGCGCCCTTGCGCTCGACGCCGTGCAGCCCGCCGAGGCGCTCCAGCAGATCGGCCACCACCGCCCGGTAGAGCCCGGCCTGCTCGGCGGTCAGCGCGCAGCGGACGGTGAACTCCTGCTTGGCGGGCAGGTCCTGGGCGATCAGCGGGTCGTCCTTGCGGCGGCGCAGCAGGAACGGGCCGGTGACCCGGCGCAGCAGGGCCGCCGCCTGCGCGCTGCCGGTCTGCTCGACCGGGACGGCGAACCGCTCCCGGAACGCCTCCGGGCTGCCGAACAGCCCGGGGTTGGCGAAGTCCAGGACGGCGTGCAGGTCGGCCAGCCGGTTCTCCACCGGGGTGCCGGTGAGCGCGATCCGCGGGCCGGAGCGCAGCGAGCGCAGCGCCCGGGACTGCCGGGCCGAGCGGTTCTTGACGTGCTGGGCCTCGTCGGCGACGATCCGCCGCCAGTGCACGCGGCGCAGTTCGGCGGCGTCCCGCTGGACCAGGCCGTAGGTGGTGATCACCAGGTCGGCGGCCGCGTCGGGCGCGGTGCGGTCGGGGCCGTGGTGGACGTGCACCCGCAGGCCGGGGGCGAACCGGGCGGCCTCGCGCTGCCAGGTGCCGACCATCGACATCGGGCAGACCAGCAGCACCGGGCCGCGCGCACCGCGCTCCTGCTCCAGGGCCAGCAGGGCGAGCGTCTGCACCGTCTTGCCGAGGCCCATGTCGTCGGCCAGGACGGCGCCGAGGCCCAGCCGTCCGAGCGCGTCCAGCCAGGCCAGCCCGCGTCGCTGGTACGGGCGGAGGGTGCCGGTGAAGCCGTCGGGCAGCTGTGGGACGCGGTCGGCGGAACCGGTCCGGCCGGCCAGCAGGTCGCCGATCGGGCCGGTGGCGCGCACGGCGGTGACCGGCAGTCCGTCCACCACGGCGCCGTCCCGCACGGCCAGCCGCAGCAGTTCGACCGGCTCCATGGTGCCGGTGCCGTGCTCGGCCAGGAAGCGTACGGCGGCGGCGAGTTGGGCCTGGTCGACCTCGACCCAGCGACCGCGTAGCCGGACCAGCCCCTGCTGGGCGGCGGCGAGTTCGGCGAGCTCCTGCTCGGTGAGGGTGGCATCGCCCAGGGCCAGGCGCCACTCGAAGGCGAGCACGGCGTCCCGGTCGACCTGCGTGGTGCGGGCCACGGCGGACGGGTCGCCGGCCGAGGTGCCGGCCGTCAGGACCAGGCCGAGCCGGGGGCGGCGCTGCCACCAGGCGGGCAGCAGGACGCCGAACCCGGCGCGGGCCAGCGCGGGCGCGCCGTCGCGCAGGAAGCACAGGGCCTGCGCCCGGTCGAGCCGGGCCTCGGTGGGGAAGGCACCGGTGAGCCGGGTGCGCAGTCCCGGGTCCACCCGGACGGCGCGGGCCAGCTCGGCCCGGTAGGCCTCGGCCGGGTCGGCCGCCGTGGCGGGCAGGGCGCCGGCCAGCGCCCGGTACGCGGGGTCGGCGGCGGCGCCCGGGCGCAGGGCGGCGGCGGGGAGCACCAGCGAGGGGCGGTCGGCGGCGCGGACCAGCAGGTCGAGCCGCCAGGTGTCGGCGAGGACCCCGCCGTCGGGGTCGTCCGGGTCGGGGCCGAGCGGTTCGGTGAGGCGGAAGTCCAGCCGCAGCGGCGCGTCGGCCGGGCGGACGGCCTGCCAGGCGGCCAGCCGCTCGGGCAGCCCGGCGGGCGGGGCCTGGGCGAGCCGGCCGTCGGGGCCGTGCAGGGCGGCGAGGAAGGGGTCCGCGGGCGGGTCGAGGTCCGCGAGGGCGACCCGGGCCTCCTGGTCGGCCAGGGCGTCCAGCAGCCCGGTGAACAGGGCGGCGGCGGTCGGCTCGCCGCCCGGGCCGGCCGGGTGCTCCGCGCGGCAGACCGGCGGGCAGCCCGCGAGCAGCGCGGCCGCCTCCCGGTGGGCCGGGGCGTCCGGGGCGGGCCGCCAGCGGGCGTACCACTGCCCCGCCTCCTCGACCAGCACCGGCAGCAGCCGCCCGCGCCCGACCAGCCGCCAGGCGAGGTCGTGCACGGCGGACAGCCAGCGCACCGAGGCGCCGTACGCCAGCTCGGCCGGGGTGCCGTCGGGCAGCTGGACGGTCGCGCCCGGCCAGTGCGGGTCGTGCAGCGCGCCGAGCAGCTGGGCCGCCTGCGAGCGGTCGAAGAGCAGCGCGGGCACCCGCCACGCGCCCAGCGCCAGACCGCGCCGCACGGCACCCACCGGCAGGTCCGGCGAGGGCACCGGCCGGTCGCCGAGGGTCGGCAGCAACAGCCCCGTCCACCGCTCGGCGGCCTGCTCGGCCAGCCAGCCCAGGCCCGGCCCGACCGCCCCGAGCAGCCGGGCCACCTCGCCGGCCGGGCAGGCGAACGGGTGCGCCGCTCCCCCGCGGCCGGCACCCGCCGGCGCGTCCCCCCGGTACACCGCCACGTCCTCCGCCCAGACGGCGAGCCGGCCGTCGGCCCGCCAGAGCGCGTGCAGGGCGTACATCGGTGGGCGGCACCTCTCCGGACGTTGGCGGAAGCGGGAACAGAACGGGTTTCCCACCCTAGTCCGCGGCACCGACAGTGCCGGTGGGCCGGGGCCGCGCGCCCGGTTGGGTAGGAGACCGGCAGGGGGTTCGGACGGACGACGGAAGGAGCGGACCATGCTCATCGAGCGGCTCCGCCGAGCGATCGACGACCACGACCTGGACGGCTTCGCCGCCTGCTTCGCCCCCGGGTACGACAGCCGGCAGCCCGCCCACCCGGCCCGCGCGTTCACCGGCCGCGAGCAGGTCCGCAGGAACTGGGGCCGGTTCTTCGAGGACGTCCCCGACCTGCGGGCGGAGCTGGCGGCCCACGCCCGCGCGGACGGCGTGGAGTGGGGCGAGTGGCACTGGCACGGCACCCATCGGGACGGCACCGCGTTCGACATGCGGGGGACGACGCTGTTCGGCGTCCAGGACGGGCTGATCCGCTGGGGCCGGCTGTACATGGAGGAGACCGAACAGGACGGCGCCGGCATCGACCGGACGGTGCGACGGCTGACCGGCGAATGACTCGGATGGAGCGGCCCGGCGGGCGGGGCGCCGGAATTGCTCCTACGTTGCGGTGCGAGGGGGATTCCTGAACGAGAGGTGTCGACTGCCATGGCGGGAAAGTTCGAGCTGTACACCGATGAGAGCGGCATGCACCGGTTCCGGCTCAAGGCGAGCAACGGATCGATCGTGGTGACGGGTGACCCGGAGGAGAACCGGGACGACTGCCTCAAGAGCATCGAGTCGATCCGCAAGCTCGCGCCCTACGCGGAGCTGAAGGAAGCGGCCGCCGGACCGGCCTGAGGCCTCCGACGCGGGTCGGCGGAACGATTCGCCGACCCGCGTTCGTTTGCGCGACAGATCCCTTTGGCCGCGTGCACGCCGGGGGCGGACAGAACACCGGCATGCGTGTCGTCATCGTCACCGAATCCTTTCCCCCCGACGTCAACGGCGTCGCCCACAGCGTGCTGCGGACCGCCGAGCACCTCCTCCGCCGGGGGCACCAGCCGCTCGTCGTCACCCCGGCGCCCGCACGCGGCGCGCAGAGTCCCTCGCACACCTTCGGCGCCGGCGGCGTGCCGGACGGGCTGCCGGTGGTGCACGTCCCCTCCGTCCCGCTGCCCGGCTACCCGCAGGTCCGGATCGCGCTGCCCAGCCGGCAGCTGGCCGCCGCGATCCAGCGGCACCGGCCCGACCTCGTCCACCTGGCCAGTCCGTTCGTGCTCGGCGCGCGCGGGGCGCAGGTCGCCGCCCGGCTCGGCGTGCCCGTCGTCGCCGTCTACCAGACCGACCTCGCCGGGTACGCGCACGCCTACCGGGCCGGGCGCGGGCTCGGCGAGGCGGCCGCCTGGCACCGGATCCGCGCCGTCCACGGCCTCGCCGCCCGGACGCTGGCGCCGTCCACCCCCGCCGCCCAGGACCTCACCGCGCACGGGGTCGCCCGGGTGCAGCTGTGGCCGCGCGGCGTGGACTCGGTCCGCTTCCACCCGCGCCACCGCGACGAGGCGCTGCACCGGGCGCTCGCCCCCGGCGGCGAGGTGCTGGTCGGGTACGTGGGGCGGCTCGCGCCGGAGAAGCGGGTCGACCTGCTCGCCGAGACCTCCACGCTGCCCGGTGTGCGGGTGGTCGTGGTCGGCGACGGGCCCTCCGCGCCCGGGCTGAAGGCCGCCATGCCCGGCGCCGTCTTCCTCGGCCGGCGCACCGGCGAGGAACTGGCCCGATGTTTCGCCACCCTGGACGTCTTCGTGCACACCGGGCCGCTGGAGACGTTCTGCCAGACCATCCAGGAGGCGATGGCCAGCGGGGTCGCGGTCGTCGGCCCGGCCGCCGGCGGCCCGCTCGACCTGGTCGCGCACCGCCGCACCGGCCTGCTCGTCCCGCCCCGCGACGGCGCGGCGGTGGCCCGGGCGGTGACCGCCCTCGCCGGGGACGCGGAGCTTCGGTCCTCCTACGGACGCGCCGGGCGGGCCGAGGTCACCGCCCGCACCTGGGAGGCCGTCGGGGACCTGCTGCTGCGGCACTACGCCGAGGTGCTCGCGGAGCGCCACGGGGTGGCCGCCGGGCCCGACGCGCCCGCGGCGTCCGCGCCCTCCGCTGCGCCCACCGCCCCCGGCGCGACCGACGGAGCCGGTGCGCCCGACGGACCCGAGCGGCCGGCCGCCCCGCTGACGGAGGAACTGCCCGCATGACCACCGGCCCCCTGCGGATCGTCCGGGTGGCGAACTTCGTCACCCCCGTGTCCGGCGGACTGCGCACCGCGCTGCGCCACCTCGGCGCCGGCTACCGGGCCGCCGGCCACACCCCGGTGCTCGTCGTACCCGGGAAGCGGCGCACCGCCGAGGAGGGCGAGCAGGGACTCGTCGTCACGCTGCCCGGCCCCGTGGTCCGCGGCAGCGGCGGCTACCGGCTGCTCACCGACCGCCGGGCGGTCGCCGCCGAACTCGAACGGCTCGCCCCCGACCGGCTGGAGGTGTCCGACCGCACCACCCTGCGCTGGACCGGTGCCTGGGCCCGCCGGCACGGGGTGCGCTCGGCGATGGTCTCGCACGAGAGCGCCGCCGGCCTGCTGCGGACCTGGGGCGTGCCCGGCCCGGCCGCCGACGCGGCCGCGAACCGGCTCAACGGCCGGACCGCCCGGTCGTACGACACGGTGATCTGCACGACCGACTGGGCCGCCGCCGAGTTCCGCCGCCTGGGCGTGCGGAACCTCGCACGCGCCCCGCTCGGCGTGGACCTCGCCGTGCTGCGCCCGCCGGCCGCCGCCGACCGGGTGGCGGAGCGGGCCCGGTACGCGGCCCCCGGGCAGGAGCTGCTGGTGCTCTGTTCCCGGCTCTCCACCGAGAAGCGCCCCGCGCTCGCCCTCGACGCCCTGGCCGCGCTCCGGTCCGCCGGGGTCGACGCGGTGCTGGCGGTGGCCGGCACCGGGCCGCTGCGCTCGCGGCTGGCCGCCCGGGCCGCGCGGGAACGGCTGCCCGTGCACCTCCTCGGCCACCTGGCCGGGCGCGGGGCCGTCGCCCGCCTGCTCGGCTGCGCCGACGTGGTGCTGGCGCCGGGACCGGTGGAGACCTTCGGGCTGGCCGCACTGGAGGCGCTCGCCTGCGGCACGCCGGTCGCCGTCCACCGCGGCTCGGCCCTGCCCGAACTGGTCGGCGCGGCCGGCGCGGCCGCCGAACCGACCGGCGCGGGGTTCGCGGAGGCGGCGCGCGAACTTCTCGCCCGCCCCGAACCGGCCAGGCGCGCCGCCGCCCGCGCCCAGGCCGAACGGTACGGGTGGCCGGCGGCCGTGACGGCCTTCCTCGCCGCCCACGGCGCGGCGCCCGTCGCCACCCGCTGAGCCCCCCTTCGACGAACAGGACGAACAGGACGAACAGGACGGCACGGAACAGCACGGAACGGGGTGGGAGGTCCGATGAACACCATCACGGCAGTGGACGGAGGAGGCGGCACCGTACCGGGTGCCGCGCACAGCGCGACCCGCGGGGGCGAGCGACGGACCGGCGGACCGGTCCGGTTCGTGGCCCTCGGCGACTCGCTCACCGAGGGCATCGGCGACCCGATCGCCGACGGCTGGCGCGGCTGGGCGGCCCTGCTCGCCCGGTCCCTGGCCCCGCCGCGGACCGGGGTCGACTTCACCAACCTGGCGCGCAGCGGCGCGCTCACCACCGACCTGACGGCGGAGCAGTTGCCGGCGGCGCTCGCGCTGCGGCCGCAGTTCGCCGCCGTGGTGGCCGGCGGCAACGACACCCTGCGGTCCGGCTTCGACGTCGGCCGCACCACCCTGGCCCTGGACACCGCCCTCGGCCGGCTCACCGGCAGCGGCGCGGTGGTGCTGACCGCCTGCCTGCCCGACCCGGGCAGCCTGCTGCGCCTGCCCCGTCCGCTCGCCCGGCCGCTGGCCCGGCGGATGCGGGCGGTGAACACCGTGGTGCACGCGCTCTCCGCCCGCCACCGGACCGTCCACCTGCACATCGCCGAGCTGCCCTGGACGGCGGAGCGCCGGCTGCTCAGCGTCGACCGCCTCCACCCGAGCGCCGCGGGCCACCACCTGATCGCCCGCGGGTTCCACGACCTGCTCACCACCGCCGGCCGCCCGATCGGCCCGGCCCCCGCCCCGGAACCCGCCGAACCGCCGCCGGGCACCCTGGCCGACGTCTGGTGGATGGCCACCAAGGGCACCCGCTGGGTCGCCGACCGCAGCACCGACCTGCTCCCGGGCCTGGTCGCCCTCGCCGCCGTCGAGGGCTACACCCGCCTCCGCGGCACCACCGGCCACCAGGACCACCGCATGGCCCACGCCACCACCACCGCCCTCGCCGCCCTGCCACCCGAGCCGGCGGAGTAGGAAGTCGGCCCCGTCGACTTCCCGCTCCGCCCGCGAGGCCGGCAGCCGCCGACCCCCGGAGTGGGAAGTCGGCGACATCGACTTCCTGCTCCGCCCCCACACATCGCCGGCCCCACGTGCCCGGACGCCCCCTGCTCCCCTCACCTCCCGGCGGGCGGAGCCGCCGGCCACCAGAGAAGCGGAGAGGCAGAGCCCTCCGGCCCCGCGCGCGCCAATCCGGGCAGACGCGCGAACGCAGGGGCGTGGGAAGAAGCCCCGGACCCCGGCTCCAGACACCTCGCCACGGGGCGAACCGCGCGAGCAGGGCGCACGGCTCCGCGGGCGCTGGGGCGGGTGGGTGCGGGAACACAGGAGTGCGGGAGAGGCCCGGGCTCAGGACGCCTCACAGTGGGCGAACCGGCGCAGGGCCGGGTGTCCGACTCCAGGCCCATCGGCCTGTGCAGCCGCAGGGCTTGGAGGCGGTGTCCCGGCTCCGCGCGCCGGGATCGGCGGACGTGCGCACGCAGAGGTGCGGAAGGACGCCCGGCTACGGGTATATCGCGGCGGGCGAGCAGCAAGAACGGGGTGCCCCGGATCCGCGCGCCGGGGTGGGGGGATGCCCGGCTCCGGAGATGTCGAGGTAGGCGCACCGCCACAGCGGGGTGCGCCCGCTCCGGGCGAGCGAACGTCGGGGTGGGGCAGGCCGGTTCGAGCGGGCCGGGAACCGGAGGGGCGGGGTGGGGTGTCCTCGGGGGTGGCGGAGGGAGTGCGGGTGGCGGAAGGAGTGCGGGTGGCGGGCGAGGCAGGGTCGGGGCGGGAGTTGTTGGCGGCGGCGGGGGTGCTGTTCCCGGACGAGCGCGGGCGGGTGCTGGTGGTGCGGCTGCCGTACGACCTGAAGCACCCGGTGGCGGTGCCGGGCGGGGGCTGGGACCCGGAGGACCGGTCGCCGCGCCGGACGGCGGTGCGGGAGATCGAGGAGGAGTTGGGGTTCACCCCGCGGCTCGGGGCGTTGGCCTGCCTGGACTGGACGCTGGACCACTCCCGCCCGCCGATCGCCGCCCACCTGTACTGGGCCGAGCCGCTCACCCCCGCGCAGGCGGCGGCCTTCACGCCGGACCGCGCCGAGGTCGGCGGCTGGGCGTGGCTGACGCCGGAGCAGGCGGCCCGTGCGCTGCCGCCGCGGCTCTCCCGGCGGGTGACGGCCTGTCTGCGCGCCCCGCGCGCGGCCGCACCCCTGGAGCTGGAGGACGGCCTGCCCGCCGGGCACGCCCTCGACCACCTGACGCCCCACCCGGCGCCCCCCGCGTACACGGGCGCCGCGGGCCTGTCCGGGCTGTCCCCGCACTGGCCCGCGCGAACGGCCCCCGCACCGCCCTCCGACGCCCCGCCGTTGCTGGACCGGGCCGCCTACATCGCGGGCCGCCCCCGGATCCGGGCCAAGGCCCGCGCGGTGTTCACCGACCGGGCGGGCCGCGTCCTGCTGGTGCGGCAGCGGCCGTGGGACCTGCCGGGCGGCGAGGTGCCGTACTGGACGCTGCCGGGCGGCGGCATCGAGGCGGACCGGGAGCTGCCCCGGGCGGCGGCGCGCCGCGAGGTGCGCGAGGAGCTGGGCTGGTCCTGCGAGCCGGGACGGCTGCTGGCGCTGGACTGGCTGCCCGGCCGGGCGGCGGACCCGGCGTCGGCCCGGGAGACCGCGGTGCTGGTCTACCTGTTCGACGGCGGCACGGTGGCGGACGAGCGGTTCGCGTCGATCGTGCTGGCCGAGGAGGAGCTGGTCGAGTGGCGGCTCTGCGACCCGGTGGAGGCGCGGGCGCTGCTGACGCCGGCGTCCTGGGCCCGGACGGCGGCCGCGCTGGCGGCGCGGGACCGGCCGGGAGGCCCGGCCGAGCTGGTCGGCGGGTACCCGGCCGGGTGAGCGCGCCCCGCGAGGCCGGTGGGAGGGGCAGCGGGACAGGCGGCGTCCCGCCGGTCCACACTGGCCGCATGCAGAACACGCAACACACGACGCGCACCGGGGACGGCCTCGGCGACGCCCTGTCCGCCCTGACCGGTCGCCGGGTGACGGCGGTCGGCGGCGGCGACCGCCTCGACCTCGCGCTCGACGGGCCGGCGACCGTCCGGGTGACACACGAGTTCCGCTTCACCGGACCGACGGGGGTCAGCCTCTACTACCCCGCGCTGACCCTCCGGCCCACCGGACCACTGCTCGGTCTGGTCGGCCGGACGGTCGGCTCCGCCCGGGTCACCCCGGCCGGCGGGCTGGAACTGGTCTTCGCCGGTGCGGGCGGCGGGACGCTCTCCGTCCCGCCGCACGCGCTGCTCGCACCGTGGCGCGTGGTCACGCCCGACGGCACGGTCTGCGCGGGGCTCCCCGGCGGCGAGGTCGTCCGGTCCGGGAAGCCGGCCGCCGTCAGACCTCCAGGTCCGCCTCGATCCTGCTGAGCTGGTGCCGGGCCATCGCCAGGTTGGCCCGGCCCTTGTCCAGCGCCAGGTAGAGGAACAGGCCCTTTCCGCTGCGGCTGGTGAGCGGGCGGATCAGGTGGTACTGGCTGCTGAGGGTGATGAGGATGTCCTCGATCCCGTCGCTGAGGCCCAGCATGTCCATGGTGCGCATCTTGGCCCGCACCACGTCGGTGTTCCCGGCGGCGGCCACGTTGAGGTCGAGGCCGCCGGGGCCGTCGAGGGTGGCCAGCGCCATGCCGCTGTTGTAGTCGACCAGGGCCGCGCCGATGGCGCCCTCGATCACGGTCATGGCCTGCTTGAGCGCGCCTGCGGCGTCGGTCATCTCGGTGTCTCCCGTTCGTCGGTGAGTCGGTGAATCGGTGAGCTCGGTGAATCGGTGAGCTCGGTGAATCGGTGAGTCGAGTTGGGTGGGTGCGGTACGGACGTACGTGCGGTGGCCGGGCCCGTCAGGGTTCCCGGGCCTCCTTGGGCAGCAGCGCGTCGTTCAGGAGCGCGGCGATCCGCTGGGCGGAGCGGCGGGCCTCCAGGTGCAGGCGGCCGACGTTCGCGTCCGGGTGGGCGAGCAGGGTGAGCACGCAGCTGCCGCCGGCCGCGTAGGTGGCGACGTAGCCGTGTTCGCCGCGCACCAGCGACTCGCGGAACTCGCCCTGGCCGGTGCTGTCGGCGAGCCGTTGCGCCAGGCTGAGCGAGGCGGCGGTCATCGCCGCCAGGCCCGAGGGCTCGGTCCCGTGGGTGTCGTGGGCGATCAGCAGACCGTCCACGCTGGCCACCAGACCGCCCGCGAGGTGCGGCAGCCGGTTCCTGATGGCGCGGAGTTCGGCCAACAGCTCGGTTTCCAAGGCGATCAGTTGCCTCCTTCCGACACGCTGCTTGAGCGCCCGCCTCATGGCCGTGAGGGCGGGGTCGCGGGCGGAGCGTGGTTCAAAGTCGGGCCTCCAGAAGGGTTCGGACCCGGATCAGCAGCGCGATGTCCGGATCGGTGTCGTTGGGCGGGACGCCGGCGGGCGGCGGAGCGGCGGCGCGCGGCGGGCCGGTGAGGGCGGCGAGCGCCGCTCCGGGCACCCGCCGGTGCAGTCCGCCCGGCGCCCTGGGTGCCGGGACCCCGCCGGGCGCGGCCGGCGCCGTTCCCGCCGCGCACCCGGTGTCGGGGCCGGCCAGCAGGCCGGCGGCGGCGAGCCGGCGGACGTCCGCCGTGGTCGCGAACGCGGAGCGGCCGAGCAGCCGGGCCAGCTCCGCCGGGGTTCTCCGGCCGTCCGCGTGGTCGAGCAGTTCGCACTGGCGCCGGGTCGGGGGGCGGAGCCGGCGGGCGTGGCGTCCGGGGGCGGCGGTGGTCGTCTGCGGCGTGGCGGACCGGCGCAGCGGCGCGGTGTCGAACTGCGCCGAGGGCCAGATCCGGTCCAGCAGGTGCTGCCGCCGTTCGGCCTCCCGGCGCAGCCGGTGGGCGCCGACGGCGGCCACCGGGCCGAACCAGTGCCGTACGCCGGGCGCGAAGGTCCAGCGGGCCGGGGCGGCGGGGGCGTCCACCGCGTCCGGGCCGTCCGTCGCGCCCGGGCCGTCCTCCTCGTACGGGCCGTCCCCCTCCTGCGGGGTGTCCAGCAGGAAGCAGGCGGCGTCGTAGAGCGCGCCGAGGTGACAGAGTTCGAGCTCGCCGCGGGTCAGCCGGCCCTGTTCGACCAGGGCCTCGCCGACCCGGGCGTGCGGGCCGAACCGGTGGACGGCGTCCTGCCAGGTCTCGCGGGTGAGCCGGCCGCAGGCGGTGAGCAGGGTGGCGAGGTCGGGCGCGCGGTCGGACTCGGCGTGGGCGACCAGGCCGTCGACGAGGTAGACGGTCCCGGCGGGGCCGCGCAGGGCCCCGGTGGCGCGTTCACCGGCGAGCCGTTCGACGGCCGCGCCCGGGGTCCAGCCGGGGGCGAAGGCCTCCGGGAGAGCGCCCTCCGGGAAGGCACCCTCGGAGGAAGTGCCCTCCGGCGAAGTACCCTTCGGAACGGCCGCGTCCGGTGGCCGGAACCCGACGGCGGCGCGCGCCCCGGCGCCGGGGTCGCACGAGCCCGAGCCGGCCGGGGAGTTCGCAAGGAAGTTCGTCATCCGAGCACCAGTTCCTCGGCGAGCGACTGGAGCCGGAAGCGGGCTACGGCGAGATTGCCCTCGGCGCGGTCGAGCCAGAGGTGCAGCACGAGCCGGCTGTCGAAGACGGTATCGATGAAGCAAAGCAGGTGGTAACTGCGCCCGGCGGTCAGGATGATGTCCTGCATCGACGCCGTCCGGTCCTCTGCTGCGGTGAAGGTCGCAGCCTCAACGGCCGCCCGTACCAAGTCGGTTGCCTCTGCGGCCGTGGTGTCGTGGTCGCCGGTCGGACTGGCGCCGGCGCTGCCCAGCGCGAGCCCGCTGCTCCAGTCGATCAGGCTGGCCGAGCGGGCCCCGGCGATCGCCATCGCCCGGGACAGGCACTCGTCGATACCCGGCACTCGGGCTCCTTCGGAGGGTTCGGGGAGGAAACGGCGCGGCGGGCCATGGCCGCCGGGCACCGGCCGACTGCCACGACGCGTGGCGAGTTCGACACGGAAGGCTACTGGTGGATTCCATTCAACGAACGTTCCAATGGCATATTCACACCACAACGGCGGTTTTTCGGCCATCCTTTGACGTCACGTCAGATCAGTTCGATCGGACATCTCCGCTGACCGCACACCCGCACGGAACACGAACGGACGATCCACCTGGCGTGCCACCTTGGCCGGTTGTCGGCCACCTCGACGGGTTTCGGACGGCGGATGCGATAGATGTCGGACGCGACGGGCGGCGAACGCCCCGGACCGGCGAACGCCCCGGGCCGGGGAACGACGAAGCGGCCGCCCCCACAAGGGGAACGGCCGCTTCCGATGGAGCGCCAGGCCCGGGTCGCACGGACTCTCCCTACTGAAAGTAGGGCGTGCTCTGGTAGCACCGCTGACGCCTGGTCGAACCGGTCCCGACCCCCGCTCCGCGGTGATCGTTCCCTCTCGACGGAATGAACACTAGCAGGCCATCACGCCTGGTCAGAAATCGGATCCCCCTCCGCCGCACCCCGCGCGCGACCGGCGGGCAGCAGCGTGCGGTAACCGGCGATCAGCGCCGCGAGTCCGACCTCGAAGGCCTGGTCGGCGCGGTCCCGCCCGGCCGGGACGGCGGCCAGCGCGTCAGCCAGCCGCGGGGTGGCGGCCCGGTCGACGGCGTCGACCATCACGGCGGGCGCGACGAGGTCCAGCGCCGAGCCGAGGATGAAGCTCTCCAGGGCGGTGATCACGCCCATCACGTCCTCGCGCGCGAAGCCCGCCGCCTCCAGGGTGACCACCGCCCGCTCGTACAGCTCGTGCATGAACGGTTCGGCGAGCGGCGCGGTGGCCAGCAGCCGGATGATGCCGGGGTGCTCGGCGAAGGCCTCCCGGTAGGCGCGGGCCCAGCCGCGCAGCGCCTCGTCCCACGGCCTGTCCCACAGCGAGCGCTCGCCGATCACCCGGACGAGTTCGGCGCGCATCAGAGCGACGATCTCGGCGCGCCCGGTGACGTGGTGGTAGAGCGCGGAGGGGCTGACCTTGAGCGCGCCGGCGAGGGCCGGGATGGTGAGGTCGCCGGCCTCGTCGACCAGCCGCAGCGCGGTCTGCACGATGCGCTGCCGGTCCAGCAGGGGTGTGCGCGGCCTGGCCATGGGTTTCCCGTCCTTGCTCGGCGATGGCGACGTCGCCGCGCGACGCGGCCCTACGATCATCGCTCAAGATCATCGTAATGAAAACGTAACCGAATGACTTTCAATAAAACTCTTCCGCGCCCCGCCCGGGCGCACCTACGGTTACCGAATCCCATTCAGTTAACCAGGTCACACCAGACCGCACCGGGAGAGGACGCCCCCGCATGCGCGCCGACACGCTCTTCACCGGAGGCCGGATCCACACCGGCGACCCGGCCCGCCCCGTCACCGACGCCCTCGCCGTCACCGCCGGGCGGATCACCGCCCTCGGCGCGACGGCGCACGCCCTGCGCGACGAGCGGACCGAGACCGTCGACCTGGCCGGCGGCGCCCTGCTGCCGTCCTGGGGCGACGGCCACGTCCACCCGCTGATCGGCGGGCTCGGCCTGCGCGGCGTCCCGGTGCGGGACCGCACCAGCCTGGCGGAGGTCGTCGAGGCCGTCCGGGTCTGGGCCGAGGAGCACCCCGAGGCCGAGTGGATCACCGGCGACGCCTTCGACCCGTGGCTCGCCGAGGGCGGCCTGTTCGACGCCGCGCTGCTCGACGCCGTCGTCCCCGACCGCCCGGTGCTGCTGCGCACCATGGACCACCACACCGGCTGGGCCAACAGCGAGGCGCTGCGCCGGGCCGGGTACACCGCCGACACGCCCGAGCCCGCCCACGGCGAGATCGTCCGGCGCGCCGACGGCAGCCCGCTCGGCACCCTGCGCGAGTTCGGCGCGCTCAACCCCGTGCTCGCCCTCGTCCCGCTGCCCGACCTCGCCGAGCAGGTCGACGCGCTGCACGGCACCGCCCGGGCGCTCGCCTCCGCAGGGGTGACCTGGATCCAGGACGCCTGGGTGGAACCCCACCAGGTCGACACCTGGCTCGCCGCCGTCGCCGACGGCCGGGAGCTCGCCGTCCGGGCCAACCTCGCGCTGCTGCTGGAGCCGGACGGCTGGCGCGAGCGCCTCCCCCGGCTGGCCGCCGACCGCGCGCGGGTGGCCGACGCCGGGCGCGGGCGGCTCACCGCCCGGGCCGTCAAGTTCTTCGCCGACGGGGTGGTGGAGTCCGGCACCGCCGCGCTGCTGGAGCCCTACACCGACTGCCCGCACTCGCACGGGGCGGCCAACTGGACCGCCGCCGAACTGGCCGACGCCGTCACCGCCGTCGACGCGCTCGGCTTCCAGCCGCACATCCACGCCATCGGCGACCACGGCGTGCGGATCGCCCTGGACGCGGTCGAGGCCGCCGGGCGCCGCAACGGACCGCGCGCCCGGCGTCCGGTGATCGCCCACGTCCAGCTGGTCGACCCGGCGGACCTGCCGCGGTTCGCCGAACTCGGCGTGATCGCCAACTTCGAGCCGCTCTGGGCGCAGCCCGACCCGCTGATGACCGAGCTGACGCTGCCCCGGATCGGCCCCGAGCGCGGCGCGCGGCAGTACCAGATCGCCGCGCTGCTGCGCAGCGGCGCGCGGGTGTCGTTCGGCAGCGACTGGCCGGTCACCCGGTACGAGCCGCTGGCCGGGCTGGCCACCGCCGTCACCCGGCAGACGCCCGAGGGTCTGCCGGCGGACGGCTGGCTGCCGGAGGAGCGGATCGGGCTGGCCGAGGCGCTGGCCGCCTACTCGGCGGGGGTGGCGCACCAGGCGTTCGAGGAGGACGACTGGGGGGTGCTGCGGGTCGGCCTGCGGGCGGACCTGGTGCACCTGGCCGCCGACCCGTACGCCGTCCCGGCGGGCGAGCTGGCCCGGCTCGCCGTCCTGGGCACCTGGCTGGGCGGCCGCCGCACCCACTGACCGCCCCGCGCCCGCCGAACGCCCCCGCCGCGCCCCATCCGCGTCCGCGCCCCCCTGCGCCCGGATGCGCCCCCGGCGCGCGCCAAGGCCGTCCGCGCCCCCATCCGGGCGGCTTCCCCTACCCTCGACCGCACGACCCCAGGAGAGCTCCCCCATGCACCTGCCCTCCGACACGACCGCCCCCGCGGCCGCGCCCCCGACAGCGGCACCGGCATCGACACCGGCACCGGCCCCCGGCCTGGAACGCGGCGTCCTCGGCACCGGCGACATCGTCTTCTTCGTCGTGGCCGCCGCCGCCCCGCTCACCGTGATGGCCGGGGTCGCCCCCTTCGCGATCGCCTTCGGCGGCATCGGCGCCCCGGCCGCCTACCTGGCCACCGGCCTCGTCCTGGCCCTGTTCGCGGTCGGCTTCACCACCATGACCGCGCACGTCCGCAACGCCGGCGCGTTCTACGCCTACGTCACCCGGGGCCTCGGCCGGCCCGCCGGGCTCGGCGCCGCGCTGCTCGCGGTGCTGTCGTACAACGCGATCCAGATCGGCATGTTCGGCGCCTTCGGCTACTTCGCCCAGGAGACCGCCGCCGACCTGCTCGGCGTGGACCTGCCCTGGCCGCTCTGGGCGCTGCTCGGGGTCGCGGCGGTCTGGTTCCTCGGCTACCGCTCGATAGACCTCGGCGCCAAGGTGCTCGGCGCGCTGCTGATCGCCGAGACCGGCATCCTGCTGGTGCTCGCCGTCGCGGTGCTGGTCCGGGGCGGCGCGCACGGCCTCTCGCTCTCCTCGTTCGCGCCCGGCAACGTGGCCACCGGTGGCATGGGCGGCGTGCTCGGCCTGTCCTTCGCGGCGTTCGTCGGCTTCGAGGCCACCGCGATCTACCGCGAGGAGGCCCGCGCCCCGCACCGCACGGTGCCCCGCGCCACGTACGCGGCGATCGCCTTCCTCGGGCTGTTCTACACCTTCATCACCTGGACGATCGTGCAGGCCTTCGGCGACTCGGAGGCGGTGGCCACCGCGACCGCCGACCCGGCCGGGATGTTCTTCACCGCGATGACCGAGTACGTGGGCGGCTGGGCGACGGACCTGCAGCGCGTCCTGATCGTCACCAGCCTGCTGGCCGCGCTGCTCGCCTTCCACAACACCATCACCCGCTACGGCCACGCGCTGGCCGCCGAGGGCGCGGCCCCGGCCGCGCTCGGGCGGATCCACCCCCGGCACCGCTCGCCGTGGATCGGCGGCATCGCCCAGAGCCTGCTCGCGGCGGGGGCCGTCGTGGTGGCCGCGCTGATCGGCGCCGACCCGTACAACCAGTTCTTCCTCTGGGTGAACTCCCCCGGCGTGGTCGGCATCCTGCTGCTCCAGGCGCTGGCCGGGCTGGCCGTGTACGCGTTCTTCCGGCGCGAGCGGGCGGCCGCCGCGAGCGCCGGCCGGTTCCGTACGGCGGTCGCCCCGCTGCTCTCGACGGCGCTGCTGTGCGGCGCGACCGGGCTGGTGGTCTGGCGGCTCGACCTGTTCACGGCGGCCGGGCCGGAGGTCAACTGGCCGCTGGTGGCGGTGGTTCCGGTGGTGTTCCTGACCGGGGTCGGCCTCGCCCTGCGGCTGCGCTCGCGCCGTCCGGAGGTGTACGCCCGGCTCGGCGGCACGGACGCCGACGCGGAGCCCGACGCCCGCTGAGATCCCTCGTACGCCGACCGCGGGCCCGGTCGACCGGGGCGGGCGGGGGGGGTGGGGGGGGTGTGGGGGGGGGCCCCCCCCGCCCCGC
>NZ_JBEPAM010000014.1:0-152388 GCF_040298605.1 Kitasatospora sp. NPDC001527 | reverse complement strand
CCGACGAACGCCGCGAAGGACAGGCCGAGCACGCCGCCCATGCCACCGGTGGCCACGTTGCCGGGCGCGAACGAGGAGAGCGAGAGGCCGTGCGCCGGGCGGCAGCCGTCCTCGCCGCACCGGGCCGCGTGAACGGCGTTCGGCCGGGACCTGCCGTTGGCCGACCCCGCCGTCGCTCCGCCCGTACGGCCGGGAGCCCGTCGCCCGAACCGAGGGCGAACCGTACGGGCACTCCGCCGCCGCTCCCGAAGGCGGCCTCGACACCTGACCGAACGTCGCCCCGGCCGCCACGGCGACGTCCACCGGCGGGCGCCGTCAACCCCGGTGATGCCGATCCGCCTTCCCGCCACCCCCGCCGTTCGGCCGGGTCGTGCCATACCCCGGAGGGCCGCCGGGGCCGCTCCGGAGGACGACGCGGATGACCCCAACATGTGCGAACTTGGCCTCAGGGGCCCGGAGTTCGGGCCCGGGGAGGGATCACCGTGAACGTCACCCGCACCACCCCTGCCACCTCTGCCACCCGCGCCGTGCGGCTCGCCGCCGCCGCGCTGGCCGGCGCCACCGTCCTCGCGCTCGCCCCGACGGCGGCCGTGGCGGCCGACGGCGGGAGCGCTCCCGCCACCGCGTCGGCCGGCGCCGCCGCGCGGGTCGACCTGAGCCCCGAGCTGCGGGCCATCGTCGAGCGCGGCTCCTCGACGGCCGCGCTCGGCGAGGCGCGCGAGAACGGCCGCCGGGTCTGGCGCGACGCCGCCGGGGTCAACGACCTCGACTCGCCGCGACCGCCGCGCGCCGACGGCCGGTTCCGGATCGGCAGCGTCACCAAGACCTTCGTCTCCACGGTCGTGCTGCAGCTCGTCGACGAGGGGAAGCTCCGGCTGGACGACCCGGTGGAGCGCTACCTGCCGGGCGTCGTCCCGAACGGCGGCACGATCACCCTGCGCCAACTGCTCAACCACACCAGCGGCTTGTACGACTACCTGGAGGACCCGCGCTTCCTCTACCAGGACGAGGCCAGCCTGCGCAGCTACCTCGCCGACCGCCGCTGGACGACCTGGAGCCCGGCGCAGCTGATCGAGGTCGGCGTGCACGGGACGCCGTACTTCCCGCCCGGGCAGGGCTGGCACTACTCGAACACCAACTACGTCCTCATCGGCGAGGTGGTCCGCAAGGTCACCGGGCACAACTGGCGCAGCGAGGTGGACCAACGGATCGTCAAGCCGCTGCACCTCGACAACACGGTGTTCGCGGGCGCCCGGCCGGGCATACCCGGCCCGCACGCGCACGGGTACGCCAAGCTGCCGGAGGGCCTGGCCGACCTCACACTGATCAATCCGAGCTTCGGCGACGCGGCCGGCGACGGCATCTCCACCACCGCCGACCTCAACCGCTTCCACGCCGCCCTGTTCGGCGGCAGGCTGCTGTCGGCGGCCCGGTTCGCGGAGATGACCACGGCCGTCCCGGCGCCGATGATCGGCGCGCACTACGGGCTGGGCCTGATCCGGTACGACCTGCCCTGCGGCGAGGTCTGGGGCCACACCGGCGGGATACCGGGCTACAACACGGTGTGGCTCGGGCCGAAGGACGGCACCCGGCAGTTCTCGCTCTCCTTCACCCTCTCGCAGGGGGCCGAGACCGAGGAGACCTTCACCACGCTGAACGCCTTCATCGTGAACGCGTCCTGCGGCTCCGGCACGCCCGGCGCCACGGGCGCCACGGCGAACTCGGCCTTCACCTTCGTGCGTTGAGCGACCCGCCGGACGGCGGGGAGGGTGCGGTGTCAAGCCCGGTGACGCCGATTGGCCTGCGTGCCACCCCCGCCGTTCGGCCGGGTCCCGGGATACCGGCGGTGGACCGCGGGGGCCCACGAGGCCGTCCGGAGGACGACGCGGGGCAGGTGGGGCGGGTGCGAGTCTGAGCGGCGAGGGCCCGACGCACGGGCCGGGGAGGCTGGTTCACCATGGCGTTCGTTCAGGCTCACGCACCGCGCAGACTCGGCCGGTTGGGCGTGCGGCTGGCCGCCGTCGCACTGGCCGGGGCGACGGTCGTCACGCTCGCCCCGGCGGCGGCGATGGCGGCCGCGCCCGCCACGCCCACCGCGCCCGCGCGGAGCGAGGACCGCAAGGGCGGCGTCGACGCCCAGGCCGAGCTGCAGGCGTTCATCGCGGACGGCTCCTCGACGGCCGCGTTCGCCGAGGTCCGGCAGGACGGCCGCCGGATCTGGCGCGGCGCGGCCGGCACGGCCGACCTGACCACCGGGCAGCCGGTCAGGCCGGACGGCCGGTTCCGGATCGGCAGCGTCACCAAGACCTTCGTGTCCACGGTCGCGCTCCAACTGGTCGCCGAGGGCAAGCTGCGGCTGGACGACCCGGTGGAGCGCTACCTGCCGGGCGTCGTCCCGAACGGCGGGGCGATCAGCGTGCGCCAACTGCTCAACCACACCAGCGGGTTGTTCGACTACCTGGAGGACCCGCAGTTCTTCTACCGGGACGAGGCGAGCCTGCGCGACTGGGTCCACGGGGCGAGCCGCTGGCAGGACTACCGGCCGGAGCAGCTGATCGCCGTCGGCTTCGCCCACCCGCCGTACTTCGCGCCGGGCGAGGGCTGGAAGTACTCGAACACCAACTACGTCCTCGCCGGGATGCTGATCAGGAAACTGACCGGGAACAGCTGGCAGCGCGAGGTCGAGCGCCGGATCGTCAAACCGCTGCACCTCGACGACACGGTGTTCCCCCGCTCCGAGACCGGCGTGCGCGGCCCGCACACCCACGCCTACGCCAAGCTGGCGGAGGGTCCGGCGGACATCACCCGGCTCAACCCGTCCGTCGCCGACGCGGCGGGCAACGGCATCTCCACCACCGCCGACCTCAACCGCTTCCACGCCGCCCTGTTCGGCGGCAAGCTGCTGCGGCCGGCCGAGCAGGCCGAGCTCAAGCGGACGGTGCCGACCGGATCGGGCCACTCGTTCTACGGACTCGGCGTGGCCCAGGCCGACTTCGGCTGCGGCCCGCTGTGGGGCCACGACGGCGGCATCCCGGGCTGGGGCACCCTGCTGTTCGGCACGGCGGACGGGAAGCGGCAGGTCGCGCTGTCGTACAACCCGTACGAGGGCACGGACCCGTCGGGCCTCGACGCGGCGGTCGTCGACGTGGCGATCAAGACCCTGTGCGGCACCTCGGCCCCGGCGGGGGCGGACGCGCGCGCCGGGCTCTCGGCGCTGCGGAACCCGAGCGCGGTGGGCGCCGCGCGCTGAGCGCCCTCCAGGGCCGGCGCCGACCGCACGTCGGCGCCGGCCCTCTGCGGACGGTCCGTCAACCCTGGTTCCGCCAAGGGGTGGTAACAGCGTTTCTCCATGGTTACGCTGTTACCCATGAACACGATCTACCAGGCCGCGTTACAGCGCGGCCAGGAATCGGCCCGCGCCGCCGTCCTCGACTGCGCGATCGGCCTCCTCATCGCCGACGGCCCCGCCGCACTGACCATGCGGCGGGTCGCCGCCGAGATCGGCGCGTCGACGAAGGTCCTCTACACCATGTTCGGCGCCAAGGAAGGGCTCGCCGACGCCCTGTACCGGGAAGGCTTCGCCCGGCTGCGCCGCGCCCAGGAGCAGACCCGGCTCACCGACGACCCGCTGACCCACCTCAACGACCTCGGCGCCGCGTACCGGCAGCACGCCCTGGCCGAACCCGCCTACTACCGCGTCATGTTCGAGCAGGCCATCCCCGGCTACCGTCCGAGCGCCGAATCCCTCGCCTCCGCCGAGACCGCGTTCGAGACCTCCGTGGCCGCCGTCGGAGCGTGCATCACCGCCGGTGTCTTCCGCCCCGGCGACCCGTACGAGATCTCCAAGCTGCTCTGGGCCGCCGCACACGGCGCGGTCAGCCTCGAACTCGCCGGCCACTTCCCGCCCGACACCGCGGACCGCCGCTTCACGGCGCTGATGGCGGCGGTCGGCCGGGCCTTCCTCGCCGACGCCCCCGGGCCGGACGGAGGACCGACCGCATGACCGCCCCCGCACGCACCAACCGCTACCTGTCGGGCAGCTTCGCCCCCGTTACCGAGGAGGTCACCGCCCACGACCTCCCCGTCACCGGCCGGATACCCGCCCACCTCAGCGGCCGCTACCTGCGCATCGGCCCCAACCCGCTCGGCGTCGAGGACCCGGCCGCGCACATCTGGACGCTCGGCGAGGGCATGGTGCACGGCGTCCGCATCCGCGACGGCCGCGCCGAGTGGTACCGCAACCGCTGGGTCCGGTCCGCCTCCGTCGCCGACTGGCTCGGTGAGCCGCGCCGCGGCGCCCCCGTCGACGAGCGCATGGACTTCGCGCCGAACGTGCAGGTCGCCGGGCTGGACGGCCGCACCTTCGCGCTCATCGAGGGCGGGCTGAAGCCGTACGAGCTGACGTACGAGCTGGACACGGTGGGCGCCTGCGACCTCGGCGGGACGCCCGAGGGCTACACCGCCAACGCGCACTCCGTGTTCGATCCGCGCGCCCGTGAACTGCACTCGGTGGCCTTCCGCTACGGCGCCGAGGCCGTGCAGCACATCGTCATGGACGACACCGGTACCGTCCGCCGCGTCACGACCGTTCCCACGCCGGGCAGCCCGTACATGCACGACTTCGCGCTGACCGAGGACTACGTCGTCCTCTACGACGCGCCCGTGGTCTTCAGCGCCGCGCACCTGGGCACCGGCGTGCCGTTCGTCTGGGACGACGGCCACCGGGCCCGGGTGGGCGTGATGTCCCGGGAGGGCGGCGAGGTGCGGTGGTTCGAGGTCGCGCCGGGCCTCGTCGGCCACACCCTCAACGCCCACCAGCGCGGGGCGGAGGTCGTCGTGGACATCGTCCGCCACCCCGAGGGCTTCGCGATCCGGGACTTCGGCACCAGCCGCCCGACCCTGGACCGCTGGACGGTCGACCTCACGGCCGGCCGGGTGCGGGAGGAACGCCTCGACGACCGCATCCAGGAGTTCCCCCGGCTCAACCCCCGGCACACCGGGCAGCCGTACCGGTACGGCTACGCCGCCGCCGTCGAGCTGTACGCGCCGCCCGCCGGGCCCGAGGACAACCGGCCGGACGAGGGCTTCAGCAGTGCGCTGCTGAAGCACGACCTGCTGCGCGGCACCACCGAGGCGCACGAGTTCGGGCGGTTCGGGGCCGTGGGCGAGGGGGTGTTCGTGGCCGCCGAGCACCCGACCGCGGAGGACGACGGCTATGTGATGGCCTACGTCCACGATCCGGAGCGCGGCGCCGCCGACCTGGTGATCCTCGCCGCCCAGGACTTCACCGGCGAACCGGTCGCCCGCATCCACCTGCCGGCGCGGGTACCGCTCGGCCTGCACGGCAACTGGGTGCCGGACGATAGGTCAGGCACGCACTAGCGTCCACTCGGTAGCGATGCGGCTGGACGTGAGGGTGTGCTTTCCGTCCTCCTCGACCGCGTTCGCCAGCGTGATGTGACACTTCTTCGGGCCGACGACGTCGATGTGTACCTGGTATCCGGCATCCGTCTCCCAGGAAGCCTCCCAGGTGCCGTTCGTGATCTCCCAAAGGTCGCCGGTCGCAGGAACGCCAAGGCGACGGCTGGGATGGCGTACTTCGCGGCGCTTTCCACGGCGGGACCGCAGCAGCACGGTGATCGCCGAAGCCAGGCTGCGCTCACAGGAGGAGCGACGACCCGCCGATCGGCAGATGGACGGCGGCAGTTCGGCACCGAGACGATGATCGGGCCGGGGCCGTCGCCATCCTCGCCCACCCCTGCGGCGGCGATGGCGGGGCAACGTCCCCGGCACTGGCGTCCGACCTGACCGACCGGGCAGCCGGTCAGGTCGGACGCGCCCGCCCGCCGGGCCTACTCGGGTATGCGGTGATCGCGGTCGCGTTGGCGCTCGTGGAGGAAGTCCGAGCGGAGCCGGCAGACGGCGCCGACGACGGCCGCCGTGATGATGAGCGCCAGGAGGCCGAGCACGGTCACGCGGCGGCGTCGAGCTCGAACCAGACCAGCTTGCCGCGCTTCTGGGGTTCGGCGCCCCAGCGGTGGGTGAGGCCCTGGACGAGCTGGAGCCCCCGGCCGGACTCGGCGAGCCCGGCCGGGGTGAGAGGGACGGGGAGGTCGGAGGAGTCGTCGCCGACCGAGACGCGGAGCGTCCGGTCGAGGATGCGGACGACGACGACCGGCGCGATCGTCCGGCCGTGGCGCCAGGCGTTGACGATGAGCTCGACGAGGGCGAGTTCGGCGTCCGCGACGGCGTCGGGGAGGAAGCCGGCGAGGTCCATGGACGACCGGAGGGTCTCTCGGGCGACGGTGAGGGAGGGGGTGTTGCGGTTACACATGGGGACACTCCCAGCGGTGTAGGTGGGGGCGCACCGGAGGGAGGCATGAGGGTGCCAACTGCCCGGTTGAGGGAGATTGATGACAATCCGTCCGGTGAGCGGTGCGTCACAGACTGTAGAGCATCAAGCGGTACATGTACCACCGGAGTCGGTATTTGTACCGCCAATCGCGGCTGGACTCGTGCAACGCTCACGGTGGATGCTTGGGCGCATGCCACCTACCCCAAGTGCACGAAGGCAGCGGGTCGGCATCGAGCTACGGAAGATGCGAGATGCCGCCGGCACGACCACCGCCGAGGCCTCCACGGTCCTCGGCGTGGACCGCACAAAGATCACGCTGATCGAGCAGGCCCTCTACGCGGTGACACCGGAGAGAGTCACCGCGCTTGCCCGCAAGTACGGCGAGACCGACGATGCGTTCGTCTCGGCGCTCGCGACGATGGCGGGTGATCGCTCCAAGGGGTGGTGGGAGGAATACCGGGGAGCCGTACCGCTCGGATTCCTCGACCTTGCCGAGCAGGAGTACTACGCAAAGGCGATGCAGTCCTATCAGATCTGCCATCCGCCGGGCCCCATGCAGTCCGAGCGGTACAGCAGGGCAATCTTCCGGAATGCCCAAACTCCACTGACTCCGCGCATAGTCGAAACGCGCGTTGAGCATCGCATGCGCCGGGCCGATATCCTGATGTCAGAAGGCGCGGCGCCCTATACCGCGATCGTGCACGAGGCCGCGCTCCGCATGCAGTTCGGCGGACGCGAGGTGCTGCGGGAACAGCTGAACTGGATGCTGGAACTGTCGGAGCGTTCGCACATCACGCTTCGCGTCATCAGCTTCGACTCCGGGGGCTTCATGGGATCCGGGCAAGCCCTGATCTACATGAACGGCCCGGTTCCGCGCCTCGACACCGTGCAGTACGACACTGTCGAAGGTCCGACGTTCCTGCACACGACGGAGCATCTGGAGAAGTACCGCGGACTCATGAAGGTGATGACCGAACGGTCGCTCTCCGTGGACGGTTCTCGCGACCTGATTTCAAAGATCAAGAAGGAGCTCTGATGGAGGAACTCTCGTGGGCACGACCGTCGTCGTGCGCGAACGCCAACAACTGCCCGGAGGTGGCCATCACCGATGACGGCGTCTATGTCCGGAGCAGTCTCCACCCCTCCTCCATAGCCCGGCTGACCGTCACGGAATGGCGTGACCTCGTGGCCGGCATCCAGATCGGCGAATTCAACGCCTGACGCTGATCTTCCAACCGCGCCCTTCGCTGAGCAGCGAAGGGCGCGGCCCGGGTTCAGTTAGCACGCCGGCATGCTCTGGCCTCCACAGCCCTTTTCCGCCGCCACCATGCCGCATCTCCCTGTCCCGCCACCGGTGCTTCTCCGGTCTCCGTTGTGTGTGTCGGATCGACGCGGTCCCTTGGACTGCTCGGACCGGGGCGACTACTCGTCGGCCTTGCTCAGCGCCTTCTCGGCTTCCTCCACGGCGCCGCATGCCCGGTATGCCGCTGCCGAGGCCTCTCGCATGGCCCGCACCTCGGCGGCGGGCCGCTGGGCGGCGAGGAGGGTGTCGGCGAGTTCGTCGGATGCCGCGCCCAGCCGATGCCGGTCGTCCAGGTTCTCGAACAAGCCGACGGCCCGCTCGCCGGCGTCAATCGCCTCGACCATCGCCCCTCGACTCCGCAGTGTGGTGCCGAGGTTGTTCCAGGCGATGGCTTCCCGGTGATGGTCGCCGAGGTCCTGGTGCCGGGTCAGAGCGGTGCGATGGGCCGCCTCGGCCTCCTCGAATCGCCGCAACGCCTGCAGCACGACGCCGAGGTTGTTCCAGGCGGTGGCTTCCCGGTGATGGTCGCCGAGGTCCTGATGGCGGGTCAGAGCGGTGCGATGGGCCGCCTCGGCCTCCTCGAATCGCCGCAACGCCTGCAGCACGACGCCGAGATCATCCCAGGCGACGGCTTCGCCGTGGTGGTCGCCGAGAGCCTGGTACTGGGAGAGGGTGGTGCGGTGGGCCGCCTCGGCCTCCTCGAATCGCCGCAACGCCCAGAGCACGTTGCCGATGTTGCTCCGCGCAGTGGCTTCCCCTTGGTGGTCGCCAAGGCTCTGGTGCTGGGTAAGAGCGGTGCGATGGGCCGCCTCGGCCTCCTCGAATCGCCGCAAGGCCTGCAGTGCGAGACCGAGCTCGATCCACGCGCTGGCCTCCCCGCGAGGGTCACGGCTGTCGTGTGCTGCGGCCAGAGCGATTCTGGCGATGTCCAGGTGGTCGTCGAGGCGGCGACGCAGGTTGAGGTAGAAGCTGAGGTGGGAGGTGAGGTGTTGGGCGGTTTCGTAGCGACCTGCGGCGTGGGCGGTATGGACGGCGGCGACAAGGTTGGCGCGCTCGGCGGCCAGCCATGCCAGCGCCTCTGCCCGGCCGCTGAATTGCTGTCCCACGCCGACACCGTGCTCGACCGGATTCACGCGTGCCTCCGCCTCGTGGGTGGTGAAGGTGTAGTGGTCCAGGAGGCGTTGCAGAGCAGTGGCGGTGTGGGCGGGGTGTCGAGCGGCTTGTTCGCCGGCGTAGGCGCGCACCAGGTCGTGCATGTGCCAGCGCCCGGTGTCGGGGTCCTGGCGGATCAAGCTGGCCTTGGAGAGTGCGACGAGACGGGCCCGGACGTCCCTGAGCTTGCTGATGCTGGTGACCGCAGCGGCCGTCTCGGTGGACAGGTCCGGTCCCGGGTTGACCGCGAGGAGGCGGAACAACTCGGCGTGGGGCAGGGACAGCCGCTTATAGGAACGTTCCAGCACGGCGCGTACGGCCCGTGGGCCGTCCTCCAGCACGTCGAGGCGCTCGCCCAGGTCATGCATGTCGTCGGCGAGCCGACTCGGCTTCAGCCCCTTCTCGGCGACCAGCTGGGCGGCGGCGATCTGCAAGGCGAGCGGCAGGTGGCCGCACAGTTCGGCGACCCGGGCCGCGCCGTCGGGGTCGTCGACGATCCGCCGGTCCTTGGGCAAGGTGCGGCGCAGGGCGGCGGCCATGAGGGCGACGGACTGTTCGGGGTCAAGCACGTCCAGGTCCACCAGCCGGGCACCGAGTGCGGCGGTGAAGTCGTCGCGGGAGGTCACCAGCAGCCGGTGCGGACCGGCACCGGGGACGAGGTGCCGCACCTGTTCGGCGGCGTTGGCGTTGTCGGCGAGGACGAGGACGCGTTCCCCGGCCTGCTCCCGCACGGCCAGTTGGGCGCGATAGTAGGCGGCACGCTGGTCGGCCCCCGGCGGGATCCGCTCGGGATCGGTTCCCAGGGCGCGCAGGGCGGCATCGAGAACCTGGTCGGCGTCGAGAGTGGTGTCGTCGTAGCCGTGCAGGTCCAGGAACAGCACCCCACTGAACAGGCCCCGCTCGATCGCCGCGTGGGCGACGGCGAGGGCCAGGGTGGTCTTGCCCATCCCGCCCATGCCCAGCACCGACGCCACCACCACCGGCTCCGGGTCGGCAACCGGACGCAGCAGGTCGAGTAGTTCCTCCAACTCCTCGCTCCGGCCGGTGAAGCCCGCCGGGACGGCTGGAGGAGGAGCCAACGCCGACTGCACGGCAGCGGGCAGCGGCGCGTGGTGGTGCTCGTGGACATGGATGTCCCGGCCGGCCTGGTGGATCCTTCCGGTGCCGTCGGCCCGCAGCTCGGTGTGCTCGACAGTGCTCTGCTCACCGAGTGCGGCATGGGCGATGTCACCACCCGCACCGACCGCGCCCTCCCCGGAGGCCGCGACCTCCCGCCCGGTGACCGGCTGCCCGGCGCGCGGCTTCTTCCAGGGCAGTTCACGCGTCACGAGCGCCGCCCGCTCAGGTCGATGCCGACGATGTCCCCGCCGGCGGCGATCGAGCCGGGCCCGGTGGCGCGCACCTCACGCTTGTCGACCCCGTCCACGACCCCGCCCCCGGGAGCAGCGCCGGCCGCGGTGATGCTGCCGGCCGCGGCGATGCCGCCCTCCGCGGCCCGCACCCGCACCTCCCGCACGTTCCCGCCCGGCGCGGCAGGCCCCGCGGACCGCCGCAGTGCGAGCAGGGTCAGCGGAACGCCGGCCAGCGCGACGACCGCACCGGTCACGCTCGCGATCTTGTCCGCGCCCTCCAGCTCCCCCAGCACCGCGACGGCCACCAGGCCGACCCCCGCCGCCCCGCAGACCGCGGCCACGGTCCACCACATCCACCGGCGCACCCGCGCCACCCCCAACTCCCGAGCTCGGGCATTCCTTGTGACCGAATATCATTCCATCCCCGAGACCGCAGGTCGGCATCCTCGAACTTCCCTGGAACCACCTCCGCCCTGCGGACACCAGTTCTGCGTGGAGTCCTCCTTGTCCAGTAAGCAGACGCAGGCCGGCGAGCGGCAGCTCTTCGCCGAGCTCTACGATCAGCACGCTCGCACGGTCTTCGCGCACGCGTACAGATCCACCGGGGACCGCGACCTCGCGGACGACATCGTCTCCCTCACCTTCCTCGAAGCCTGGCGGCTCCGTAGGAAGCTCCGCGACGAGGTCCTGCACCCCCGCGCCTGGCTGCTGGCCATCGCCACCAACGTGCTCCGCAACACCGCCCGCACCGCGCGCCGGCACCGGGACGCGATGTCCCGGCTGCCCCGGCGCGACCCGATCCCCGACTTCGCCGACGAGGTCGTCAGCCGGATCACCGACGCCGGCACGGCCGCGGCCGCCGTGCGCGCGCTCGACCAGCTCGGCGGTCCGGAGCGCGAGGTGTTCACGCTCGTCGTCTGGTCCGGGCTCGGCTACGCCGAGGCCGCCCAGGCCCTGGGCATACCCGTCGGCACCGTCCGCTCCCGGCTCTCGCGCGTCCGGGACAAGCTCCGCCGGATCGTGGACGCCGAGGATCCGCCCGCACCACGCCGGGCCTCCTCGGTCGCCCCGGCTCCCTCCGGCCTCGCCATCAGCCATCAGCCCGTGGGCCACCACCAGGAAAGGCGGCCATGAGCAACACACGCACCGACCACTCCGAGTGGAACGAGCACAGCGAGCGCCGTGAACTCGCCCGGCTGCTCCCCCCGCCGCCCCACCCGGAACCCTCCCCCTCGCAGCTCGCCGCCCGCCGTGACGTCCTCCTCGCCGAGTTCGCCCGGCCGCGCCCCTTCTCCGCCCTCACCGCCCGCTGGCGCGGCCTGGCCGTGGTGGCCGCCGTCGCCACCGCCGCCGCCATCACGGCCGTCACCCTCGCCCCCGACACCTCCTCCTCGCAGGACCCGCCGCCGCCCGCCACCGCCGCCTCCGTCGAACTCCTCGACCGGATCGCCAAGGTCGCCTACAGCCAGCCCCAGCGCCCCGCCCGGGACGACCAGTTCACCTATCTGCGGACGGTCTCCCACACCACCACGCTCTCCGAGGCCTCCGACGGCGCCATGGCGCCCGCCCCCATCACCGCCACCACCGAGCGCTGGACCGCCGTGGACGGCAGCCGCGCCGGCCTCCAGCGCCGCGACGGCGCCGACGCCCAGCTCCCCGCCGTCGCCCACGGCGGCTCGCTGAACTCCCCCACCTACCGTCTGCTGGCCAATCTGCCGACCGATCCCGACACCCTGCTGAAGCTGATCTACACCGACGCCCGGCCGAACCACGGTCCCGGTTCGGCGTCGACCGCCGGAGCGGACCACGAGGCCTTCGTCACCATCGGGGACCTCCTGCGCGACTCGGTCGTCCCGCCCCAGGTGGGCTCGGCGCTCTACCGCGCCGCCGCCCGCATCCCCGGGGTGGTGGCCGTGGACGACGCGGTCGACGCCACCGGACGGCGCGGGGTGGCGGTGGCCCGGGTGAACGACGGCCGACGCTTCGAGTGGATCTTCGACCGGGCGACGCTGCGGCTGCTCGGCACCCGCACCGTCCTGCTCCAGGACGGCCCGTGGGGCAGGACGGGCGAGGACGTGGCGTCCACCGCCGTCCTCGCCCAGGGCATCGTCGGCGCCCCCGGCGAGGCGGCGCCCGCGGAGGCCGCAGAATCAAGCCATTGAGCCAATTCGGTCAGCCATTGACCGGTCCTTGTCGGAACTATTGTGCGAACGGCTGATCCGGCGTTGGGTCGTGGCAGCACAGTCCTGCCACGACTCATCAGGGGAGAAGTTGACCGTGCGTTCCTTCCGCATGCTCGCCGTCGCCACCGCGGCCGCCGGCGCGCTCGCGCTGGCGGCCCCGGCGGCCACGGCCACACCCGCGCCGTCCGCACCGGCGGCCCCGTCCGCCGACGCCCAGCAGCCCGCCGGCTCGACGAAGGCAACGCCGTCCAAGCCGGTGATCGCCACCTACAAGGGCCGGCAGATCGACCTGGCCAAGGGCTGGGACGGCGCCCGCGTCTGCACCGAGGTGACGGGCGGCGCCGTCTACTGCCACGACAGCGTCGCCGAGGCCGACGCGGCGCTCGCCACCATCGACCCGGCGCTCGCCCGGGCCACGAAGGCCGCGAAGGCGGCCGCCCCGGCCGCGGCCGCCAACGTCGTGCTGTCGCCGCAGGCGACCTCCGACTGCGGCTCCGGCTGGGCCTGCCTCTGGGAACACGCCAACTACTCCGGCTCCCTGCTGCGCTGGTCGCAGCCGGGCACCAAGTACCTCTCCGACTGGTCGTTCCGCGACATGGCCAGCTCCGCCTGCGTGTTCCGCTCCGGCGGCGACCTGACGGTCTACGACGACCGCACCCTGCAGCCGGACCCCTCGGTCTACCTGTGGAACGGCAACTGCTACGACTTCACGGGCCTGAGCTACCCGTACGGCGGCAACTGGAACGACAAGGCGGACTACATCGTCCTGTAGCCGCCCCGCCCGGTGCCCGCGCCGACGCCCGAAGGCCGGCCCCCTCCCCGGGGTGCCGGCCTTCGTCGCGTTCTCCCGCCGGTGTCACACCGCCAGCTCGGCGATGTCCTCCTTCGGGGCCTCCGGGGCCTCGGTGGCACCCACCTTCTTGTTCCGCAGCACCACCGCCGCCAGCAGGGCCGCCGCCAGGACGCCCGCCGCGCTCACCGTGAGGGTGGTGGACATCGCCGAGGTGAACGCCTCCCGGGCCGCGTGGGCCAGACCCGCGTCGCCCTTGGCCCCGGCCTCGGCCAGCGCGCCGACGATCGACTGCTTCGCCTCCTCGGAGGAGCCGGCCGGCATCTCGTCGGCGTAGCCGCTGGCCAGCAGCGAGCCGAGGATCGCGATGCCGAGCGCGGTGCCCGCCTGCTGGATGGTGTCGTTCAGGGCCGAGCCGACGCCCGCCTTCTCCGGCGGGATCTCGCCCATCAGCGCGCCGACGGCGGCCGGCATCGCGAGGCCGGCGCCCAGGCCGAGCAGGGCCAGCGCCACCGCCGGGACGGTGAAGCCGGTGTCCGCGTCGACCGTGCTGAGCAGGACGAACGAACCGGCCATCAGCCCCATGCCGACCAGGACCAGCGGCCGGAAGCCGACCTTGGCCGTCAGACCGGCGCCGGCACCGTTGCCGATCAGCGCGGCGACCGCCATCGGCACGAAGGCCAGGCCCGCCTTGAGCGGTGAGTAGTCCAGCACGAACTGCAGGTACTGGGTGAGGACGAGCAGCAGACCGCCGTTGCCGATCTGGACCAGGGTCAGCGAGAGCGAGCCGCCGCTGAAGTTGCGCTTCTTGAACAGCACCAGCGGCACCATCGGCTCCGCCACCACGTTCTGCCAGATCACGAAGCCGCCGAGCGCGACGACCGCCACCACCAGGGTGATCAGCGAGGTGCCGCCGAACGCGCCGTGCTTCGGGATCTCGATGATCCACCAGATCAGCGCGGTCATGCCGACCGCCGAGAGGACCGCGCCCAGCGGGTCCGGCTTCTGCCACGGCCCCTTGGACTCGGGCATCAGGACCAGCGCGGCGGTGATCGCCAGCACCACCACCGGCACGTTGATGAAGAAGATCGAGTGCCAGGAGAAGTGGTCGATCAGCACGCCGCCGAGCACCGGGCTGCCGACCAGGCCGAGCATCGAGACCGAGCCCCAGGCCGCCATGGCCTTGCCGCGCTCGTCCTCCTCGAAGACGGTGATGAGGATCGACAGGGTCGAGGGCATGATCAGCGCGCCGCCGACGCCCATCGCCACCCGGCTCGCGATGACCTCACCGGGGTTGCTGCAGACCGTCGCCGCCAGCGAGGCCGCTCCGAAGAGCAGCAGGCCGATGATCATGATCTTCCGCCGGCCGAACCGGTCGCCGAGACTTCCGGAGGTCAGCAGCAGTCCGGCGAAGACCAGGATGTAGGAGTCGAGGATCCACTGCGTGTCCTGTGCGGTGGCCTTCAGGTCCTCGGTCATCGACGGCACCGCCACGGTCAGCGCCATGCTGTCGACCACCAGGACCAGCGTGCTGAGGCACAGCACGATCAGGATCCACCAGCGCCGCGGGTTACGGCCTTCCATGATTTTTTCCCCTCCGAAGTACGACGATGCGTACGATGTTCCGTCGATGCGCACACTGTACGCAGTGCGGAACAGTGTGCGCAATCCTGTTTCCTGTACGCTTCCTGCGAACGGTGTACGCAGGGATGTTCTGAGACCGCTTCACGCGAGGAGGACCGGCCGATGGCCGCCAAGACGAACCCGATCCCGTCCGTGTGGGCCCGCCGGCAGCGCGAGCCCGAGTCACCCGCGCTCAGCCGGGAGGCGATCGTCCGGGAGGCGATCGCCATGCTCGACGCCGACGGGGTCGAGGCGCTCTCGATGCGCAAGCTCGGCGCCCGCCTCAACGCCGGCGCGACCTCCCTCTACCGGCACGTCGCCACCAAGGACGAGCTGATCGAACTCGCGCTGGACGAGGCCTTCGGCGAGATCCCCGTCCCGGACCCCCGCGCCGCCGACTGGCGGGCCGACGTCACCGCGACCTGCGAGGCCTTCCGGGCCACCACGCTGCGCCACCGCTGGCTGGGATCCGTCATCGGCCAGGCCGGACTCGTCTACCTGGGTCCCAACCTGGTCACCGTCTCCGAGCGGATGGCCGCGCTGTTCGCGGCCGCCGGCTTCCCGGAGCCCTCGCGGGCCATCGACACGGTGCTCTCCTACGTGCTCGGGATGAGCACCACCGAGGCCGCCTTCCTCACCACCGTGATCCGCAGCGGGCAGACCGAGGCCGAGTTCGTCGCCGACCTGATGCCCTCCGCCCAGGAGGCGGTGGCCGGGCACGAGTTCCTGTCCGACGCCTTCGCCGACGCCGCGGCCAACGCCGTCGTGAACCCGGCCGCCCTGCGGGACGAGAAGTTCGCCTACGGCCTGAACGTCATCCTCGACGGCCTGGCCCTGCGGCTTCCCCGCCGGGAGGAGCCGGCGGCCTGAACAAGCCGGCGGCCTGAACGGCCCTGCGGCCTGAACAGCTCCGAACAGCCCGGCCGTCCGGTCGTTCAGGCCCGCGGCCGCCGCCCGTCCCTGCGGCGGCCGCGGACCCCGCGCCCCCTGCCGTCAGCGCTTGGCCGGACGGCGGAAGGTGGCGCGGGCCCAGAGGTACCCGGCGGCGGTGAGGGCCGCGCACCAGGCGAGCGAGACGATCCCGCTCGACCCGATGGCGGTGCCCATCAGCAGCCCCCGCAGGGTTTCGATGAGGGGCGTGAACGGCTGGTACTCCGCGAACCAGCGCAGGGCGGTGGGCATCGACTCCGGCGGCACGATCGCGCTGCCGACGAAGGGCAGGAACTGCAGCGGCAGCGGCAGGTTGCTGGCGCTCTCCGGCGTCTTGGCGACCAGGCCTATGCCGGCCGACAGCCAGGTCAGCGCGAACGTCACGAAGAGCAGCAGCCCGGCCGCCGCCACCCACTCCAGCGGACCTGCGTCGGGGCGAAAGCCCATCGCGAAGGCGGCCGCGACCACGATCAGCAGACCCAGCACGGTCTGGATCACGCTGCCCAGCACGTGCCCGGTGAGGAAGGCCGAGCGCGCGATCGCCATCGTCCGGAACCGGTTGACGATGCCCTCGGTCATGTCGACGCAGACCCCGACCGCCGTCACCAGCGAGCCGGCGGTCGCCGCCATCAGCACGATGCCGGGCGTCACGTAGTCGATGTAGTCGCCGCCCCCGATGCCCGCGCCCAGGGTGTCGCCGTAGGCGTAGTTGAAGAGCAGCAGGATCATCACCGGCATCAGCACGACCGAGAAGGTCATCGCCGGATAGCGCTGCGCGTGCCTGAGGTTGCGCCGCAGCATCGTCAGCGAGTCGGTGACGGCGTAGGACACGGTGCTCATCGGGCGGCCCCCTCCGCGGTCAGGGTCAGGAAGACGTCGTCGAGGTCGGGTGTGTGGACGGTGAGCGACTCGGCCCGGACGGCCGCGTTGTCGAGGACGTCGAGGACGGCCTTCACCGTGACGACCGAGTTGTCGCCGGGGATCGACAGGGTGAGCGCCTCGGCGTCCGCGCCGGCGTAGTCGAACAGCGCGGCGGCCGCGGCGAGCTCGGCGGGGCGGGCGAAGTGGAGCCGGAGGTGACCGCCCGGGATGCGCCGCTTGAGCTCCTCGGCCGTGCCCTCGGCGACGATCCGGCCGCCGTCCAGCAGGGCGATCCGATCGGCCAGGTGGTCGGCCTCCTCCAGGTACTGGGTGGTCAGGAAGACGGTGACGCCCTGCTCCTGGACCAGCCCCTCGATCAGCTCCCACATGGTGCGCCGGCTGCGCGGGTCCAGCCCGGTGGTCGGCTCGTCGAGGAAGATCACCCGGGGGTCACCGACCAGGGTCATGGCGAGGTCGAGCTTGCGCCGCATGCCGCCGGAGAAGGTGCTCGCGGGCTTCGCGGCGAACCCGGTCAGCTCGAAGCGCCGCAACAGCTCCGCCGCCCGCCGCCGCCCCTCCCGGCGGGCGAGGTGGTGCAGGTCCGCCATCAGCAGGAGGTTCTCCTCCGCCGTGAGCAGGTCGTCCACCGCCGAGAACTGCCCGGTGACGCCGATCGCGGCGCGCACCCGGTCGGCCTCCCGGACCACGTCGTGGCCGGCCACCCGGACGGACCCCGCGTCGGCCGGGACGAGGGTGGAGAGGATCTCCACCGCGGTGGTCTTGCCGGCGCCGTTCGGCCCGAGCAGCGCGAAGACGGTGCCCTCGGGGACCCTCAGGTCGATGCCGTCGAGCACGGTCCGCCCGCCGTAGGCCTTGGTCAGCCCGACGGCCGAGATGGCCGTGTCCGGCCCGAGCGTGCTGGTGATGGTCATGTGGTCACTCCCCCTGTCCGTGGTCGGCCGCGGCCGGTCAGGCGCGCCGGATCACGACGTCGCCGAGCTGGGTCCGGGCCCGCACCTCGAGCCGCTCCAGGGCCTCGCCCGGCGCCCCCGAGGCCTCCAGCTCGTTGCGGACGCCGCCGACCTTGGTGTGCACGTCGAGCCAGGCGGCGGTGCCCTCCGGGATGCCGATCTCCAGATCCCCGATGGAGGTCTGCAGCACGGTGCGGCCGCGGACCACCTCGCCGATCCGGATGGTGCCGTGGGCGGACTTGGCGTCCACCCCGGCCAGCGCGGTGCCGACGGTGATGGCGCCGTTGGAGGAGTTGGCCCGCAGCTCGCCGCCGACCTGCCCGACGACCGTCTCGCCGTTGAGGTTCTTGACCGTCAGGGAGCCCGCGACGCTGGTGAGCTCGATCCGCCCGGAGGACTGCACCTCGGCGTCCCCGTCGGCCCGCCGCAGCCGGACCTCCCCGTGGTCGCTGCGCAGGTGGACGGTGGCCGCCTCGTCGACCTGGATCCGGCCGACCGAGGTCTTCAGCCGGCAGTCGCCGAAGACGCCCTCCAGCAGGAAGTCGCCCATCGGGACGTCGCCGCGGACCTCGGAGCCGGCCGGCACCTCGATCTCGACGTCGATCGATCCCGGACGGCCGAAGATCGACCGCTTCTTCGGAGCCTTGAGCACCAGCGCGCCGTTGACGCAGGTGACCTTGGTCTGCTCGGCGATCCGGACGTCCGTCTCGGAGGCCGGGTCGGCCGGACGGACCTCGACGACCGTGTCGGTGCGCTTGGCCGCGGTGATCCGCACCGAGCCGATGTCGAACTCCAGGGTGACGCTGATCGGGTTGGGGGTGTCGAAAGAAGGCATGACTGTCCCGTCCTCGTGGCTCTGCCCTGCGTCGCCGCAGGTGGAAAGGGGTGGAGTAGGCAGGTGGGCGGATGGTCGGGTGGAACGGGCGGGCGGACTAGCGGACCCAGCCGGTGAACCCCTGGCCGAGGGCGCGCCTGGCCCGCGGCTCGGGCCGCACGGGTGCGCCCGGGTCCAGCGCGGCGGAGACGGCCCGGACCAGCCAGGCGTTGACCGAGAGCCCTTCCTGGCCGGCGGCCTCCTCGACCCGGGCCTTGAGGTGGGCGGGGAGCCGGAAGTTGATCCGGGCGGTGTTGCCGTCGTCGGCCCCCTCGCCCGGGCCGGCGGCCGGGACGGCGGACGCCGCCGACGGTGCCACCGGTGGTGCCGGTGGTGCCATCGCGGCACCGACCGGCTCGGTGTCGTGGAACGCGTCGGCGCCCGGCGGCACCGAGACCACGAACTCCGGGTCCAGCCCGCGCAGCCGGACGTCCACCGAACCCGGCGCCAGCTCCCGCGTCACCTCCCCCATGGCATCGGAGAGCGCGTTCAGCAGCGTGAGTCTGGCGGCCGCTTCCAACGGCAGGGTCAGGCGCTCGGCCAGGGCGCGTGCCTCGTCCCCGCCCGCGCCCGCGGCCACCGCGAGCTCGTGCCGGAGGTTGTCGACGTACGGCGTGAGATCCATGGCTAGAGAATGGCACACCCGTGGCGCCATGTCGAGCCTTTTTGGCACCACACCGTGGCGCCATCCAGGCGAAGACGTGGCACCGGAGACGCCAAAGGCCCCGCCGACGCACGCCGACGGGGCCCCGAGGAGCGGAAGGCCGCAGGTCAGACCTGGCGCCACCGCGCCAGGTGGGCGTCGATCTCGCCCGCCAGCCGCGCCTTGCCCGGGGCGTCGAGGAAGGACGCCTCCACCGCGTTCTTCGCCAGCGCCGCCACCCCGGCCTCGTCCAGGCCGAGCAGCCGGGCCGCCACCGCGTACTCGGTGTTGAGGTCGGTGCCGAACATCGGCGGGTCGTCGCTGTTGACGGTCACCAGCAGCCCGGCGTCGACCATCCGCTTGATCGGGTGGTCCTCGATCCGCTCCACCGCGCGGGTGGCGATGTTGGAGGTCGGGCAGACCTCCAGCGGGATCCGGTGCTCGCCCAGGTGGTCGAGCAGCGCCGGGTCGTCGACCGCCCGGGTGCCGTGGCCGATGCGCTCGGCACCGAGCACCCGCAGCGCGTCCCAGACCGTCTGCGGCCCGGTGGTCTCGCCCGCGTGCGGGACGCTGCGCAGGCCGGCCGCCCGCGCCCGGTCGAAGTAGGGCTTGAACTGCGGGCGCGGCACGCCGATCTCCGGGCCGCCGAGGCCGAAGCTGACCAGGCCCTCGGGCGCGAGGTCGACGGCGAGCCGCGCGGTCTCCTCGGCCGCCGCCAGCCCGGCCTCGCCCGGGATGTCGAAGCACCAGCGGAGCACCACCCCGAGCTCCTTCTCGGCGCGCACCCGGGCGTCCTCGATGGCCTCCATGAAGGCGACGTCGGGGATGCCCCGGCTGACCGAGGAGTAGGGGGTGACGGTCAGCTCGGCGTAGCGGATGTTCTGCCGGGCCATGTCCTCGGCGACGCCGTAGGTCAGGGCGCGGACGTCCTCGGGGTCGCGGACGAGGTCCACGACGCTCAGGTAGACCTCGATGAAGTGCGCGAAGTCGGTGAAGGTGAAGTACTCGGCCAGGGCCTGCGGGTCGGCGGGCACCCTGGCCCGGCCCTCGTGGCGCGCGGCCAGCTCGGCGACCACGCGCGGCGAGGCCGATCCGACGTGGTGGACGTGCAGCTCCGCCTTGGGCATCGCGGCGATGAACGCCTCGATGGAGCGGTCCGCGGGGCCCGCGGGGGTGCTGGCGCTGGGGGTTCCGATCCGACTTCCGTCCGGCTGGACCACGGTGGGTGCCCTTCTCTGAGGTCTACGCGCGTTTGAGCGGTGCTGGCAAGGATAAGCAGACCGGGCTCAGCCGCCGAGCGCGACCGCCACGGTGTGGATCAGCAGCCCGGCGAGCGCGCCGACCACCGTGCCGTTGATCCGGATGAACTGGAGGTCCCGGCCGACGTTGGCCTCGATCTTGCGCGAGGCGTCCTCGGCGTCCCAGCCCGCCACCGTCTCGGAGATCAGCGAGGTGATCTCGGTCCGGTAGGTGTCGACCAGGTACTGGGCGGCGTCCTGGAGCCAGCCGTCCACCTTGGCCTGCAGCTTCGTGTCGGTGGCCAGGCGCGAGCCGAAGCCGCGCACGCCCTCGCGGATGCGCCGGCGAAGCTCGCTCTCCTCGTCCTCGGCGGCGTTCAGCACCAGCGACCGGACGGCGGCCCAGGTGGAGGCGATGAGGTCCTGCACCTCCGGCCGGGCGAGCAGTTCGCCCTTGGCCCGCTCGACCCGGGCGATGGTCTCCGGGTCGGTCTGCAGCTCGGTGGCGAAATCGGCGAGGAACTTGTCGACCGCGCCGCGCGCCGGGTGCCGCGGGTCGTCCCGGATGTCGGTGACGAACCGCATCAGCTCCTTGTAGACCCGCTCGCCGACCTGGTGGTCGATGAACTTGGGGGTCCAGCCGGGGGTCTTCTGGGTGACCCGCTCGACCACCTCGGCGTGGTTGTCGGTCAGCCAGTCGTGCGCCCGCACCGCGATCAGGTCGACCACCCCGTGGTGGCCGCCGTCCGCGACCACCTTGCCGAGCATCCGGCCGGCCGGCTCGGCGACCGAGGTGGCGGCGGCCCGCCGGGTGACCGCCTCGGCGACGACCGCCTGCACGTCGTCGTCGCGCAGCACGGCGAGCACCCCGCGCAGCGCCGCCGAGGCCTCCTTGGTGACCCGCTCGGCGCTGCCCGGCGCGGCCAGCCACTCGCCGAGCCGCCGGGCGATGCCGAGCGCGGCGAGCCGGCCGCGCACCACGTGGCCGGAGAGGAAGTTCTCCCCGACGAAGTCGCCGAGCGAGCGGCCGAAGGCGTCCTTCTTGGTGGGGATGATGGCGGTGTGCGGGATGGGCAGGCCGAACGGGCGGCGGAACAGCGCCGTCACCGCGAACCAGTCGGCCAGCGCGCCGACCATGCCGGCCTCGGCGGCGGCGGCCAGGTAGCCGGCCCAGGCCCCGGCGCCGGCCGCCTTCGCCCAGGTGGCCAGGACGAAGACCAGGGTCGCGAAGGCCAGCAGGCCGGTCGCGATGGTCTTCATCCGGCGGACGCCGCGTCTCTTCTCCTCGTCGGCCGCGGTGAACCGCATCCCGGGGCCGGTCCCGCTGAAGGCTTCGTCGCTCACCCCGCCAGTCTGCCCGCTGCCCGGCGCGAACGGACGGCGCTCCCGGGTATCGCGCGCCGGTCCGGTGTCACACCCGCCCCACACGGCACCCGCGCGAGCCCGGGCGGAAGGCGAACGAACGGGGCGCGCCGCAGCCGTCACGCGCCCCCGAGCACCATCCTGCGCACCCCGGCCACGCCCGCCCACCGGGCCGGATCGGTGCACCGCCGCCCGTCCAGCAGCACCCGCACGCCCGGCAGGTCGGCCGGCGCCAGCTCCCGGTACTCCGGGTGGTCCGCCTGGAGCACCGCCGCCGCCACCGGCTCGCCGCCCCACGCGGGCAGGCCCAGTGCCGCCAGCTCCCCCGCCGGGTACAGCGGGTCGGCCACGTACGGCCGGGCCCCGGCCGTACGCAGCGCCTCGACCAGCGGGAACACGCCCGAGTACGCGGTCTCCTTGACCCCGCCCCGGTACGCGGCGCCCAGCACCAGCACGCCCTGCCCGGCGAGCCCGCCGTCCAGCGCGCCGTCCAGCACGCCGACCGCGTACGCCGGCATCTCCAGATTGGCCGCCCGGGCCGCGCGGACCACCGTCGCCGCGGGGTCGTTCCAGAGGTAGAGCCGCGGGTAGACGGGGATGCAGTGGCCGCCGACCGCGACGCCCGGCCGGTGCAGATGGCTGAACGGCTGCGAGTTGCAGGCGTCCGCGACGGCCGCGAAGTCCACCCCGATCCGGTCCGCGTACCGGGCGAACTGGTTGGCCAGCGCGATGTTGACGTCCCGGTAGGTGGTCTCGGCGAGCTTGGCGAACTCGGCGGCCTCGGCGGACTCCAGCTCCCAGACGCCGTTGGGCCGGCCCTGGGCGTCCAGCTCCGGGCGCGGGTCGAAGTCCAGCACCGCCCGGTAGAACTCGGCGCCGCGCCGGGTGGCGGCCGGGTCGATCCCGCCGACCAGCTTGGGGTAGCGGCGCAGGTCGGCGAAGACCCGGCCGGTGCGGACCCGTTCGGGGCTGAAGACCAGCGCGAAGTCCCGGCCGGGGGCGAGCCCGGAGCCGGCCGCCAGCCGCGGCGCCCAGCGGCCCCGGGTGACGCCGACCGGCAGGGTGGTCTCGTAGCTGATCAGCGTGCCCCGGCGCAGCCCGGCCGCGACGGCGTCGGTGGCGGCGTCGAGCAGGGTGAAGTCGGGGGCGCCGTCGGCGGTGGTGACCAGCGGGACCACCAGGACGACGGCCTCGGCCCCGGCGACGGCGGCCGCGGTGTCGGTGGTGGCGCGCAGCCGCCCGTCGGCGACCACCCGCTTGAGCGCCTCCTCCAGCCCGGCCTCCCGGGGGAACGGCGGCCGGCCGTCGTTGACGGCCTCGACGACCGGCGGGGCGACGTCGGCGCCGGTGACCCGGTGGCCCTTGGCGGCGAACTGGACGGCGAGCGGCAGGCCGAGCTTGCCGAGGCCGACCACGCAGATGTCGAGCGGGTTCACCGGCTGCCCCCGTTCGCCCCGGGTCCCACGGAACCGGGCCCCACGGAACCCGACGCCGCGGAACCGGGCCCCGCGGAACCGGACCCCGCGGCACCCGACCCCGCCACCGCGTTCGCCAGCCGGCGCCAGGCCGGGTAGCGGCGCAGCCGCCGACGCACCCCGACGGGCACCGCGCCTCGCCACAACTGCTGCACCAGCCTCGGCGGCGGCGCGGCCACCCCGTCGGACTCCACGAACGCCACGGACGCCACGGACGCCACCGCCTCCTCCCCCAGCAGGAACAGCTCGTCCGCCAGGCCCACCTCGGCGTCCCGGAACGCCGGGTAGCCCGCGTACCGCCGCCGCATCCCGTCCGCCCCGTCCTCCGTCACCTCCGCGGGCGCGCCGTGCTCGGCCTCCCAGGCGATCAGCTCGCCCAGGGCCCGGTACCGCCCGGTGGCCGCCAGCTCCAGCCGCACCCGGTCCGCGGCGGCGAGCCGGTGGTACACCTCGTGCGCCGCGAACCGCCGGACGAGTTCGCCGACCCCGGCGCACACCTCCTCCCGCAGCGGCGGGTCGAGGTCCAGGAGGCCGGCCCGGAGCAGCTGCGGCACCTCCCAGCCGAAGTGCCGCGCCTTGATCGCGTCCAGCTGCCCGCCCGGCGCGGCCAGCTCGGCGGCCACCCACTGCACCGCCGCGACGCCGCGGATCCGGTCCAGCGCCCCGGCCCGCTGGGTGACGTTGCCGCGGTCCTCGCGCAGCACCAGGAAGTAGTGGTCGTAGTCGGCGAGCACCGAGATCCGGCGGGCCCTCAGCAGGGCGGCGAGGGTGAAGGGCTGGTCGGAGTAGACCTTCAGATCCTCGTTGCGGGCCAGGTTGTGCCGCCGGATCAGCTCCAGCCGGAACAGCTTGGTGTCGGCGAGCGCCCAGGCCAGCGCGGAGTCCTCGAAGCCGACCGAGGCGGCGGTGGCCCCGAAGATGCCCTGCGGGACCTGCCGCCCGTTCACCCCGACCTGCTTGGGGATCAGCACGTCCGACTCCCAGGTGTCGGCGGAGGTCACCATCCGTTCCAGCGCCTCGTCGCCGAGCCAGTCGTCGGCGCCGAGGAAGAGCACGTACCGGCCGCGGGCCAGCGCCAGGCCCCGGTTGGTGGGGGCGGCCGGGCCGCCGGAGTTGGCCTGGTGGACGACCTGGAACAGTCCGGGGTGGCGGGCCGCGTAGGTGTCGAGCAGGGCGCCGCCGCCGTCCGTGGAGCCGTCGTCGACCGCGACCACCTCCATGCGCGCGTGCCCGATGCTCTGCCGGACCAGCGAGTCCAGGCAGGCGGTCAGGTACGGCATGGTGTTGTAGACCGCGATCACCACGGTCACGTCGGGTACGGTCATCGGGCGCTGCCCTCCGGTGCACGGGTCGCCAGGACGGTGCCCGGCGCCGCGCCGCCCGCGAAGCGGGGCGGGCGGCGCGGCGCCGGGCGATGCAACGGTCAACTAGGCGGCCCGGCGCGGGGTCACGTTCGCCACCCGCACGAGCGAGCGGCGGCGGACGCCCGTTCCCCGGCCGAACGGTTGCTCAGCCGATGGCGACCTCCGCGTACATCCGGGCGATCACGTCCTCGATGGCGGGCTCGCGCACCGAGAGGTCGACCAGCGGGTAGCCGGCGGCGACGGCCGCCACCACCGGGGCGGCGCTCTGCTCGGCCGGGAAGGCCAGCCACTGGCGCGGCCCCTCGACCCGGACCACCCGGGTGCCGGGCACCTCGATCGGCGGGCGCTCCTCGGCCAGGTCGACGACCAGGGTCCGCTCGCTGTCGCCGACCGCGTGCAGGCCCCCCAGCCCGCCGTCGTAGACGACCCGGCCGTGGTCGATCACCATGACCCGGTCGCAGAGCTGCTCGATGTCGGTGAGGTCGTGCGTGGTGAGCAGCACCGTGGTGCCGCGCTCGCGGTTGACCTCGCGCAGGAAGTCGCGCACCTTGCCCTTGCTGACCACGTCCAGGCCGATGGTCGGCTCGTCCAGGTACAGCACGGCCGGGTCGTGCAGCAGGGCGGCGGCGAGGTCGCCGCGCATCCGCTGGCCGAGCGAGAGCTGGCGCACCGGCGTGTCGAGCAGCGTGCCGAGGTCGAGCAGTTCGACGCAGCGTTCCAGGTTGGCGCGATATCGGTGCTCGGGGATCCGGTAGAGCCGGCGGGCCAGCTCGTAGGAGTCGCGCAGCGGGAGGTCCCACCACAGGGTGGTGCGCTGCCCGAAGACCACACCGATCCGGCGGGCCAGCGCGACCCGTTCGCGGGCCGGGTCGACGCCGGCCACCCGCAGCCGTCCCGCGCTGGGGACGAGGATGCCGGTGAGCATCTTGATGGTGGTGGACTTGCCGGCGCCGTTGGGGCCGATGTAGCCGACGCACTCGCCGGCCCGGACGGTGAAGGTCAGTCCGTCGACGGCGCGCACCTCGCGCTTCTCGCGCTTCAGCCGGCCGGCCTTGGCGCGCACGGTGAAGGTGCGGCGGACGTCGTCGAGTTCGATCAGTGCCATGGGTCTTCCTCAGTAAGGGCGGTGGGTGGAATCAGCTGCCGGCGCCGCGGTAGGCGCGCAGGCCGGCGCGCCAGACCAGGCCGGCGGCGGCCAGGCTCAGCACGGCGGCCAGCGGCGAGGCGAACCGGAAGGCGGCGGGCAGGCCCAGCGGGTCGGGCTCGTCGAGGATGTGCAGGGCGGGCAGCCAGTTGACGAAGGCCAGCGGCACGCCGAAGACGGTGCCCGCGACCAGTTCCTTGGCGAACACCGTCGGCGGGTACTGCAGCACGGTCGCGCCGCCGTAGGTGAAGGAGTGGTGCAGCTGCCCGGACTCGCCCCACCAGAACTGCAGGCCGGCGAAGCCGATGAAGACCGCGGCGAAGATGAGGGTGCCGCAGAGCAGCAGCACGGGCACCAGCAGCACCCGGTCCCAGGTCCAGCGGACGTCCAGCACGAACAGCGACCAGACCAGCACGGCCGCCGCCTGCGCGGGCCGTCCGATCCGGCGCAGCGAGAACCGCTCGGCGCAGATCTGGGCGAGCGCGGGCGCGGGCCGCACCAGCATGGTGTCCAGGGTGCCGGTGCGGATGCGCTCGCCGAGGGCGTCGATGGAGCCGACGAACAGGTTGGCCGTGCCGAGGGCGAAGGCGGAGGTGCCGTAGAGGAAGCCCAGTTCGGGCAGGGTCCAGCCGCCGAGGCTGTCGGTGTGCCGGAACATCAGGATGATCACGACGAAGTCGAGGAAGGTGATGGTGACGTTGGCGAAGGTCATCATCACGAACGACGCCCGGTAGGACATCAGCGCCCTGGTCCACATGGCGGCGACGAGCCACCAGGAGCGCACCGCCCACGCCGTCCGGGCGGCCAACCGTTCACGGGGAGCCAGCGGTTCGCGGGAAACAAGCAGCTCAGCCACCCTGGACCACCACCTTGCGGGTCGCGAGCAACTGGACCAGCCGCCCGGCCGCGAGCAGCACCAGCGCCCAGGCCAGCTGGAAGCCCAGCGCGCCGAGCAGTCCGGTGCCGGTGGCACGCTCCAGGAAGACGTCGGTCGGCACCTTCACCAGCGCCGCCCAGGGCAGCACCGTGGCGAGGTCGCCGAGCCGGCCGGGGAAGAGCGCGAGCGGCAGCAGCATCCCGGAGAAGAAGATCGACAGCATCACCATCAGGGTCCGCACCCCCTCCGAGTCGTGCAGCCAGAAGCCGGTGAGCGCGACGAGGAACCGCAGGCCGAAGCTGACCACCACCGCGAGCAGCACCGACAGCAGGAAGAACACCCAGGTCAGCGGGTGTTCGGGCATCCGAGTGCGGAAGGCCAGGGCGCCGACCAGCACGGGCGGCACGCCCCGGGCGAACAGGTCGAAGGCGGCCCGGCCGAGGTCGGTGGCCAGCCACCAGCCCTGGAAGTCCACCGGGCGGTAGAGGTCGATGGCGATGTCGCCGCTGCGGAACCGCTCCTGGACGTCGTCCTGGAAGCCGCCGCCCATGACGGCGACCGTCATCAACAGGGCCTGGCTGACCCAGATGTAGGTGACGGCGGCGCTCTCGTCGTAGCCGCCGAGGCCGGGGCGGGCCCGCCAGAGGGCGACGAAGGTGTAGGCGAGGATGAAGCCGAAGACCGTGTTGGTGAAGGCCCCGGCCACGGTGGCGGCCCGGTAGGTGGAGAAACGGCGGAAGGCGCCGCGGACGACCGCGGCGTACAGGCTCAGGGCGGCGCGGGCGCCGCCGGGATCGGGAGGACGGAGCTCGGCCCGAGACGGCCCAAGCCTCTGCATATTGTCTCCTTATCGACAAATAGCGGCACAGGGAGACCCCTGTCCGCGAGCGCGCATGCCGGACCGGCCCCGGCCGCCCATCCCCCGGGGGTCCCGGGCCGGGTGGCGGAGCTGACGGGCCGAAGCCCGAAGTGGCTGCGCTATCTGGTTTGCACCTTTCACCGTACTGCGACCGCGCCCCGCCCGCACCCGGTTTTTCCATCACCCGACCGGAGCCGCCCCGGCAGCTGATGCGCAGTCAAATAGCACATAATCTCCGCATGACCCCGCGCACCAGCCGCCAGGCCAAACGGGCCGCCCGCCGCGAGGCCCGCCGCGCCCTACCGCTCCGGCGACGGCTGCTGCCCACCTGGCGGGTCACCCTCGGCGCCGTCCTCGGCACACTGCTGCTCGCCGTCGGTGCCTTCGCCGTGCTCTACGTCATCGTGCCGCTGCCCGACCCCAACGCGCAGGCCGTCGCCCAGAGCAACATCTACCTCTACGCCGACGGCGTCACCGAGATCGCCCGCACCGGGGCCGTCAACCGCACCGACGTCACCATCGACGAGGTCCCGGTCACCACCCGGCAGGCCGTCGTCTCCGCCGAGGACCGCACCTTCTACCAGAACCGCGGCATCGACCTGAAGGGCATGGTCCGGGCCGGCTGGAACAGCCTGACCGGCCAGGGCATGCAGGGCGGCTCCACCATCACCCAGCAGTACGTCAAGAACTACTACCTCACCCAGAGCCGGACCATCGAACGCAAGGGCCGCGAACTGCTCATCGCCCTCAAGGTCGACCAGCAGCGCGGCAAGGACGAGATCCTCGCCGGCTACCTCAACACCAGCTACTTCGGCCGCGGCGCCTACGGAATCCAGAGCGCCGCCCGCGCCTACTACGGCGTCGAGGCCTCCCAGCTGACCCTCCCGCAGAGCGCCTACCTCGCCGCCCTGCTCCAGGCCCCCAGCGCCTACGACGTCAAGACCGCCACCCCCGCCAACCGCGAACGGGCCGTCGCCCGCTGGCACTACACCCTCGACGGCATGGTCCAGCTCGGCTTCCTCGGCGCCACCGAACGCGCCGCCCTCACCTTCCCCGAGCCGATCGACCCCCAGCCCGCCACCGGCCTCGCCGGCCAGGCCGGCTACCTGGTCGGCGTCGCCGACGACTACCTGGTCGGCAGCGGCATCCTCGACAGCGCCACCCTCAAGGCCGGCGGCTGGCGCATCACCACCACCTTCGACCAGCAGAAGCAGGACGCCTTCGTCCACGCCGTCCAGGACGAACTCACCGACGAACTCGACCCCACCGCCCGGCCCGACACCGACACCGACGTCCGGGTCGCCGGCGCCTCCGTCGAACCCGCCACCGGCCGCGTCGTCGCCGTCTACGGCGGCCCCGACTACGCCAGACAGCCCTACAACGACGCACTGCGCCAGGACAACCAGATCGGTTCCACCTTCAAGCCCGTCGACCTCGCCGCCGGCCTCACCTCCCACCACAGCAGCGGCGACGGCCACCCGATCACCACCGAGACCCGCTACGACGGCACCAGCGAACGCCCCGTCACCGACGGCCCCACCCCCTACGCGCCGCCCAACGAGGACGACCTCGACTACGGGCCCATCACCCTGCGCCAGGCCATGGCCAAGTCGGTCAACTCCGTGTACGCGCAGGTCGGCGTGGACGCCGGACTCGACCACGTCCGGGAGACCGCCATCCGGCTCGGCATCCCCGGCGACGTCCCCGGCCTGGACCCCGCCAACACCTCGATGACCCTCGGCACCGCCACCCCCAGCGCCCTCGACCTGGCCGGCGTCTACGCCGCCCTCGCCAACCACGGCGAGGCCCACCGGCCCTGGTCGGTCGCCGCGCTGGAACGGATCACCCCCGGCACCGGCCCCGTCGAGGCACCGGAACTGCCCGAACACATCCCCGCCACCGCCCTCGACCGGGGCACCGCCGACGCCGTCACCGACGTCCTGCGCGACGTCATCAGCACCCGCGGCACCGGCGCCGCCGCCCTCGACCTCGGCCGGCCCGCCGCCGGCAAGACCGGCACCACCGACGCCAACCTCTCCGCCTGGTTCGCCGGCTACACCCCCGAACTCGCCGCCACCGTCGGCCTCTTCCGCGAGAACCCGAAGACCCACGCCAAGGAACCGCTGGCCGGCACCGCCGGCTACGCCCGGATCAACGGCGGCGCCTTCCCCACCCGGATCTGGACCGCGTACATGAGCGCCGTCCTGGACGGCACCCCCGTCCAGAGCTTCGACCTCGAACCCAGCGAGGGCAACGGCCGCCCGGCCGGCGGCGGACCCACCGGCACCCCGACCGCCACCGCCACCGCCACCTCGTCCGCCGCCCCCACCGCCCCCGTGCCCTCCCCGGACGCCCCCGGCGGCCGCGACGGCACCGCCCAGACCCCGGCGGCCCCGGCCGCCCCGGCCGCACCCGCGGCCCCCGCCGCGCCGCTCACCCCCCGGCAGCCGACCGTCCCCGCCCCGGAGCCCACCCGGCCCACCGCCGCCCCCGAACCGGTCACCCCCACGGCACCCGCCGCGCAGGAACCCACCCAGCCTCAGCCCACCCCCAGCACCCGGCCCACCACCGACCGGCCCACCGCCCAGCCGGCGACCACCGCCCCCAGCAAGGCCCCCGACCCGACCCGCACCCCGGGCCCCGGCCCCAGCACCGCCCAACCCCCCGCCGGCGCCCAACCGGGCACCCCGCCCCCGGCGTGACGCCCGAGGCGACACGCAGGCGCGACGCCTCAGGCCACCAGCTCACGCTCCAACGGCGTCCGGAACCGCGGCGTCACCCGGACCGCCCCCAACCAGCCCGCCAACCGCCGCGCCTGCGCCGCCACCGCCTCCCCCGCCTCGGCCCCCACGTCCCCGAACAGCCGCCACACCACCTCGCCGTCCGCCCGCTGCGCCCAGCCGCCGACCACCCGGCCGCACCACCACACCGTCGGCCCCGCGTTCCCCGCCCGGTCGAACAGCGCCGGCACGTCCCCGGGCCGCAGGTACCAGTCCCGGCCGCGCCAGCCCATCACCGCCGGATCCAGCCCCGGCAGCAGCGCCGCCCACGGCTCCGGCTCCGCCACCGGCCCCTCGTCCCCCGGCAGCACCAGGCCCACCGCGCCGCCGGACAGCGACACCTCCACCGCGCCGACGTCCGCCAGCGCCTTCCGGACCTCCCCCAGCGTCCAGCCCGTCCACCACTTCACGTCCTCGACGGTGCCCGGCCCGTACGACGCCAGCCAGCGCCGCACCACCTCCGCCTTCGCCTCCCGCACCGGCACGTCCGGCCACGGCGCCACCGGCGCCCACGGATAGCTGTTGCTCAGCCACGACCCACGCGGCCGGGAGCGCCGCACGTGCCCGTCCGAGGCCAGCACCCGCAGCAGCCGGCTCCCCACGCTCTGCTTCGCCTCGTACGGCTTGCCCACCGACATCAGCATCGTCTCGCGCAGCGCCGGCACGTCCGCGCCCAGCTCGGCCGTGGTCGCCTCACCGCGCGCCGCCAGCGCCGCCAGCACCGCCCGCTCGGTGCGCGCCAGCCGGACCTCGTCCCAGCCCTCGGCGAACTCCACGAGGTGCTTGACCAGGGTCGCCCGCTCCTTGGCCGCGATCTGCCGCGCCGCCGCCGCGCTCACGTACGGCGCGAACTCCTCGGTCACCGCGAAGAGCGTGCGCCGCATCGACAGCAGCTTCACCAGCGAGACGTCCTCGTACAGCGCCCGCTCCACCTCGCCCGCCGACGGCTCGCGCAGCCGCGCGCACGCCGACAGGTACACCGTCGCGGGGTCGGAGGCGTGCAGCCCGACGACCGCGTCGGCCACCTCCTCCACCCGCGCCGCCCACCCGCCGGGCGCCAGCAGCAGCCGCCGCCCCAGCCGCGCCCGGCGCTCGGCGTCGCCGATCTCCACTCCACTGCTGACCATGACCGGCTCCCCGGGGCTCAGAGGTCGGGCGACAGGACGACCGGCGGGACCTCGTACGGCGGCTAGAGGTACAGACCCGTCGAGCCCTCGGTGTCGCCGAAGCGCATCGCGGCCACGGCGTGCAGGTCGCGCTCGCGCAGCAGGACGTAGGTGGCGCCGCGGACTTCGACCTCCAGCTTGTCCTCGGGGTCGTAGAGGACCCGGTCGCCGGGCTCCACGGAGCGCACGCTCTGTCCCACGGCCACGGCCTCGGCCCAGGCGCAGCGCTTGGAGATCTCGGCCGTCGCCGGGATGAGGATGCCGCCGGTGGAGCGGCGCTCGCCCTCGCCGGCCTCGGTCTTCACCAGCACGCGGTCGTGCAGCATCTTGATCGGCAGCTTCTCGCCCAGCCGGTCGTGACGCGGCGAGTCGGCCTCGGCGGAGAGGGACTGCTGGGTCGGTTCGTCGTTCGTACTCACGACCCCGAAGGTACCGCCCCCGGGCGCGGCGTGTGACGCCAGCCCGGTCCTGCGGCGGGAACGGCACCGGGCCGGGCACGCGGTGCCCGGCCCGGAGGTGCGGTGGCCGCTCAGCCCTTGCGGCGCCGGCGCGCCGAGGCGACCAGCAGCACCAGGCCGACGCCGACCAGCGCGGCCGGGACGATCCGCTCCTTGCGCGGCTGCCCCTTCTCGTCCACGAACTGCGCACGGGCCTGCTCCACCAGCCCGCTCGCGGCCACGTACGCCCGGCCGGCCTTCTCCTCGACGGCGGCCACGGCCTTCGCCTTCACCTGGGCGGAGATGGTGGTCGGGTGCACCCGCACGGCGAGCTCGTCCAGCGTCGCCGCCAGCTGGGTGCGGGTCCGGGCGATGTCCGCCTCGATCTGGGCGGTCGTCCGCGCCGACTTGTCCGTACTGCTCGCCTCGCCCACTCGGGCCACCCCATTCACTGATGTTCGTCCTGTGCGACTGACCCAGTGTGTCAGCTACCACGCGCAGCCGCGCGGCCCCACCCACCATCGGAGGTAGGTTTGCCGTGGTACGACCGCCCGTCCAGCACCAGGAGAAACCCGTGAGTGAGCGTCTCCAGCCCGGTGACACCGCGCCCGCCTTCACCCTGTCCGACGCCGACGGCAACGAGGTGTCCCTCGCCGACCACCTCGGCCGCAAGGTGATCGTCTACTTCTACCCGGCCGCGCTCACCCCCGGGTGCACCAAGCAGGCCTGCGACTTCACCGACAACCTGGAGGTCTTCTCCGGGGCCGGCTACGACGTCATCGGCATCTCGCCGGACAAGCCGGAGAAGCTCGGCAGGTTCCGCGAGGCCGAGGACCTCAAGGTCACCCTGCTCTCCGACCCGGAGAAGAAGGTGCTGGAGGCCTACGGCGCGTTCGGCGAGAAGAAGCTGTACGGCAAGACCGTCACCGGCGTGATCCGCTCCACCGTGATCGTGGACGAGCAGGGCAAGGTCGAGCACGCGCTGTACAACGTCAAGGCGACCGGCCACGTCGCCAAGCTGCTGCGCGACCTCAAGGTCGCCGCGGCCTGACGCGACGCCCGGGCACGGCGGCGGCGCGTGACGTTTCGTCACCGCCGTGTCCCGGTGCTGTCCGCGCTCTGCCCGGGACCTGTCGGCGGCGGGCCCGCACCCCCTAGCGTTCTGCTCACCGGGCGCCAGCCGCCCGGGTCACGTTCCCGCCCCAGGAGTAGAGCCGTGCAGAGTGCCAGATCCGTGTCCACCGCCCGTGTCGCCGTCGCCGGCGCGATCGTCGCGGCGCTCGCGCTGACGGCCTGCGGGCCGGAGAACGAGGACACCGCCGTACCGCCGCCGGCCACCCCGGCCGCCTCGGCACCGGCGACGACGGCGCCCGCCACGGCACCGGCCTCCGCACCCGCGAGCAGCGCCGCCGGCAGCTCCGCGAGCGGCTCCGCCAAGCCCTCCGCCCCGGCCGGAAAGCGCCGGGTCGTCGACGCGCGGACGGCCGGCGGGCTCGCCAGGACCACCGGGAAGGACGCCGTCTCCGACGTCGCCGTCGACCCGGGCGAGATGCGCGAGAACATGCACATGGTGCTCGCCGACTTCGACCGCCCCGGCCAGACCTCCGGCCGCCGGATCCTGCTGATCGCCGTCGACAACATCCCCGAGGACCCGGCCAAGCGCCGCGAGCACCTCTGGCGCGGCATGATCGACTACGCCCTGCGCAACGGCTCCACCGGCGAGCCGACCACCGCCACCCCGTTCGCGGCCGGCCCGCTCGGCGGCTCGCTGGAGTGCCTCAAGCTGCCGGAGGCTCCCACCACGGACGTCGTCTGCGGCTGGTCCGACGCCTCCACGGCCGGCGTCGCGCTGTTCCCCAGGACCACCCCGGCGGAGGCGGCCGCCCTGTTCGCCACGATGCGCGGCGACATCGAGAAGTAGGCCCGGAGACACGACGACGCAGCGGTGGCGGCGCACCCCCCGACCGGGTGCACCGCCACCGCCGTCTCTCACCTCAGGCGACCGCTGTCATCAGCAGGCGCCGAGGTCGCTCCAGACACCCCAAGAGCCGCTGGCGCTCGGGTCGTCGCCCTTGGTCCACCACTTGTTCTGGTAGTAGTGGCCCTTCCAGGAGACCTTGGTCGGGGTGGCGTAGGTGGTGCCCGCGTCCCAGCTCGGCGCACCCGCGCAGCCGGCCGGCGTGGTCGGCGGCGTCGTGGGAGGCGTGGTCGGAGGCGTGGTGGGCGGGGTGGTGGGAGGCGTGGTCGGCGGCGTCGTGGGAGGCGTCGTCGGCGGGGTGGTCGGAGGCGTCGTGCCGCCGTCGACCGCGCCGCGGGTCAGGTCGCCCTTGAGGCCGTACAGCGTGCCGCCCACGTTGACCGTCCAGTTGGACGGGGTGGACACCGGCAGGTAGTAGACGAAGTCCATGTCGATCGACGCGCCCGGCGCGAGCGACTGCCAGCCCGGCAGCTTCACCGAGACCCGGTTGTAGGTGCCCTTGAGGCCGCCCACGTTGCCGGTGCCGGAGTGGTCCTGCTTGATCACGGTCAGACCGAAGCCGGACTGGTCCTTGGCGTTGCCCGGGGCCGAGTTGCTGTAGTCGAACTGGAACTCGGTGCCGCCCGGCAGGGTCGTCGTCGAGTTGTTGACGATGTGGATCTTCGGGTTGATCGGGTAGTTCGAGTCACCCAGCGCGAAGTTGGTGAACGACACGTCGATCGGCAGGGTCTGCTGCGGCAGCGCGATCGTCGAGCGGGTCGCGCCGTACGGCGAGGCCGCCTTGAACTTGTCGTACATCAGCGTGGTCAGCGTGTCACCGGGCACGTACTGGCCCTTGCCGCCGTTGGCGGTGGCGTCCCACTTGTAGTCGCCCGCGAGCTCCCAGATCATCGTGCCGCCGGCACCCTGGTTGACGATGTAGTCGGCCTTGGCGGCGATCGACTGCTCGTCCTCGGTCGACAGGTAGACCTTCTTGGTCTCGTTCCACAGCCACGGCGCCACCAGGGTGGAGCTGTAGTTGCGCACGTAGCTGCCCTGCAGGGCGGTGTCGGTCACGCCGTACTTGGAGAGGTAGTCGGGCACGATGCCCTTCTCCAGGTTCTTGGCGTGCCACATCGGGTTCGACCCGGCCGGGGACTCCTTGCCCGCGTCGTCCTTGTCGTTCCAGATGTTGTCGATGCCGACCGCGCCGTCACCGCACGAGGTCAGGCCGGAGCCGACCGGGCAGGTGGTCGCCGCGGCGGTGCCCCAGAGACCGTTGGTGCCGCCCTGGACGTTCTTGAAGCCGCGGGTGTAGTACGGCAGGCCGACGTTGATCCGGCCGGCGGGCATCGCACCGCGGAAGTAGTGGTACGACCAGTCGGCGTTCAGGTAGCCGATGCCGCCGTACTGGCCGGTGCCGTAGACGTTGGCCGCCGCCAGCTCGCCGTCCTTGCCGTCGTCGAACAGCGCGGCGTTCGGGCCGACGTACTTGTTCCAGGAGCCGTGCAGGTCGTACGACATGATGTCGACGTAGTCCAGGTACTGCGCGATCTGGAAGGTCTCCATGCCGCGCAGCAGGTAGCCGGACGACGGGGCCGCGACCGAGAGCAGGTAGTGCTTGCCGTCGGCGGCGCCGGCCCGGTCCAGCTTCTCGCGCAGCGTCTTCATCAGCGCCGCGTAGCCCTTGGCCAGCGAGCCGCGCTTGCCGTTGGCGATCTGCCAGTCCAGCGGGTTGCCCGCGTCCTTCATCGAGGTCGGGTACTCGTAGTCGACGTCGACGCCGTTGAAGCCGTACTTCTTGATGAAGTCGACGGCCGAGTTGGCGAAGGTGTCGATGCCCGCCTGGTTGACGCTGCCGTCCGGGTTGACGGTCATCGAGTAGAAGCCGCCGGAGTTGACGCGCTTGCCGTCGTCCCCGAAGTACCCGCCGGTCTCGGTCCAACCGCCCACCGAGATCATCGTCTTGACGTTCGGGTACTGCTTCTTGTACTTCGTCAGCAGGTTGAAGTGGCCCTTGTAGGGCAGCGACGGGTCGAGCTCCGCGCCGGGCACGCCGGGGAAGGACATCCCGGTGGCCGGGTTCTGCGCGTTGTCGCCGCCGACCGACAGCTTGTTGTCCGAACCGACGTGGGCGAACGCGTAGTTGAGGTGGGTGACCTTGTCCCACGGGATGTCGCTGACCAGGTACGGCTTGGTGCCGTCCTGGCCGGTGCGCCAGCTGGTGAAGTAGCCGATGATGCGGCGCTGGTGGTCCGCGCCCATCTTCTCGCGGCCGTTGGTGTCGTAGACACTGCAGTAGGGGACGTCGACGCCGGGCGTGGCGTACAGGCCGTCGGGGCGACAGGCCGCGTTGTCGACGGCGGCGGACGCCTGGGAAGGCGCCGCGCCCAGCGTGGCCACCAGCAGGCCGGCCATCGCCGCACCCGCCATCGCGGCCAGGCCGGCGCGGGCCGCCGGGCTCGTGGAACGACGGGCAGCGGTGGGACGCCGCTCCGCCGAGGATCGGATCAACACTCGGTCCTCCGGGCAGAGTGTCGGCGCGTGCCTGTGGGGGAGCACGCACGTGGGGGAAAGCAGATTGGCGCCGAAGCTATGTGGTCTGAACCACATAGGTCAATAGGTCTGTACCAATTGGTAATCAATTCCCCAACATCCCCGGTCGAACGGCTGATTGTCGACGGTCACCCGGCACCCCCCACACCCCAGCCACCCCCGCACTCCTCCGCATGCCGACCACCCCCCACCCGGGCCCCCGCCGGCACCACCCCCGTAACCGAACGCCTCACCGATCGTTCACCCGGACGGGGGACGGGCACGCACGAGCCCGAAGGGGAGAGTCATGGCGGTCAGGTACACCCGCGACCTGCTGACGGCGGTCGCCGCCGAGTCGTCCAGCGTCAACGACATGATGAGGAGGCTTGGCGTGCCGCTGGCGGGCGGCACGCACAGCTACCTGAGCAAGCGGTTGCGGCACTACGGGATCGACACCTCGCACTTCACCGGCGGCCGGCCCGCGTACGAGCGCCGGACCTACACCCGGGAGCAGCTCGCCGAGGCCGCCGCGAGGAGCACCGGGATCGGCGCGATGCTGCGCGAGCTGGGCGTGGTGCCGTACGACAGCGCGTACTCCTACATGAAGCGGCGACTGGCCGAGTTCGGCATCGACACCTCGCACTTCCGCGGGGAGGTCCGGGACGAGCAGGTGATCACGGCCGTCCGCGAACAGTCCAGCATCGCCGGCGTGATCCGGGCGCTCGGCCTCTCCGAGAGCGGCGGGGCGCGCAAGCTCGTCAAGAACGTCATCGCCCGTCACGGACTGGACACCGGCCACTTCACCGGGTCGGCCCACAACCGGGGCGCGCGGACAGGGCCCCGGGTCCGTCCGGACGCCCTCCTGGTGGCGCTGCCGCCCGGAAGCCACCGCGTCCCCGGCGACCGGCTGCGGGCCATGCTCGTCCACATCGGCACACCGGACGCCTGCTCCGGCTGCGGCACCCCGCCGTCCTGGCGCGGACGTCCGCTGACGCTGGAGGTCGACCACATCAACGGCGACTGGCTCGACAACCGGCGCGAGAACCTCCGGCTGCTCTGCCCGAACTGCCACGCCGTCACCCCGACGTACTGCGGACGGAACCGCAAACCTGTCATCGGCGCCCCCGGCAGCCGGTAGGCTTGTGCCGACGTGCGCCCGTACCCCAGCTGGCTAGAGGGCTGCGACTTAGGATCGCAGTGTCGTGGGTTCGAGTCCCACCGGGCGTACCAAGCAAAATGGCCCACCTGCCTTCAAATCAAAGGCAGGTGGGCCATTGCCGTGGTGCGCGGGGGTCAGGCGATGAGGTCCTTCACGACCGGGGCGAGGGCGCGGAAGGCCTGGCCGCGGTGGCTGATGGCGTTCTTCTCGGCGGGGGTGAGTTCGGCGCAGGTGCGGGTCTCGCCGAGGGGCTGGAGGACGGGGTCGTAGCCGAAGCCGCCGTCGCCGGACGGGGCGGTGCGCAGGGTGCCGAGCAGGCGGCCCTCGACGACGCGCTCGGTGCCGTCGGGCAGGGCGAGGGCGGCGGCGCAGAAGAAGTGGGCGCCGCGGTGCTCGGCGGCGATGTCGGAGAGCTGGGCGAGCAGGAGGTCGAGGTTGGCGCGGTCGTCGCCGTGCTTGCCGGACCAGCGGGCGGAGAAGATGCCGGGCGCGCCGTTCAGGACGTCCACGCACAGGCCGGAGTCGTCGGCGACGGCCGGCAGGCCGGTGGCGCGGGCCAGCGCGTGTGCCTTGAGCAGGGCGTTCTCGGCGAAGGTGACGCCGGTCTCGGGGACGTCGGGGATCTCCGGGTAGGCGTCGGCGCCGACCAGCTCGACGTCCAGGCCGGCGTCGCCGAGGATGTCGCGCAGTTCGGCGACCTTGTACTGGTTACGGGTGGCGAGGATGAGTCGAGTGGTCATGGAACCACCCTAAACCGAGCAAACGGTGTGATCCCGCGTCAGCCGGAGCCCCGGCCGCCGCCCCGGCCGGCGCCTCAGCCGGTGCAGACCTTGGTGAGGTTCGAGGCGGCGTCGCCGAGCGGCTTGAAGTCCGGCACCTGCTTGTTGTTGACCGCCTGCTGGACCTTCTCGACCTGGGTGCCGAGGTCGGTGATGGCCTGGGCGACGTCGGTGTCCTTGGAGTTCTTGCCCAGCTGGTCGAGGTCGTTCTTCAGCTTCTGCAGCGCCTGCCCGGCGGCGGCCGCGTCGTTGCTCGCGTTGCTGTAGGCGTTGCTGACCTCGTTGATGTCGCCGGTGATCTTGACGGCGGTGTTGCCGCAGTCGATCGCCTTCTGGGCGGCGGAGCAACTGACCGCGCTGAGCGGGAGGATGGCGATCAGGCCGGCCACGGCGAGCATGGTGGGGCGGGCGATGCTCTGGGGCATCCGGTCCTCCTGGGTGCGCGGGGTATCCGGAAGGGAAGGACGCGCGCTGAGGGGTGCGCGGTTCCCGCAATCGGGTGCTGCGGGAACCGTACGGGCTCCGGGCCCGGCCTGTACAGCGGCCGTGCCCGGAGCCGGTGATTTCCGGAAACCGAAGCGGAACCGCGCCCTCAGGAGGTAAGGGGCGGCCCGCCGGCGCCGGCTCGCCGGTGTCAGCCCTCCAGCTCGCCGAGGACCTTGCGCTGGACCTCGTCGAGCTCGGCGCAGCCGAGGGTGCCGAGGTCGAGCAGCCGGTCGAGCAGGGCGCGGTCGAAGGGGGCGCCCTCGGCGGTGCCCTGGACCTCGACGAAGCGGCCGTCGGAGGTGCAGACGATGTTCATGTCGGTCTCGGCGCGGACGTCCTCCTCGTACTGGAGGTCGAGCATCGGGACGCCGTCGATGATGCCGACGCTGACGGCGCTGACGCCGCCGGTGATCGGCTTGCCCTTGGCGCGCAGCAGCTTGCGCTCGCGGGCCCAGGAGACGGCGTCGACGAGCGCGACGTAGGCGCCGGTGATGGCGGCGGTGCGGGTGCCGCCGTCGGCCTGGAGGACGTCGCAGTCGAGGACGATGGTGTTCTCGGCGAGGGCGCGGTGGTCGACCACGGCGCGCAGCGAGCGGCCGATGAGCCGGCTGATCTCGTGGGTGCGGCCGCCGAGGCGGCCCTTGACGGACTCGCGGTCGCCGCGGGTGTTGGTGGCGCGCGGGAGCATGGAGTACTCGGCGGTGACCCAGCCTTCGCCGCTGCCCTTGCGCCAGCGCGGGACGCCCTCGGTGACGCTGGCGGTGCACAGCACCTTGGTGTCGCCGTAGGAGATGAGGACGGAGCCTTCGGCGTGCTTGCTCCAGCCCCGTTCGATGGTGACGGGACGGAGCTGGTCGGGGGTGCGGCCGTCGATGCGTGACATAGGCACCGAGCGTAGTCGGTTGCGGCGGGTGGTCCGGGTACGCCCCGAGGCGTCCTGGGGCGTCCCGAGGCGTCCGGGTCTGCCCGGACGGGCCGCCGCCGGTGCCCGGACGTGCCGCGGCCCGCCGACCGGAGGGGTCGGCGGGCCGGGGTGCGCGAGCCCGGTGGGCTCAGCTCACATCATGTCCTCGATGTCGGCGGCGATCGGGTCGGCGTCGGTGCCGATGACGACCTGGATCGCGGTTCCCATCTTCACGACGCCGTGGGCGCCGGCGGCCTTCAGCGCGGCCTCGTTGACCAGGGAGGCGTCCTTGACCTCGGTGCGCAGGCGGGTGATGCAGCCCTCGACCTCTTCGATGTTGTCGATGCCGCCCAGACCGGCGACGATCTTCTCAGCCTTGCTGGCCATTGCTTTCTCCCTCTGTCTCGGCCCGTCGGCTGCTCTGCCGGGTGCCGTCCTGCGCGGTGACCTCGGTCGCGGTGACGCGGGGTCAGTGGTCGGTCGTGCCGTGGCACGCTGCCGGAGCAGCGCGACCAGCATGACCCGAGCCGGACCGATATGCCACGTTAGTCCACTTTTGGCCCACTCCGGCGCGCATGCCGCGGATCGGCGTCCGAGGATGACGAGCAGTGGGGCCGTCTCCCGGCGCGCCGCCTGCGTCCCAAAGTGGTCTACACCAATATAGGTGTACCCCGATGAACGCAGGAAGGGCCCCGGGTGTTCCCGGTCCCCGCCCGAGGCTCCCGGCGGGGGCCGGCGGCCGGCCACTGCACCCGGAGGGCGAAGGATGAGTTCGGCAGGCGCCACAGCACCGCGGACCACGTGGTGGCACACCTTCTACGGCGGCCTCCAGAAGATGGGCCGCTCGCTCCAGCTGCCGGTGGCGGTGCTGCCCGCCGCCGGCATCCTCAACCGTCTGGGGCAGGACGACGTCTTCGGCAAGGACGGCCTGGGCTGGGACAATGTCGCCAAGGTGTTCGCGGCGGCCGGCGGCGCGCTGCTGGACTCCTCGCTCGGCCTGCCCATGCTGTTCTGCGTCGGTGTGGCGATCGGCATGGCGAAGAAGGCCGACGGCTCGACGGCGCTGGCCGCGGTGGTGGGCTTCCTCGTCTACTACAAGGTGGTGCACGCCTTCCCGGAAGACTGCAAGCCGCCGACCGTGCTGGTGAGCGACCAGTGCGTGGACTACACCTCGGCGAAGGCGGCGGCCGCGACGTACCAGAACCCGGGCGTGCTGGGCGGCATCCTGCTCGGCCTGATGTCGGCCTGGCTCTGGGTGCGCTTCCACCGCACCAAGCTGGTCGACTGGCTGGGCTTCTTCAACGGCCGCCGCCTGGTGCCGATGATCACCGCCCTGGTCGGCATGCTGCTGGCCGTCGTGGCGGTCTGGGCCTGGCCGCCGATCGGCCGCGGCCTGAACTCGTTCAGCCAGAACCTCGCCGACCTGGGCGCGGCCGGCGCGGGCATCTTCGGCGTGTTCAACCGGGCCCTGCTGCTGATCGGCATGCACCAGCTGCTGAACACCTTCGTCTGGTTCCAGTTCGGCGAGTTCACCAAGCCCGACGGCACCGTCGTGCACGGCGACATCCCGCGCTTCCTGGGCGGCGACCCGACCGCCGGACAGTTCCAGTCGGGCTTCTTCCCGATCATGATGTTCGCCCTGCCGGCCGCCGCGCTGGCCATCGCCCACGCGGCGAAGCCGCACCGGCGCAAGGAGATCTACGGCCTGATGCTCTCGGTCGGCCTGACCTCCTTCGTGACCGGCGTCACCGAGCCGATCGAGTACTCCTTCGCCTACATCGCCCCGGCGCTGTACGGCGTGCACGCCCTGCTGACCGGCGCGTCGATGGCGGTCACCTGGGGGCTCGGGGTGCACGACGGCTTCAGCTTCTCGGCCGGCCTGATCGACTACGTGATCAACTGGGGCCTGGCCACCAAGCCCTGGATGATCATTCCGATCGGCCTCGGCTTCGCCGCCGTGTACTACGCGCTGTTCCGCTTCATCATCGTGAAATTCGACCTGAAAACGCCCGGACGCGAGGACGAGAGCGAGGTCGAGGACGTGACCAAGGCATAAACCCAGCGTCACCACGGCGAATCCGAAAAGACCCCCGGACCCCCGGTCCGGGGGTCTTCGGCATATCCGGGGCGGGTCGTTGGTCCCGGTGCGAACGCCGGAGCCGGGCGCGTGACGAGCCGACGGCACCCCGCCGGTGACCTGCCGGGGAGTCCTCGGCCGCCCCGGCTTTTTGTTGCGCAAATAGCCAAAATCCCAATCACGACGGGTAATCAAGATCGTTGATCCGCAAGTAGGTTTCGATTTCATAGCGCTTCCCATCTGCGGCGCTTTCGAGGGTTCCCCGCCTCCTCCGCCCGTGCTACAAAACTGGTCTACACCACGTGTGGTGTAGACCAGTTCGCGGTTCGGCCCCCTGTGCACCTTCCCCCGACCGATCCGCCCTTGCCGTTAGGAACCCACCCCCATGAGTCAGTCTGCGCAGGCACCGGCGCCCGCCACGGCTCCGGCCACACCCAGCCCCGCAAAGAAGTTCGGCCAGAACACGCTCCAGGGTCTGCAGAAGATCGGCCGCAGCCTCCAGCTGCCGGTCGCCGTGCTGCCCGCCGCCGGCATCCTGCTGCGCCTCGGCCAGGACGACGTCTTCGGCAAGGACGGCCTCGGCTGGGGGAAGGTCGCCACGGTGTTCGCCACCGCCGGTGACGCCGTCTTCACCAACCTCGCGCTGCTGTTCTGCGTCGGTGTGGCGATCGGCTTCGCCAAGAAGGCCGACGGCTCGACCGCGCTGGCCGCCCTGGTCGGCTTCCTGGTCTACAAGAACGTGCTCACCGCCTTCCCGATGGACGGCTCCGTCACCGCCGCCCTGCCCAAGGGCAAGCCGCAGGACCCGGGCGTCTTCGGCGGCATCGTGGTCGGCCTGCTCAGCGCCGTGATCTGGCAGAAGTACCACCGCACCAAGCTGGTCGACTGGCTCGGCTTCTTCAACGGCCGCCGCCTGGTGCCGATCATCATGGCCTTCGTCGGCACCCTGCTCGGTGTCGTGTTCGGCCTGGTCTGGGGCCCGATCGGTACCGGCCTGACCAACGCGAGCGACTGGCTGACCGGCCTCGGCGCCGGTGGCGCCGGCATCTACGGTGTCGCCAACCGCCTGCTGATCCCGGTCGGCATGCACCAGTTCCTGAACACCTTCTTCCAGCAGCAGGTCGGCAGCTTCACCGACGCCTCCGGCACCACCTGGACCGGCGACATCCCGCGCTTCTTCCACGGTGACCCGACCGCCGGCCAGTTCATGTCCGGCTTCTTCCCGATCATGATGTTCGGCCTGCCGGCCGCCGCCCTGGCCATCGCCTACTGCGCCCGCCCCGAGCGCCGCAAGGCCGTCCTCGGCATGATGATCTCGGTCGGCCTGACCAGCTTCGTGACCGGCGTCACCGAGCCCATCGAGTTCTCCTTCATGTTCATCGCCCCGGTGCTGTACGTGATCCACGCCGTCCTCACCGGTCTGTCGATGGCCGTCACCTGGGCCCTCGGCGTGCACGACGGCTTCGGCTTCTCGGCGGGCCTGATCGACTACCTGCTCAACTGGAACCTGGCCACCGACCCGTGGCTGATCATCCCGATCGGCCTCGCGTTCTCCGCCCTGTACTTCTTCCTCTTCCGCTTCGCGATCATCAAGTTCGACATCAAGACCCCCGGTCGCGAGGACGACGACGAGATCGAGGACGTCACCAAGGCCTGACGCCCGAAGACCACCGCACGCCGCTCACGGCCCCGCCCCGCCACCCGCTCCCCGGGTGGCGGGGCGGGGCCGTTCGCGTGCCCGGGCGTGCCCGTCCGGGTGTCCGCGGCGGCGGCCGCCCGCTGAGACGGTGGTTGACGAACACACGGACGCGCTGGTCAACTGAAGCGGTGAACGCCCCCCGCCTGCTGGTGACCCGCAGCCACATCGACTTCGGTCGCGTGTGGTCCGCGGCGTGTCGCGGCTGACCCGAGCGTTCCCGCCGCCGCCCGGCTGACGTCCCCGCCGCGCCCCGGCCCCCGCACCACCCCGTCACCCGCGCCCGCCCGCGTCCCGGGCGGGCCGGCCCGTGCCCGCGCGCACCCGCCCGCCCCGTCCCCGCCCGGGGACAACGGGGGCACGGGCCGGTGCGCGAGCGCCGCACGCACCGCTTCCGTCCCAGGAAAGTCAAGGCCACCCATGCCCCGCCAGCTGCACCTTTCCGCCGCCCTCGACAGCCCCGGCCACGTCGACGCCGCCCACTTCACCGCCCTCGCCCGGCTCGCCGAACGGGCCGCACTCGACTTCGTCACCCTCGACGACTCCTACACCCCCGAACCGCGCCGGCTGGACGCGCTCGCCACCTTCGCCCGGCTCGCCCCGGTCACCCGCGGCCTCGGCCTGGTCCCGACCGTCACCACCACCCACACCGAGCCGTTCCACACCTCGATCTCGGTCAACACCCTGGACTGGGTCAGCGAGGGCCGGGCCGGCTGGCTGGTCGGCGTCTCCGACACCGAGGCCGAGGCCCGGGCCTTCGGCCGCAAGGGCACCGCCCCGGCCGACGAGCTCTGGGCCGAGGCCGCCGACGCCGCCGAGGTGGCCGTCCGGCTCTGGGACAGCTGGGAGGACGACGCCGAGATCCGCGACACCGCCACCGGCCGCTTCGTCGACCGCGCCAAGCTCCACCACATCGACTTCGAGGGCCCGCACTTCTCCGTGCGCGGCCCCTCCATCACCCCCCGCCCGCCGCAGGGCCGCCCGGTCGTCGCGGTCGGCGTCGCCGCCGCCGACCTCGCGCCGGACGCCGCCCCCGGCGGGCGCGCCCGGGTCGACACCGCGGCCCGCTACGCCGACGTCGTCCTGCTCGACGCCCCCGACCGGGCCACCCGGCTCACCGCCGCCACCGAACTGCGGCTGCGCGGCGGCGAGGCGCTGCGGATCCTGGCCCGGATCCCGGCCGCGCTCCCCGACGAACCGGCGGCGGACGCCCTGCTCGGCGAGATCACCGAGGGCGGCGGCGGGGTGGACGGCTTCCACCTGGTGCCCGCCGATCCGGCCCGCGACCTCGCCGCGCTCGCCGACCGCGTCGTGCCGGCCCTGCGCGAGCGCGGACTGTTCCGCACCGGCTACACCGGCCGCACTCTGCGCGAGCACCTCGGCCTGGCCCGCCCCGCCAGCCGCTACGCGCTCGCCGCGACCATCGCCGCCCCCGCCCCCGCCGCCCACGCCGAGGTGACCCGATGACGGACCGTCCGCTCAAGCAGATCCACCTCGCCGCGCACTTCCCCGGCGTCAACAACACCACCGTGTGGAGCGACCCGGCCTCCGGCAGCCAGATCGCCTTCGACTCCTTCCGCCACCTCGCCGCGACCGCCGAACGCGGCCGCTTCGACTTCTTCTTCCTCGCCGAGGGCCTGCGGCTGCGCGAGGTCAAGGGCCGGATCCACGACCTGGACGTGGTCGGCCGCCCCGAGTCGATCACCGTGCTGGGCGCGCTCGCCGCCGTCACCACCCACCTGGGGCTGGCCGCCACCGTCAACGCCACCTTCAACGAGCCCTACGAACTGGCCCGCCGGTTCGCCTCCCTGGACCACCTCTCCGGCGGGCGCGCCGCCTGGAACGTGGTCACCTCCTCCGACGCCTTCACCGGCGAGAACTTCCGCCGCGGCGGCTACCTCGACCGGGCCGACCGCTACACCCGGGCCGCCGAGACGGTCGCGCTCGCCCGGGAGTTCTGGGACGCCGCGGGCACCGCAACGGTCCGCCACCAGGGCCCGCAGTTCGACGTCGAGGGCACCCTCTCGGTGCCGCGCCCACCGCAGGGCCACCCGGTGGTGATCCAGGCCGGCGACTCCGACGAGGGCCGCGAGTTCGCCGCCGCCACCGCCGACGTGGTCTTCAGCCGGCACTCCACACTGGCCGCCGGCCAGGCCTTCCACGCCGACGTCAAACGGCGGCTGGCCGCGTACGGGCGCAAGCCCGACGAGCTGAAGATCATGCCGGGGGTCACCTATGTGCTGGGCGACACCGAGGAGGAGGCCGTCGAGCGCGCCGCCGCGATCCGCCGGGCCCAGGTGAGCCCGGCCACCGCGATCAACTACCTGGAGCAGATCTGGGGCGTCGACCTCTCCGGCCACGACGTGGACGGCCCGCTGCCGGCCGTCGACCCGGTGCGCGACTCGGGCCTCGTCCAGGGCCGCACCTCGCTCGGCGACCCGCTGGAGGTCGCGGCCAAGTGGCGTGCGGTGGCCGCCGAGAAGGGGCTCAGCAGCCGCGAGCTGGTGATCGAGGTGACCGGCCGGCAGAGCTTCATCGGCACCCCGGCGAGCGTCGCCGCCCAGCTCGACCACCACGTGCAGAGCGACGCCGCGGACGGCTTCATCCTCGTCCCGCACCTCACCCCCGGCGGCCTGGACGACTTCGTCGACCGGGTGGTGCCGCTGCTCCAGGAGCGCGGGGTGTTCCGCACCGAGTACACCGGGACGACGCTGCGCGACCACCTCGGCCTGCCGGTCCCCGGCCGGCCCTGACACCACCCCACACCGCCGCGGCCGGCGTGCCCCGCCGTCAGACCCGGCCCAGCCGGGCGGCGTGCACGCCGGCCTGGAAGCGGCTCTCCGCGCCCAGGTCGGCGGTCAGTTCGGCGACCAGCCGGCGCACCGTGCGCTCGGAGAGCTCCAGCTTGCGGGCGATCGCCGCGTCGGTCCGCCCGGCCGCCAGCAGTCGCAGCACCTCGGCGTGCCGGCCGGGCGTCCCCGTCCCGCCGGACAGGAGCTCGGCCGGCGTCCAGGCCGCCGACCAGAAGTACTCGAACAGTTCGGCGACCAGGGCGACCAGGGTCGGCTCGCGCACCACCACGGCCGCCTCCGCGACCGGGGCGTCCCCGCCGGGCCCGGCCCCCGGGGCGGGCAGGATCGCCAGCCGGGCGTCCACCACGATGAGCCAGAGCGGCAGCGAATGGGCCACCCTGATCCGGGCCCCGGCCTCCGTCAGCTCCCGGAGGTGACCGAGCACGGCAGGGCGGCGCAGCGCGGCCGCCGGGTGGACGGCGCGCAGGGCCGCGCCGTGCGCGAGGGCGAGGCGTTCGCGGGCGAGTTTGCCGGCGAGGGCCGGGCCGGAGAGGTCCTGTCCGGGGCGCAGCGAGAGTGCCTCGCCGCGGGCGCCGCGGGCGGCGTCCTCCAGCAGGGCGGCGATCCGGTCGGCGCCGCGGACGACCTCCAGCGCGCTGCCGGCGCGGTGGCGCTCCTGCACGGGCAGGTAGCCGGTGTGCAGCCGGTCGACCGCCTCGCGGGCCCGGTCCAGGGCCCCGACGAGGTCGGCGACCTGCCGGTCGGCGTCGAACAGCAGTTGCCGGACGGCGGTGTCCACGGACACCGCGGCGTGGCCGGGACCGGGCCCTGGGGCGGGCCCTGGGGCGGGGCCGCCCGCGGCGGGCTGGAGCAGGCCGAGGCCGAGGAGTTCGGCGGTGGCGGCGGCGAGCCTCCGTTCGTCCCAGTCGGGAAACAACTCGCCGGGTGGGCGGCCGGGTTCGGCGAGCAGGCGGGCGTAGAGCCGGGTGGCGTCCGGGTCTGCGGGGCTCTCCATCGGCGCAGCCTACTGACGCCCGGCGCGGATCCGTGCGGGGCTTCCACCCTGCGAGACGGGTCGCTTCCGCTCCTGGTCATGGCCGGTTCCGGCAGTGGCCGCGGCGCTGACCGGAGGCGGTCGGGTGGTCAGGATGGCGGACATGACGGCTCTTCCCGAAGCTTCGACGATCTGGCTGGACGGTGCGCTGGTGCCTTGGCACTCGGCGACCACGCACGTCCTCACCCATGGCCTGCACTACGGCACCGGGGTGCTGGAGGGCACCCGGGCGTTCGCCACGGCGGACGGCCCGGCCGTGTTCCGGCTGCCCGAGCACCTTCGCCGGCTGGACCGCAGTGCGCGCATGCTGCGCATGGAACTCCCCCACGGTGTGGACGAGTTGGCGAAGGCCACGGTCGACCTGGTGCGGGCCAACGGTCACCGGTCCTGCTACCTGCGGCACTTCGCCTTCCTGGGCTACGGCGCGATGGGCCTGGACATGCGGTCCTCGCCGACCGTCACGGCGATCGCGAGCTGGGAGTGGCACTCCCAGCTGCCGGACGGGCGGGGCGGGATCAGGCTGAAGACGAGCAGCTGGCGGCGCACCGACCCGAACGCGGTGCCGCCGGCCGCGAAGGCGACCGGGCCGTACCTGAACTCGGTGCTGGCCCGCCGGGAGGCGACCGACGCGGGGTACGACGAGGCGCTGCTGCTCGGCCCGGACGGCGCGGTGAGCGAGTGCACCGGGGAGAACGTGTTCGTCGTGCGCGACGGGGTGCTGCGCACGCCTCCCACGAGTGCGGGCGCCCTGGAGGGGATCACCCGGGACACCGTGCTGACGCTGGCGCGCGACCTGGGTGTGCCGGTGCGGGTGGAGGCGCTGCTGCGTTCCGACCTGTACGCGGCGGACGAGGTGTTCGTGTGCGGCACGGCGGCCGGGGTGGTGGCGGTGGGCTCGCTGGACGACCGGGAGCTTCCGGCGGCCCCGGGACCGCTGACGGATCGGCTGCGGGCGTCCTACGAAGCGGCGGTGAGCGGCGCGGACGGGCGCTACCGGCACTGGCTGACGTACGTGGAGTGAGCGGTCAGACCTCGTAGACCGCGCCGGCCCGGGCGATGTCGACCGGTCCCGCGTAGGCGGCGGCCGCGTCCCGCCGGTTCACCTCGGCGTCCGTCCACGGCGGGATGTGGGTGAGGACGAGCCGGCGGGCGCCGGCCGCGGTGGCGTGCTCGCCGGCCTCGCGGCCGTTGAGGTGGACCGCCCGGTAGGTGTCGCGGCCGTCGAGGTAGGCGGCCTCGCACAGGAAGAGGTCGGTGTCCCGGGCCAGTTCGACGAGTTCGGCGCTCTCACCGGTGTCGCCGGAGTAGACGAGGCTGCGGCCGTCGTGTTCCAGCCGGAAGGCGAAGGCGTCCACGGGGTGGTTGACCTGGGCGACGTCGATCCGCAGCGGGCCGAGGTCGAAGCGGCCGGGGGTGAGGGTGCGGAACTCGAACACCTCCTTCATCCCCGGGTTCTCCGGCATGTCGTAGGCGCGGGCCATCCGGGCGGCGGTGCCGGCCGGGCCGTAGACGGGCATCGGATCGGGGCAGCCCTCGGCCCGGTAGTTGCGGGCGACCCAGTAGGCGCACAGGTCGACGCAGTGGTCGGCGTGCAGGTGGCTGAGCAGGACGGCGTCGACGTCGTAGATCGAGACGTACTTCTGCAGGGCGCCGAGCGCCCCGTTGCCGAGGTCGAGCACGACGCGGTAGCCGTCGGCCTCCACCAGGTAGCTGGAGCACGGCGAGTCGGCCGACGGGAAGCTCCCCGAGCACCCCACCACGGTCAGTTTCATCCGAGCCCCTCCGCCCCGACACGTCCTGGCTGCCGCTGGTCATGACAGCGGGCCGGGAGTACCGGCCGGAGGCGCTGCCCTGCGCGTGTTGTCGAGGGTAAGGGCGGACCGGCACTTTGCCCCCGTCTCCGTGCCGTGCTGTGGCTGGAATCACCAGAACGCCGGGGAGACGGGGGCGGGCGCGCCGCGGTGGGCGGGTCAGCGGCGGCCGGGGCGCCGGCGGGCCCAGGCGCGGATGGTGTCGGGGTACCAGCGGGGGTGTCCGGCGGCGTCGAGCAGGTCCGGTTCGGGCAGCAGGCCGTGCCGCCGGTAGGTGCGCACGGTCTCCGGCTGGACGTTGATGTGGCGGGCGATCTCGGTGTACGACCACAGGTTGGCGCTGCGGCTCACGGGTCACCTCCGCTGGTGCGTGGGGGACGTTCGTGGCCAGCCTTTCCGGGCGCCGGGCGATCCCGGCCCCGGACCGGACACCGTGGTCGTACCGTGACGAACCGGGAGCACGGTGCGGACAAATCCCCGGCCCCCGCCGCCCGGCGGGGGCCTCAGGCCCAGAGCTGGCCCTGCAGCGCCTCGACGGCGGCCTCGGTGGACTCGGCGGTGTAGATGCCGGTGGACAGGTACTTCCAGCCGCCGTCGGCGACCACGAAGACGATGTCGGCGCGCTCGCCGGCCTGCGCGGCCTTGCGGCCCACCCCGATCGCCGCGTGCAGGATCGCGCCGGTGGAGACGCCGGCGAAGATGCCCTCCTCCTGGAGGAGTTCGCGGGTGCGCCGGACGGCGTCGGCGGAGCCGACCGAGAAGCGGGTGGTGAGCACCTCGGCGTCGTACAGCTCGGGGACGAAGCCCTCGTCGAGGTTGCGCAGGCCGTAGACGAGGTCGTCGTAGCGCGGCTCGGCGGCGACGATCCGCACGCCGGGGACCTTCTCGCGCAGGTAGCGGCCGACGCCCATCAGGGTGCCGGTGGTGCCGAGGCCGGCCACGAAGTGGGTGACGGTGGGCAGGTCGGCGAGGATCTCGGGGCCGGTGCCGGTGTAGTGGGCGCCGGCGTTGTCGGGGTTGCCGTACTGGTAGAGCATCACCCAGTCGGGGTGCTCGGCGGCGATCTCCTTGGCGATGCGCACGGCGGTGTTGGAGCCGCCGGCGGCGGGTGAGGAGATGATCTCGGCGCCCCACATGCGGAGCAGCTCGCGCCGTTCCTCGCTGGTGTTCTCGGGCATCACGCAGACCATCCGGTAGCCCTTGAGCTTGGCCGCCATGGCCAGCGAGATGCCGGTGTTGCCGCTGGTGGGTTCGAGGATCGTGCAGCCGGGGGTGAGCCGGCCGCCGGCCTCGGCGCGCTCGATCATGTGCAGCGCCGGGCGGTCCTTGATGGAGCCCGTGGGGTTGCGGTCCTCCAGCTTGGCCCAGAGGGTGACCAGGCCCTCGGTGTTCCCGGGCACCGCGGCGGACAGCCGGGGCAGGCGCACCAGCGGGGTGTTGCCGACGGCTTCGAGCGGGCTGTCGTAGCGCAAGGGGTCCTCCGGCGGGCGGCGGTCGGGATCGGTACGGGCGGACCCGCCCCGTCCCGGGCGGTGCGCGGGACGGGGCGGCGGGTGGCGGGGCCGGGCCCTACCGGGCGCCGCCGGCCACGGCGGGCAGGATGGTGACGCTGTCGCCGTCGGCGACGGCGGTGGAGATGCCCTCCAGGAAGCGGACGTCCTCGTCGTTCAGGTAGACGTTGACGAAGCGGCGCAGCTCGCCGCCCTCCAGCAGGCGGGCGGCGATGCCCGGGTGACGGGCGTCGAGGTCGGTGAAGAGTTCCCCGAGGTTGCTGCCGGTGCCCTCGACGGCCTTGGCGCCGTCGGTGTAGGTGCGGAGGATGGTCGGGATGCGGACCTCGATGGCCATGGGTGCGCTCCTGTGCGAGTCGTGAGGTGGGTGGGCCGCAGCGGGCGCGGCAGGGCGTTGCGGCCCGGGGCGGGGATCTCCGCTGCGGGCCGCGGCGGGCGGCTCAGCGCGAGCGCGCCGGCGTGCCGGGACAGATCGCGCTGGCGAGCCGGCACAGGTCGATGTGCAGGCGCGCCACGAGGCGGGTGCCCGGGGCCTGAGTGCTCACATCGACGGAACGCATGGGCTCATCGTATAGATTCCCGGCCCCGCTCCTCCATGCCCGTCTCGGGATGCGGATGAGTCCGTCCCCCATGTCGAGACCGCCCGGAAACGGCAGTGGCCCGCCGACCGCTCGCGGACGGTCGGCGGGCCCCGCCCAGGTGGGTGCGGGTCAGGCCGGGTAGGCCTCGACGACCTGGACGTCTTCCTCCGTGATCACGCCGTCCACGATGCGGAACGAGCGGAACTGGTACGGGTCGTCGGGGCCGTTGCCCTCGGCGGTCGAGACCAGGACGTAGTGGGCGTTCGGCTCGGAGGCGTAGCTCACGTCGGTGCGCGAGGGGTAGGCCTCGGTGGCGGTGTGCGAGTGGTAGACGATCACCGGCTCCTCGTCGCGGTCGTCCATCTCGCGGTAGAGCTTGAGCAGGTCGCCCGAGTCGAACTCGTAGAAGGTGGGCGAGCGGGCGGCGTTGAGCATCGGGATGAACCGCTCGGGGCGGCCGCTGCCCTCCGGTCCGGCGACCACGCCGCAGGCCTCGTCCGGGTGGTCGGCGCGGGCGTGGGCGACGATCGCGTCGCGCAGTTCTCGGGTGATGGTCAGCATGGCGCCAGGATAGCCACGCCCCGGCGGCGGGCCGCCGGGGCGTCCGGGGGGCGGTCAGCGGGGGTCGCTGCCGCCGCCGTCCGGCACGTGCAGGTGGTCGTGGGCGACCGCGTGCACCGCCTCGGGGGCGCGGCGTCCGAGCCCCCGGTAGCCGGCGACCAGCAGCACGGCCCAGACCGGGAAGACGTACAGCGAGATCCGGTTGTCGGCGTCCAGGCCGATCAGCACGACCACCAGCGCCAGGAAGGCGAGCGCGGCCCAGCTGCTCCAGACGCCGGCGGGGGCCTTGAAGCTGGGCGGCGGCAGGTGGCCGGCCTGCCAGGCCCTGCGGTAGCGGATCTGGCAGACGAGGATCATCGCCCAGGTCCACAGGCCGCAGACGGTGGCGACCGAGGTGATGTACTCGAAGGCCTTGGCCGGGACGAGGTAGTTGAGCACCACGCCGACGCCCATCAGCAGCGTGGAGACGGTGATCGCGGCGGCCGGGGTGCGGTGGCCGTTGAGCCGGGTGAGCCGCCCGGGGGCCTGGCCGCGCAGGGCGAGGTCGCGCAGCATGCGGCCGGTGGAGTACATGCCGGAGTTGCAGGAGGAGAGCGCGGCGGTGAGCACCACGAAGTTGATGATGCCGGCGGCGGCGGGGATGCCGATCTTGCCGAAGGTGGCGACGAACGGGCTGACGCCGGGCTGGAACTCGGTCCACGGCACCAGCGAGAGGATGACGACCAGGGCGCCGATGTAGAACAGCGCGATCCGCCACGGCAGGGTGTTGATGGCGCGCGGGAGGGTCTTCTTCGGGTTCTCGCTCTCGCCCGCGGTGACGCCGACGAGTTCCACGCCCAGGTAGGCGAACATGACGATCTGCAGGGTCATCACGGTGGCGCCGATGCCTTTGGGGAAGAAGCCGCCGTCCTGCCAGAGGTGGGTGACCGACGCGGTGTCGCCGGCGTCGCTGAAGCCGAGGGTGAGCACTCCGACGCCGATCAGGATCATGCCGATGATCGCGGTGACCTTGACCATGGAGAACCAGAACTCGATCTCGCCGAAGATCTTCACCGAGATCAGGTTGGCCCCGTAGAGGAGCAGCAGGAAGCAGAGCGCGCAGAGCCACTGCGGGATCTCGGGTGCCCAGAACTTCACGTAGACGGCCGCGGCGGTGGTTTCCGCCATGCCCGTGACAACCCAGAAGAGCCAGTACGTCCAGCCGGTCACGAAGCCGGCGAAGGGCCCGAGGAACTCCCGCGCGTACTCGGCGAAGCTGCCGGCCACCGGCCGGTAGGTGAGCAGTTCGCCGAGCGCCCGCATGATCGCGAAGATCACCACGCCGGCCACGGCGTAGGACAGGATCAGGCTGGGGCCGGACTTGGATATGGCGGTTCCCGCGCCGAGGAAGAGGCCGGTGCCGATGGCGCCGCCGATCGCGATCATCTGGATCTGGCGGCTGCCCAGGCCCCGGTGGTAGCCCTCCTCGTCCGGCCTGGCGTCGACGACCTCGTCGTAGAGCTGTTCGGTCATGCTGCACCGTCCTGGAGGGGATGTCGCGGATGGGACTCGCGGGGGAGCAGTCGTACCACGCACGGTCCGGATACCGGTGTCCATCTGAGCGATATTTGAGCATGCCCTGATGGGGTTTCGCCCGTTTTGGACGAAAAGGCCCCGGCCGCTCGTCCGGCATGCGGACGAGGGGCCGGGGCCTGCCCCGAACGGGGGAGACTCGGTCCGGGAACGGGCCCCGGCGTCAGTCGGTGAGCGCCTCCAGCAGCGACTCCTGCAGGGCGCCGAGCCACAGGTAGGCCATCACCAGGGGCTTGCGCTCGTCGGTGTCCGGCAGGTCGTACAGCCCCTGTTCGTCGTCCTCGGTGACCTCCAGCCGCACGCCCAGGGTCAGCCGCAGGTCGTTGAGCGCGCCCAGCCAGCGCAGGCACGCGGCGGCGTCCAGGTTGACCAGGCCGCCCTCGCCGCCCAGGCCGTCCAGCGCCCGGACGACCTGCAGGGCGTCCTCGCGCTTGCGGGCCCGCAGGTCCAGCTCGGTGTAACGGCGGAACTCCCCGGCGGCCTCCCGGGACTCCTCGTCGGCCGGGCGGGCCGGGTCCCCGTAGGCGTCCGGGAAGAGCCGGGCCAGCGCCGGGTCGTCGGGCGCCTTGCTCGGCCCCTCGGCGAACAGCGCCGCCAGCGGGTCGCCGGACCCGTCGCCCTCACCGCCCGGACCGGGGCCGATCAGCTCCAGCATCTGCACTTCCAGCGAGCGCAGGATGGAGGCCTCCAGCTCGTCCAGCGCGAGCACCGCGCCCCCGCCGCCGGCACTCTCGAACAACCCAGCCATCGGTATCGGTCAGCCCGTCCTCGTCGGTTCCAGTGGTCCGCGGCATCGGCCGCTCGGCCGCCCGCGCGGCCGGTCGTGCGGTCAGTCGTGCTGCAGGGTCGCCCAGAGGCCGTAGCCGTGCATCGCCTGCACGTCGCGCTCCATCTCCTCGCGCGAGCCGCTGGAGACCACCGCCCGGCCCTTGGTGTGCACCTCCATCATCAGCTTCCGGGCCTTCTCCCGCGGATAGCCGAAGTAGGCCTGGAAGACGTACTGGACGTAGCTCATCAGGTTGACCGGATCGTTGTGGACGATGGTGACCCACGGGGTGTCCGGCTCCGTCACGGGTACGCCCTCGACTTCCGGGCGCTCGATCTCCACGGGCGCGACACTCACCGCCGGTTCCCTCCTGCCGCTCAGTTCGGTTCCCGGGTGGCTCCCACCCGGCCGTCACGTGGTCTCCACGTGCCCCTCCAGCCCCATGCTGCCATCCGGGGGACCTGCGGGCGATTCCGCCCCCGTGCCCGCGACGCGCTGGACGGATCACCGCGCCGAGAAATCGTCACATTGACGCTAAGGGGTAGTAGCATCATCCGCATGGACGCCACTTCCGTGCCCGCGGCCGGCTCGACCGCGCTGCTCACCGACCGCTACGAGCTCACCATGCTGCAGGCCGCCCTGCGCAGCGGGGCGGCGCACCGCCGCTCCGTCTTCGAGGTGTTCACCCGTCGGCTGCCCGCCGGCCGGCGCTACGGCGTGATGGCGGGCACCGGCCGGGTCCTGGACGCCGTGGAGAGCTTCCGCTTCACCTCCGCCCAGCTCGACTGGCTCGCCGACCAGGACGTGGTCGACGAGGAGACCCTGCGCTTCCTCGCCGACTACCGGTTCACCGGCGACATCCACGGCTACCCGGAGGGCGAGGTCTACTTCCCCGGCTCGCCGCTGCTGACCGTCGAGGGCAGCTTCGCCGAGGCGGTGATCCTGGAGACGGTGATCCTCTCGATCCTCAACTACGACTCGGCGATCGCCGCCGCCGCCTCCCGGATGACCTCGGCGGCCGGTGGCCGGCCGGTGATCGAGATGGGCGCCCGGCGCGCGCACGAGCGGGCCGCCGTCGCCGCCGCCCGCGCCGCGTACGTGGCCGGCTTCGCCGCCACCTCCGACCTGGAGGCCGGCTTCACCTACGGCATCCCGACCACCGGGACCGCCGCGCACGCCTTCACCCTCGTCCACGACAGCGAGCGGGACGCCTTCCGGGCGCAGATCGACTCGATGGGCCGGGGCACCACCCTGCTGGTCGACACCTTCGACCTGCGCGAGGCGGTGCGCACCGCCGTCGAGGTGGCCGGCCCCGAGCTGGGCGCCGTACGGATCGACTCGGGCGACCTCACCCTGCTCGCCCACCGGGTCCGCCGCCAGCTCGACGAGCTCGGCGCCACCGGGGCCCGGATCATCGTCACCTCCGACCTCGACGAGTACGCGATCGCCGCGCTGGCCGCCGCCCCGGTGGACGGCTACGGCGTCGGCACCAGCCTGGTCACCGGCAGCGGGGACCCGACCTGCGCGATGGTCTACAAGCTGGTCGCCCGCGCCGCCGGGCCGGACGGCCCGCTGGTCCCGGTCGCCAAGCGCGCGGCCGGCGGCAAGACCAGCATCGGCGGGCGCAAGTGGGCGGCCCGGCGGCCGGACGCGGACGGCGTCGCCGAGGCCGAGGTCGTCGGCACCGGGACCGTCCCGGACGCCCTGGCGCCGCACCTGGTGCAGGTGCCGCTGATCAAGGCCGGCGAGGTGATCGGCCGGGAGCCGCTGGAGGCCGCGCGCGAGCGGCACACCCGGGCCCGGGCGGCGCTGCCGCTGTCGGCCACCCAGCTCTCCAAGGGCGACCCGGTGCTGGCGACCGAGCTGCACGTGTGACGCCCCACCGGCCCCGTGACGGTTCGTGGACGGGGGAAGGCCCCGGGCGCGCCCCGGGCCTTCCGCCTCCGGATGCCACTGCCTACAGTCGACCGTAGAGTTCCCCCGTACGGACGTGAGGCCCCCTCACACCGTCTCCCCCCGTCCTCCGCAGGACCCCACCAGACCGAGGAATGCCAGCCATGCACCGGGCACTGATCGTCGTCGACGTGCAGAACGACTTCTGCGAGGGCGGCAGCCTGGCCGTCGCCGGCGGGGCCGAGGTGGCCGCCGCGATCACCGACCTCATCGCCGAGTCCGCGCCCGGCTACCGGCACATCCTCGCCACCCGCGACAACCACATCGACCCGGGCGACCACTTCTCCGACGAGCCGGACTACGTGCACAGCTGGCCGGTGCACTGCGTCGCGGGCACCGAGGGGGTCGGTTTCCACCCCAACTTCGCCCCGTCCGTCACCTCCGGCGCGATCGAGGCGGTCTTCGACAAGGGCGCCTACGCGGCGGCGTACAGCGGCTTCGAGGGCGTCGACGAGAACAGCCGCGGGCCGGCCGAGTGGCTGCGCGAGCGGCAGGTCACCGAGGTGGACGTGGTCGGCATCGCCACCGACCACTGCGTCAGGGCCACCGCGCTGGACGCGGTGCGGGCCGGGTTCACCACCCGGGTGCTGCTCGACCTCACCGCCGGGGTGGCCGCGCCGACCACCGCCGCCGCCCTGGACGAGCTGCGGGCGGCCGGGGTCGAGCTGGTCGGCACGCCGGTCGTCGGGGGCTGAGCCCGGGCGCCGGCACCGTCCTGGGCGGTGCCCGCCGTTCCGGACGCTCAGTGCTCGGTGACCAGCAGCTCCACCACGTCGGTCCCGCCCAGCCGGAACGCCTCGCGCAGTTCGGCGCCGACCGCGTCCGGGTCCTCGGCCAGCCGCGCGCCGGAGACGTACACCACCCGCACCCCCAGGTACTCCATCCGGTGCTGGCCGCCGCGCATCCAGGCCGCCTCGCCCTCGCTGACGCTGCGCAGCTCCGAGTCGACCTCGACCGCGACACCCGCCCGCGGCCAGTAGAGGTCCGGGACGGCGACGTAGGTGCCGCCGCGCATCCGCAGTTCCGGGCCGGTCAGCGGGACGGGCAGCAGCCACTCGTCGACCAGCTCGCCGATCCGCTCCAGCGAGCGGTCCCGCTCGGCGGCCAGCAGGCCGTCCAGCACGGCCCGCACCCGCAGGTCGGAAACCAGTCCGGACTCGGCCAGCTCGGCGGCCAGCTCGCGCACCGTGCAGCGCAGGTCGGGGCGGCGGACGGCCTCGCCGAGCACCTCCCGGACCGGGGCCGGCCCGCCGGCCGCGCCTTCGGAGGTCCACTCGTGCAGCGCGTCGGCGACCGCCCTGGCGACCGGCGCGCAGGCCAGCCCGTGCACCGAGCGCGCCACCAGCTCCCGCTCGGTGCGCCGGATCCGCACCTCGCCGGCGTCCTTGAGCCGCCGCTGGCGGGGCACCAGCACGTCCACCCCGGTGACGGCGGGCAGCCGGGGCACCGCGGCGAAGCCGTACAGCGCGAGCGCGGCCGCCCCGGTGATCACCGCGCCCTCGGCGCGGCCGCCCTCCCGGCCGTTCCGCGCCGCGTACAGCAGCGCGGCCCACATCCGCTGCTCCGGCGAGGGGTCGCCGGACTGCAGCAGGTAGACCCGGGGCAGCAGCCGCTGCCAGGGACCGCCGCGGCGGCAGTGCTCGCTGATGATCCGGGCCGGCACACCACGGGCGCGCAGCTGGCCGGCGGTGAGGACGTTCTGCTGACGGCGCGCCAGTTCCTCCAGGGACGGCGGCGGCGTGGGAATCCGGTAGCTCATGCCGACACCATCCCCAACGGCCCGGAACGAGTCGCGGCCGCCTGACGCACTGTTACCCAACCGTCGCGAAACCGGGATCAGGCCGCACTAAAGTCCTCATACCCTCACCCATTCGGAGGAATGGGCGATCAGTCGCTTGTCATACTCCATCATCATTGATCAGCCACCAGGCCGTCTGACCCTGCGTGATCAAGCACATACGGCGAAGTCACCTCCGGGCGTCACTCCAGCCCGCCGGATTGCCTACCCTTAGTACATGTCACGTGACGAGACCGCCGGCCTCCGCGCGGCCCAGCTCCGGCTCGGACGCCTGCCCGGATACGTCCGCCGGCCGGACCCGGCCCGCCGCAGCGGCGCACAGGGCCATACCTACAAGAAGGGCTGGGAGGTCCGCTTCACCGCGCGCAGCGAGGCGGAGATAGCGGAGATCCGCGACCTCGTGGTCGCCGCCGGGTTCGCCCCCGCCCGCCCCTTCTTCAAGGGCCACCAGTTGATCCAGCCCGTCTACGGGATGGCGGCCGTCCAGGCCTACCTGGCGGCTAGACAGGTGGCCGAGGAGCACGCGGCGCGCACGGCCGACGGGCGGGCCCGGCGGGGCTCCGGAGCGGCCCGCCTCCGCAGCGCCACCAAAGCCGCACACGAGGCCGCGCACGAGGCCGCGCAGGAAGCGGCCCACCAGACGGCCCACGAGGAACAGGAGGCCCAACTGGCCCAACAGACCCAGGAGATCGAGAAGGCCGAGGAGACCGGGGAAGTCCAGACGATCGAGGGAATCCGGCAGGACGCCGGGCGCGAGGACGTGGAGCACGCGACCGCGCCGCACGAGGGCGCGAACGCCCGGGGCCGCGAGCACGAGCGGGAGCGGCTGACCGCCGCCACGGAGGCGGCCGGGGCCGCAGGGGCCGCGGCTGCGGCGGCCGCGCGACTCGCCCGCCGCCGGGCGGTCGAGGCCTTCCCCGCCCAGCTCGCCCGCGGCACCACACCGGACGACCGGGCCGTCCCGGCGGAGAGCCGCCGGGCGAGTTCCTGACAGTTCGTCAACTTTCGTCTCGTACACGGCGATCCGCCGACGAAGGGCCGGGCACGCGGGACGCGTGCGACGGGGCCGGCCCACCACCCCGCCCCCCGCCCGGGGGCGCCGCCGAACGGCCCGCTCGCGGCATCGCCGCAGCCCGGCACGGTCCGGCGAGGACCGGGCGGCGCGTGCACGGTGGTGCGCCCGGTGGTGCGGGCGCGGCTTCGCGCCGCAGGCGTGGACGAGAACCGCCGAACCGCCTACGGTGGCACATCACACCCTCTGCGGTGGCGCGCCGAACGGCTGCCACCACCGGCCGGATCACCCCGCTGACCGGCCACGGAGCTCCGCGTCCACGCCTCTGACACCACTGCGCACCACTCCCCGCCCGTCCGCCACCGCCGCACCGCCCGCCGACCCCCCACCCGGCCACCGCCGGAACCGGCCGCGCGGCGGCGCCTTCCGGGCAATCCAGCCGATTGGTAACCCAGCGCACCGAGCGCCTACCGTAGAGTGAGCACAGATGATCGACCGTCAGAAGCCCATCTCACTTGCCGAGAAGCCGAGATGACCCAACGTCATGACAGCACCGCCGAGCCGCCTCCGGGGCCCGGCGAACCCGCCGTACCGCTGGAGTTCGCGGCGTTCTGCGAGCTGCACCGACCGCGGTACCTCAGCTATGCCCGGGTCTGGCTGCCCGACCCGGACCGCGCGGCCGGCGCCGTCCAACAGGCCTTCGCCGAAATCGCCGTGCAGTGGCGCGAGTTGCTGGGAAGCTCCAACCCCACCGCGCACGCCTGGCAGATCCTGCGCGATACCGTCGGCGACCACACCCGGCAGAACGGGCTGCCCTCCGGCCGTCCCGACACCCAGGACCGCCCGGCCCGCCCGGCCGACGACGACCTGGCCATCCTGCACTACGTCGTCGGTCTCGCCGCGCCCGAGATCGCCGACGTCATCGGCACCGACACCGCCAGCGTGGCCGGCCGCCTGCGCCGCACCATGCTGCGTGAGGCCTCCGGCTGGTGAGCCGCACGAGCGCGCGCCCGTGAGCCGGTGACCACCCTCGCCGGCCCCCTCAGACCCGCTCACCGGTGACGTCGTACAGGTGGTGGACCGGATCGTGCACCAGGTAGCGGGAGAACGACTCCACCGTGAAGCGCGCCCCGTCGCTGCGGTTGCCGGTGCGCTCCCACCCCGCGCCCGTCACCCCTTCGAACGCCGCCGCCAGCACCTCCGCGGCCTGCGTCAACTCCCCCGCCACCACGGCCGGATCCTGCTCGCCGTACCGCTCGGCGACGGCCGTCTCGTCCTGGTCCCAGTTGGCGAACAGCGGGTCGTCCCGGTCCAGCATCAGGGCCAGCCGGACCTGGAACAGCCGGAAGACGTCCCGGACGTGGCACGCGTATTCGAGGTCGGACCAGATCTCCGGCCGCGGCCGGCGGCGCAGCGCCGCCGGATCGCCGGCCAGCACCCCCGCCCAGGCCGCCGCGTTGGCCCGGATCATCCCGGCCACGTCCTCGCGGCCGATCGCCCCGGCGTCCAGCCCGCAGTCCGCGCAGGGGCGCTCCAGCACCCACGTCCAGTCCTTGGTGTCGGGGACGATCGCGTCGTCGCCGGCCGTGCCGCTGATGTGCTCGGAAGTGCTCATGCGCCCAGGATGGCCGCCCGGGACCGCCCCCCACCAGCGGCGTCAGCGCCAGCGGTCGCCGAAATCCTGCCAGCCCCGCCGCCCCCGGCGGCCCGGCGGGCGGCGTCAACACGTCATCCACCCTTGGGGGGCTCTCCGCGTACTCCGTTCGGCTGATAACGCCGTCCGGTCCCGTCGACCGGCCCGACTCGGCCGGCAGCGGCACCTGCGGCCCCGGGAAGGGCGGGCGAATTCACTGGCGGGAACGGAGCGCTCCGGTCCATCCTGACCGGCATGCCGACCTCCGCCCGTGATCCCCACGCCGCCTTCGACCCCGGCGCGCTCGCCCGCAAGCCGACCCTGCCCGGCGCCACCGTCACCCTCGTCCCGCTCTCCGCCCGGCACGCCGGCCCCATGTGGGAGTCCACCGACGACGAGGAGACCAACCGCCTCACCGGCACCCGCCGGGTCTTCACCGAGGACGAGATCCGCGACTGGTGCGCCACCCGCCCCGAGCAGCCCGACCGCCTCGACCTCGCCGTCGAGGACCGGGCCACCGGCCGCTTCCTCGGCGAACTCGCGCTCAACGACGTCGACCCCGACAACGCCTCCGCCCACTTCCGGATCGCCCTCGCCCCCGGCAGCACCGGCCGCGGCATCGGCACCGAGGCCACCGTGCTGCTGCTGCGCCACGCCTTCGGGACGGTCCGCCTGCACCGCGTCCAACTGGAGGTCTACGCCTACAACCCGCGCGCCGTCCGCGCCTACGAGAAGGCCGGTTTCCGCCACGAGGGCCGGGCCCGCCAGGCCCACTTCTGGGGCGGCGCGTACCACGACGTCCTGCAGATGGCCGCCCTGCGCCCCGAGTGGCTCGCCGCTCACCCCTGATAGGGCGGCCACTGCTGCGGCGGCGGCGGATAGGCCTGGTGCGCCGCCGCCGCGGCGGCCCGCGCCCGCCGGCGCCGCCCGCGCACCACCAGCAGCACCGCCACCACGACGCCCACCAGCACCACTCCGGCGACCACCGCGGTGCCCATCAGCACCCACTTCACGCCGCGGTTCTCCGCGGTCACCGGCACCGTCACGGGAGGCGGCGACTCCCACTCCTCCTCGCTCGGCGAGGCGGTCACGCCCCCCTTCGCCTCCGCCCGCCCGGCCAGCGGATTCTCCCGCGGCCCCCCGTCCACCGCCGGATTCACCTCCAGCGCCTTCGCCGGCGACAGCACCCCGTACCCGTACCGCTCGCTCGGCACCGCCGATCCGTCGGCGGGCGGGGTGGCGCTCTTGATCATCCGGTTGATGACCTGCCCGGCGGAGAGCTCCGGGTACTTCGCCCGGATCAACGCGGCGGTGGCGGAGACGTAGGCGGTGGCGTCGGAGGTGCCGTTGGCGACGCCCTGCGAACTCGTCGACTTGGCACCTGCCCGGGGGATCTCCGCGCCCGGCGCCACCAGGGTCGTCTCGGGACCGGAGCTCGACTTGCTCCAGATCAGCCCGTTGCGGTCCACCGCGCCGACCGCCATGACCCCGGGGAAGGCGGCCGGATAGTCCACGGAAGCGCCCTTGTCCCCGTCGTTGCCCGTACTCGCCACCAGGACAACGTCCTTGTCCATCGCGTACTTCACCGCCGCACGCTCGTCGGGGTCGGCCCCGGAAGGCCCTCCGATGGACATATTGACGACCTTCGCACCGTGGTCAACGGCATAGCGGATCGCCCTGGCGATGTCCGACTGGTCCGAGGGTGACTCCTGAGTCAGATCGATCCGAATCGGAAGGATCTTGGCCTTGGGTGCCAGGCCCACGATGCCGGCCCCGGTAGCGTGGCCGTGGCCCGCGATGAGACTCGCCATCCCGGTGCCGTGGCCGTTGGTGTCCACCGTCCCGTCGGTCTTCTCCCCGGTGAGGTCCACTCCGGCCAGGACCTGCCCCGTCAAGTCCTGGTGCTCCTTCAGCACGCCGCTGTCGACGACGGCAACCGTGACACCTTCTCCCTGCGAGACGGGCCAGATCGCCGATTCCGCCCGGTAGGTCACAAGGGGCCACTGCGCATCGCGCACATTCTCGGCATGGACAGGACCCGTGCCCACGGCCGCCAGCAGTGCGCCGGCCATCAGCACAGCCGCCCTGCGGCCAAGACGCCAGCTCCTCAAGTCCCGCCACCCCACTCAGCACAGAGGCCGCCCTGCAGCCTGGACGGCCGCAGGGCACCCGATCGATCGGCCCAAGACCCGCAGGCCGGGCGTCATTCCACCACGTTCGGATTGACCGGGTCGTCCGACGCCCAGGTCTCCTCGTCCTCGACGAGGTAGTCGGGACGGCTCCGCTTCCTCTCGTCGTCCCTCCGGCCCCGGTCGACGCCACCCAGCGGAACCATGGGCGTCTGCGCAAGCGGGCTGCCCGCACCGGTCTCCGGCCGGATCCGTCCGCGCGCTCCCACGCCCGAACCGCCCTCGGTGAAGGCCTGCTTGCCACCGCCGCTCCTGCCTGAGTGGTCCTCGGCACCGACAATCGCGCCACCGACTCGACCGGCCTTGCCCTCGACGGTGCCCCTGCCACGGTCGGCGCCCGCGCCGACGCTGCCGCCACCACTCGCCCCTGGCATGCCCTCGGCCCCGAAGACCACACCGCTGCGGCCGGCCCCGAACCTCCCCGGAGTCCCTTCGCGGCCACCGCGCGCGGCTTCCGAAGCGACCTGCCCGTTCCACCCGGCGCCGGGCCCTTGTCCCTGCCTGACAGCCGGGCCGAAGGACTGCGGGATCCCGCTCGGGTGGGAATTACCTGCGCCGTTGCCGCCCTGCGGCGCGACGGGCTGCGTGACCGGGCTGTTGGGCAGGGTCTGGTTTCCGCCGTTCCCCGGCGAACCAAGGATCGACGTACCGCTCCCCCCGGACGGCAGCGGCCCGCCGGATGTCGACGGCGTGGGAACGGCGGCCGCGCCGTCCACGACGGTCCCGGCGCCGAACTTCGCCGGCGCGGCCTTGGGTGGCGGCATGGCAACGCCGCCCTTGACACCGGGGTCGGAGGGAGCCGACGGCGCCTTCGAGAACGACGGGCTCGTCCCTTGCGGGTTCGCGCGTCCCGCGCCGACCGTCCGGGGATCCGCCACCGCTCCCTCGCGCGGGCGGTACACCGGCGCCGCGCCGGGGCCGACGTTGCCGACACCGACCCCACCGAGAAAGCCACCCACAGCGGCGTAGCCGCTGGAGCCCGCGTCGTCGGCCGGGCCTTCCGTGAATTCGTCCTTGCCCCTGCCCTTGCCCGGTGGCCCCGGGGGTGGTGGGGGCTTCAGCATCGGACTGGCCGTGCGGTAGTGCATCGCGAGGGTCTGCAGGACGGTGGCGGCTTCGGACTTCTTCTGGTTGGCGATGTCGGTGCGGGCGTCCTCGTCGTCGGCGCCGAAGAGGGAGGAGAAGGTGTCGCCGACGCCGTCCTTGAACTGGGCCCAGCCGCTGGGCTCCTCGGGCATGTCGCGCTTGGCCTTGGCCATCGCCTCGGAGATCGCCTTGAGGGTGTTGGCCGCGTCGTTGGCGTAGGAGGCGGTGGTGTTGATGGTGGTGGCGAGGTGGAGCATGCGGGCGTGGAAGGCGTCGCTGGTGCTGCCCTCCCAGGAGGTGGCGGCCTCGGTGCTGGCGCGGGTGAGGGTGGCGCGGATGGCCTTGAGGGTGTCCGCGGCGCGGCGCCAGGGGTCGGCGGCGGCCATCACCTCACCGGGGTTGAGGGCCTGGACCATCTTGCGGAGTTCGGCGTGGCTGTAGGCGCCGAAGTCGGTGTACGTCACCGGACCCCCTTCCCGTCGTCGTGCCGGGCCGGGGCGGTGGTCGCGGCGTAGGCGGCGGTGCTGGTGGCGGAGGGGTTGGCCACGGACCAGCCGTCGTCGCCGAGTTTCAGCTTCGTCTTGGTCCGGTGTTCCTGCTCCTCGTAGTTGGTGGCGGTGAGTTCGGCCTTCTTCTGGGCCTCGTCGACCGCGTCCTGGAGCTGGTTGAGGACGTCGCGCAGGCCGTCGCGCATGGTCTGGTAGCGGCCGTGCAGGTCGGTGGCCTCGGCGAAGGTGCCGAGCGAGCTGGGTCCGATGCCGCTGCGGCCGTGTGTCGCGTTGCCGTCGGCATGACGCTGGAACTCGGCCAGCAGCAGGCGTACTTGGGCGGCGAAGGCGTGCAGCTGCTCGACCTCGACGCGGTAGCCGCGTCCTGCCCCGCCGGTCGATCCGGTTCCGTTCCCCGTTGCCACGTGCGGCGCCTCCCCCGTGCGTCCGGGCAGTGTGTCGTTGACGGTTCTGGTGAGCCAGTCATGTCTAACACACGGGCCGGTGCTCTGGTGGGCCGTCAGTCCGCGTCCGGCGTCCGGCTCGCGGCGGCGAGGGCGCGGCGGCAGAGCGAGTCGGCGTGCCGGGTGGTCTCGGGGAGGCGGTAGCGGGGGGCGAGGGCGAGGGTGGCCTCGACGGCCTCGGCGAGGCCGATGCGGTGGCCGACGGAGACGAAGACGGGCTTGACGCCGGGACGGGTGCGCAGGGCGCGGCCGACCTCCTCGCCGGTGGCCGGGTCGGTGAGCGGGGTCGAGTCGCCGCGGGCGGGGCCGGGTTCGCGGTGGTCGAAGGTGAACGGGGTCTTGGCGACGCCGAGGGTGCGCAGGCCGGTGAGGACGCCGAGGTGGCTGGCGAGGCCGAGGCGGCGCGGGTGGGCGAGGCCGTAGCCGTCGCAGACGACGGTGCCGGGGCGGTGGGTGAGGGCCGCGAGGGCGTCGAGGACGGCGGGGAGTTCGCGGAAGGCGAGCAGGCCGGGAACGTAGGGGAAGGCGATGCGTCCGGTGGCGGTGGCCTCCTCGACGACGGCGAGGGTGGCGCGGTCGAGGACCACGGCGGCCGCGACGACGAGGTCGCGGGCGTCGTCGTAGGCGACGTCGACGCCGGCGATCAGCCGGTCGTCGCCGGCGTCGGTGCCATCGCCCGCGGTGGCTCCGATGGCGCCGGCCGGCCGGACGAGCGGGCGCAGGCGCTCCTGTTCGGCGAGCGCCTCGGCCTCGGTGGTGGGCCAGTCGGCGGGGATGGGCACGGCGGTTCCCCCTGGGTGCGCGGAGCGGTGGTGCGGTCGCGCCCACGGTACCGAGCGGGTCGGACGGGCGGAGCCGCCGGTCCCGTACCCGCCGACCGGCGCGCGGAGCACCGCGCGCCGGTCGGCGGGTACGAGCGGGGGCCGGACGGTTCAGGCGGTGGAGACCACCACCGTCTTCGCGGACTTGTCGTGGATGCACTGCCGGTAGGGCTTGTCGAAGACACCGAACAGGCCGTCGATCAGCCACCAGAGCCCGGCGCAGCAGAGCACGGCGGGCACGATGAAGACGGCCGCCCTCGTCCAGGCGGCCGCCTGTGTCGGGGAGTTGCCGTCGACGAGCATGGCGACCCGGATCTTCATGGCCTTCTTGCCGAGGGTCTGCCCGTCCCGGCTGAGCATCAGGCCCTCGTAGACGAGGTAGAGCCCGCAGGCGAGCCAGAAGGCGCCGGCCGAGCCGGAGCGGTCGGAGAGGGAGGCGAACGGCAGGACCAGCAGGACGGCGACGGCCTGCACCAGCAGGTAGTCGATCAGCCGGGCGAGGATCCGGTTGGGCCAGCTGCCGAGCGGCGGCATGCCGGGGACGGGGCCGGCGCCGGGCGTGCCGTACCCGGCGGGGCCGTAGCCGGGCGGGGGCTGGTCGTACGGCGACCCGCCGTAGGGCTTCTGGCCGTACGGCGGGCCCGCGGGAGCGCCGCCGTAGGTGCCGCCGTACGCGCCGGGGCCGCTGTCCGGCGGCGGGCCGGCGGGGGGCGGAGTGCCGTACGGGTCCGACGGCGTACCTTCCGGCGTGCCGCCGCCCGACTGCGGGGGCTGCTTGCCGAAGGAGGGCTTGCCGCCCCCCTCCGGCTCGGGGCCTGAGGGGTCGTAGGTGCTCATGCCCCGAGTAGAACATCACACTTTGTATGAACTTGGGATATTGACTCCGTTTTGTCCGACATGGCCATCGGACGGAAGGCCGGGCGAGGTCAGAGCCGGACGACCCGGGTGCGCGCCGCCCGGTCGTGCCAGCCGCGCCGGGCGGGCCGGTCGAACAGCGGCCAGAACAGGCCCGCCACCAGCAGCGTCGAGAGCTGCCTGACCAGCCAGCGGAGCAGCGAACGACCGATCCCCGGACGGTCGGGGGCGGTGGCCGCCGCCGTGCGGGCCACCGCGACCACCCGGATCCGGGCGAGCCGTTTGCCGAAGGTCTGGCCGGTGCGGGCGGTCGGCAGGACCTCGTAGAGCAGGCCCACGAACAGCAGGATGCCGAGCAGGACGGCGGCCTTGCCGAGCACCGTGCCGTCGACCAGCCAGACGTCGATCTGGCGGTGGGTGAGCCGGCTGGCCATCCGGGCCTGGTCGAGCTTGCGCTGGAGGTGGGCCTCGACCGAGCGGCCGAGCGGGGCGCCCGCCGCGACGGCGACCACGGCCAGCACGGCGGTGTCGACCAGGCGGGCGGCGACGCGGCGCCCGAGCCCGGCCGGCAGCGCCGCCGGGGCCGCCCCGGCGGCCCTCACCCGGCGGCGCGGGGCGGGGGCAGGGGCAGGGGCAGGCGAACGGACGGCGGCGGGACGGGCCGCGGCCGGACGGACGGCGGACGGCACGACAGGAGCGGCCGGCACGAAAGGGGCGGGCTGCACGGACGGCGCCGGTTCGGCGTCCCGCACGGCCGCCACCGCCGGGAGCGGATCGGCGAGCGGATCCGGAAGCGGATCCGGGGCCGATACCGGCGACGGGGCGGGCGGCGCGGCCTGAACCGGAGACGGCACCGGAGAGGGCATCGGCGACAGCACCGGCGACGGCACCGGAACGGGCCGCGGGCCGGCCGCTTCGGAGCCGCCCGCCCGCTCCGGGGCGGCCGGCGCTTCGGCGGGCGGGTCCTCCACCGCCTCGGGCAGCACCCCCCAGGACACCCAGCGCGACGCGTCTCCCGAATCCCTCGGGCCGTGCCACTCCCGGTGGTCCGCCCGCCCCCCGACCGGCTCCGGTCCCGGTACCGGCTCCCGCCCGGGCTCCGGTTCCGGATCCCGCCGGAACACCCGCCCGGCCGGCTCCACGCCGGACGCCCGCTCCCCGCCGCGGCGGAACACCGGCCCGTTCTCCGGCACCGCGAAGGTGAACGACGCGCCGCCGCCCGTCTGGTCCAGGTACACCGGCCCGGTGTCCCCGCCGGAGGACGGCCGCCCCGCGGGCTCCCCCGCCGGCTCGTCCGCCACCGGCGGCGGCACGTACCGCCCCGCGCCGACCGCGGCCCCCGGCCGGCGGGTCGCGTACCGGGGCGGTTCGAGCACCTCGCCCTCCGCCGGGGCGGGCCGGCTGGTGCCGGGCACCCAGGCGGACCCGCCCCAGTAGCGGACGAAGCCGGGGACGGAGGGGTCGGGGTAGTAGCCCGGCGCGGGACCGGCGGCGGTCTCCGTGCTGCCGCCGGCGTGGGGCCGGTCCGTCATGGGGGCTCGCTTTCCTGGCAGGCCGATGCGGCTCGCCCGGCGGGGAGCTGTGCGCGACGGTGGCACGGGCGACCCGGGGTGGCTCCGCCGTCGGCGCGCGCGGAGGTACCGCCGAGGGGGCGGACAGTCGCCGGGCAGTCACAAAGAGTAGTACCTCGGCGGGCGGGCGGCGCCAAGTTGGCCATTCACCGGACACGCCAGGGCCGCCCACGGTAAGGAAGACGGCGCGAACGCCCGGCCACGCGCCCGTCGTCCCGGGCGCACCACTGCGCACACGACCGCCGTCGAAGCTCCGCAAGAAAACCGAGAAATCCCGGAAACCCGTGTAAGAGCGCTCCCTGACCGCGCTCTCCCAAGGCACAGGGCCCTGAACCGGGCACGAACCGCAGGCAGAGAGGAACCCGATCATGGAGCGCCCGACGAGCGTGGTCGAGCACGAGCTGGAGCTCAACCTGGTGCTCTCGCCCGAGCACAGCGTCCCCGTGCCGGCCCGGCTGTCCTACGGCAGCCACGACCCCTTCGCCGTGCACATCACCTTCCACCTGGACACCGGCTCGCCGGTGACCTGGGTGTTCGCCCGGGAGCTGCTGGTGGAGGGCACCTTCCGGCCCTGCGGCCAGGGCGACGTGCGGATCTGGCCGACCCGCTCGGGCCGGCGCAGCGTGCTCTGCCTGGCGCTGAGCTCGCCGGCCGGGGACGCGCTGCTGGAGGCGCCGCTGCCGGCGGTGGCCGCCTGGCTGGAGCGGGCGCACCGGCTGGTGCCGCCGGGCAGCGAGCTGGCCGCGCTGGACATGGACGGCTCGCTGGCCGAGCTGCTCGCGTGACGCGCCGGTCCCCCTCCTCCCCCCGGGGTGACCGGGCCGGCTCAGCGGGCCGCGGGGGCCTGCTGACGCTCGCGCGCGGAGTCCGGCCGCTCGCCGCGCTGGCCGGGCAGCGCCGCCGCCGGCCCACCGGCCGCCAGGCGCCGGGCGCGCACGCGTAGCGCGGCGGCCAGCAGGAAGCCGATCCCGACGAGCGGGTAGATCGAGGTCGGGATCTGGCGCAGCGGCGACAGCTCCAGCACCAGCGCGCCCTGCGGCTTGGCGAGCCACATCGCGAAGGACAGGAAGGCGACCAGCGTGGCGGCGAAGGCGACCCGCCAGCGGACCTTCCGGACGGCGGCCGGACGGGCCCGTTCGACCGCCGCCTCGCAGGCGAGCAGGACGAGCAGCGGCACGCACCAGACCCAGTGGTGGGTCCAGCTGATCGGCGAGATCAGCACGGCGGTGACGGCGGCGCAGCAGACGCCCCAGGCCTCGGAGCGCGAGAGCCAGCGCGAGCTGCGGGCCGCCCAGGCGGCGACGCCGAGGCCGGCCACCGCGACGACGACGGCCGCCAGGGTGGCGGCGGTGCCCGGTTCGGCGGTGTGCAGCAGCCGGGCGACGGCGCCGCTGAGCGCCTGGTTGTCGACGATCTCGGTCTTGCCGACCCGGGAGGAGTCGTAGAGGTACTTGGTCCAGAAGCCCCAGGTGGCGTCCGGCAGGACGAGCGCGCCGATCAGGAAGGTGCCGAGGAAGGTCGCGCCGGCCACGAACGCGGCCCGGACGCGGCCGGTGAGCAGCAGGTAGACCGCGAACAGGCCGGGGGTGAGCTTGATGCCGGCGGCGATGCCGATCGCGACGCCCTTGCTGCGGCGCGCGTCGGGCCGGGTGAGGTCCCAGAGGATGAGGCAGGCCAGGGCGAGGTTGATCTGGCCGTAGCGCAGCGTGGTGTAGACGGGTTCCAGCCAGACGCCGGCGCCGGTGACCAGGATCACGCCGATCGCGCGCAGGTCCCGGCGCGGCCAGCCGACCAGCTTGAACGACAGGTGGGTGAGCAGCGCGAGCAGGCCGAGGTTGCAGAGCGTGACGGCGACGCGCAGGAACGGGATCGGGAACCAGGTCGTCGGCACGAACAGCATCGCGGCGAACGGCGGGTAGGTGGCGGGCAGGTCCCACTGCGTGACGCGCAGCGCGTAGAGGTCCTCGCCGTTGGCCACCGCGGCGCCCTCGGCCCGGTAGACGATCATGTCGACCATCGAGGTGTGCGCGAAGTGCCGGACCACCGCGTAGGCGAGCAGGGAGAACAACGCGACCGCGGAGGCGGCCAGCAGGGGCCGGCGCGGAGCCTCGCGCAGGGCGCGCAGCGGTGCGCCGAGGGCGGCGCGCAGCCGGTCCGACAGGGGGGCGGGGGCCCGGTCCGGTGTGGTGGGCACCGCGCCGCGCTCGTCTTGCACCGCTGTCACTCTTCGCTCCGTCCGCCGGTCGGCCAACCAGCGACGATACCCGATGCCCCGCGGCCCGCCCCGATCGGACCAACTACGGAGAGTGACCGGGCGGGATGTGGTGCCGGCCGGCCGTGCCCCGTTGCGGTCGGGGCACGGACGGCCGGAGTCGGTGGTGCGGGCTCAGCCGGTGTAGGCGCCGAGGGCCCGGGTGAAGTCCAGCGGCTGCTGGACGATCGAGCTGCAGCTGGCGTCGGCGTACGGCTTGGCGCCGCCCTCGCAGGCCTTGTCGCGGGTGCCGGACCACATCGCCAGCCAGGCCAGGTGCTTGCTCTTCGCGAAATCGGCGAGCTGCTTGGCGTCGGCGACGGTGAAGACCTCGCTGGCGACGTCGTTGACGCCGATCATCGGGGTGACCGCGACCTTGCGCCAGGCGGCCGCGTCGTCGAGGCCGAGCACGCTCTTCACCTGGGCCTGGGTGGCGGTGGCCGCGGCGATGGCGTACGTGCCCATCCGGCCCTGCGGGTCGGGGGCGACGCCGTCGCCGTAGTCCATCGCCATGATGTTGACCGCGCCGATCGCCACGCCGTTGTTCTTGGCGTCGGCGATCAGGTTGACGCCCTCCTGGGTCAGGCCGGAGGGGAGCACCGGGAGGGTGAAGGAGACCTCCAGGGGCTTGCCCTTGGCGGCGGCGTTCTTCTGGATCTGGGCGATGGCCTGGGCGCGGCGGGCGTTGGCGGCGGCGTTGGCGATCGCGCCGCCCTCGACGTCGAAGTCCACCTTGGTGAGGCCGTAGGCGTCGACGGTCTTCTGGTAGACGGCGGCGAGGTCGGCGGCCGAGGAGCAGGCGAGGGCCAGTTCGGAGCCGTTGGCGCCGCCGAAGGAGACCCGGACGTCGCCGCCGATCGCGCGCAGGGCGCCGATCTGGGCGGCCACCGCGTCGGCGGCGAGGTCGCTCACGCCGCCCCACTTCGGGGTGCAGCCGCCGCCGGAGACGACGAAGGCCAGGTTGAAGTGCTTGACGCCGGTGGCCTTGGCGGTGGCGACCAGGTCGTAGGGCGGGTAGAGCGAGGTGTCGACGAACGGCGTGAAGCCGGCGCCGGCGGCCGGGGCGGGGGTGCCGGTGGCGGTGGCGGTGGGCGCCGGGGTGGTGGGGACGGCCGTGGTGGTGGCGGTCGCGGTGGCCGTCGGGGCCGGGGTGGTGGGCCGGGGGGTCGCCGTGGCGGTCGGGCTCGGCGCGCCGGTGGTCGGGGCGCCGGTGGCGGTCGCGGTGGCCGAGGCCGAAGCGGTGGCCGAGACGGTGGGCGAGGCCGAGGCGGACGGGGAGGCCGTCGCGGTGGTGGTCGGGCGGCCGGACGGGGTGGGCGCGGTGCCGTCCCCCGGCTTGCAGGACGCCTTGTTGATCAGGCAGTTGCCCGGCTCGGCCTGCGCGGCGCCGGAGCCCTGGGCGACGAAGCCGACCACGACGCTCTTGCCCGGCTCCAGCCGCTTGCTCCACGCCTCCGGCTTGACGGTGATGTGCTGGCCCTCGGCCGTGAAGGTGGCGTTCCAGAGCGAGTCGATCTTCGCGCCGGCCGGCAGGTCGAAGGTGAGCGTCCAGTCCTCGATGGCGCTGCCGTCCGGGTTGGTGACCAGGTACTGGCCGGTGTAGCCGGCGTCCCAGGCGCTGGTGCGGCTGTAGACGGCGCCGAGCGAGGCGGCGCTGGCCGAGGAGGCGAGGACGACGACGCCCCCGGCGACCAGGGCGGCGGCGACCACCGAGGCACCGAGCAGCACGCCCTTGCGGCTTCGCCGGCGGCGGCCGCTGGAGCGGCGGTGGGGCTGCTGGGTCGTCATGGGGGCTTACCTCCGGGGCTGGCAGGTGTGCGGTCGGGCTGACCGACGCCGATGACGCTAACGGCGCCGAATGGCCGGAAACCGTCTGCTGAGCCAGGGGTAGAACTCCCTTACGGCGCGCTTAAGAAAGAGGGGGAGCGCACCCCCGCCCCGCCGCTCCCCCGGCCCTCTGTCCCCGCCCGAGGCCCTGACGAAGCGCCGAAACCTTTCGCCACAGGCCCGCGGCGACCCCGGTCAGCGCGGGAACAGCGGCCCGCGGCCGCGGCGTCTGCCGGTCCGTGCCGGGGCGGTGCCGTCCTGCCGGACGCGCAGCCGCAGCCGGATCTCGGCGCCGCCGAGCACGTCCGACCTGCCGAGCGCGAGGTCGCCGCCGGTGGCCTCGGCGAGCTTGCGGACGATGTCGAGGCCGAGGCCGGTGGAGCCCTCGCCACCGTGGCCCTCGCCGCGCTTCAGCGCGGCCTCGGGGTCGGTGAAGCCCGGACCGGCGTCCCCGACCAGCACGATGACCGAGCTCTCGGTGAGCAGCACGTCCACCGAGAAGGCGGTGCCGACCGCGGTGTGCCGGAAGACGTTGCCGAGCAGCGCGTCCACCACCGCCGCCAGGTCGCCGCGCTGGACCGGGACGGGCGTCTCGCGCTCGGCGCCGGCCAGTTGCCAGGGGCGGCCCTCGTCCTCGGCGAGCGCGGACCAGAAGCCGACCCGATCGCGGATCACCTCGGCGGCGTCGCAGCCGACGGTGACGGCGGGCGCGTCCTCGGGTGCCCGGCGGGCCGAGCGGATGATCTGGTCGACCTCGCGCTCCAGCTGCGACACCGCGTGCCGGGTGGCGTCGGCCGCGTCGCCCTCGCCGAGCGAGGCGGCGTTCAGCCGCAGCACGGTCAGCGGGGTGCGCAGCCGGTGCGACAGGTCGGCGGCCAGCTCACGTTCGGCGGCGAGCAGTTGGACGACCCGGTCGGCCATCGCGTTGAACGCGTGGGCGGCCTCGTGCAGCTCGACGGGGCTGCCGGCGGCCTGCTTGCCGTCCACCGGCACCCGGACGGCGAGGTCGCCCGCGCCCAGCGAGCGCGCGGCGGCGGCGAGCCGGCGGGCCGAACCGACGATCCGGGCGCCCATCCGGTCGGCGACCAGCACCGAGATGGCGACCAGCCCGAGCGCCACCCCCGAGAGCACCTGCCAGGCGGTGGCGACGCCCCGGGTGAGGTCGCCGTCGGCCACGAACACCTCCACCACGGCGGTCCGCTCGGCGTCCACCGCGACCGGCTGGAGCAGCGCGTAGCCGCCCGGCACCTCGACGGTGAAGGACCGCCCCTGGCCGAGGGCGACGGCCACGTCGGCGTCCAGCGCCCGGACTTCGCCGATGGTCGCACCGGCCTCGTGCCCGGTGGCCGCGGCGGACGTTCCCGGCGCCGCCACCGTGCCCACGGCCACCCCCGTCCCGCCCGGCGCTGCGGCCACCCCGCCCGCAGCGCCGATCGGACCGGACGCGACACCGCCGCCGGCACCGGAAGAGGCACCGGCCCCGGCGGCGCCCTCCTTCGCCGGCAGGTGCACCGCCATCCGCTCCTGCGCACCCGCGTCCGTCGAGGCCACCGCCCGGGCGATGGCGTCCTCGTCGGTGGTGATGGCCAGCGCCGGGCCGAGCGCCGCGGCCTGCCGCTCGGCCGCCGTGAACGCCCGGTCCCTGGCGGTCTGCTGGACCATCAGGCCGAGCGGGATCAGGAAGGCCAGCGCGACCATGGTGGTCCCGGCCACGGCGGCCTTGATCAGGGCCCAGCGCAGCGAGTGCCGCAACCGCCTCATGTCCGGCGCTCCACGGGGACGGGTCCGGAGGACTGCCCGGACGCCTCCAGCCGGACCCCGACCCCGCGCACGGTGTGCAGGTAGCGCGGGTTGGACGCGGTCTCACCGAGCTTGCGGCGCAGCCAGGACAGGTGCACGTCGATGGTCTGGTCGCCGCCGTAGGTCTGCCGCCACACCTCGGCCAGGATCTCCTTGCGCGGCACGACCACGCCCGGCCGGGCCGCGAGGAAGGCCAGCAGGTCGAATTCACGGCGGGTCAGGTCCAGCCCCCGCCCGTCCAGCGAGGCCTCCCGGCGCTGGAGGTCGATCGCCAGCCCGCCGACCCGCAACACCTGGCTGACCGGGGCCGCCCCGCCGCCGAGCCGGCGCAGCACGGCGGCCATCCGGGCACTCAGGTGCTCCCCGGAGAACGGCTTCACCAGGTAGTCGTCGGCCCCGTCGTTGAGCAGCCGGACGATCTCGGCCTCGTCGTCCCGGGCGGTGGAGATGATGACCGGGACGTTGGTCAGGCCACGGATCATCTTGAGCGCCTCGCTGCCGTCCAGATCCGGCAGCCCGAGGTCCAGGATCACCAGGTCGCAGCCGACCTGGGCGACCTCGCGCAGCGCCTCAAGTGCCGTGCCCACGCTGCGGACCGCGTGGCCGGTGTCGGTCAGGTGGCGGATGAGGGCGGATCGTACGAAGGGGTCGTCCTCGACCACGAGCACTGTTGCCATGGGGCTGCACGGTACGCCATCGGCCCCGATTGGTCTGTACCTCGGGGTGGTTCGCGCCGGTCTGCGGGGAGTCCGCCGCACTTGTGCAAGTTCCCTGTGGAAGTACCGGGGTGCCCGTCTGCGCGACCCGGAGATACGGCAGGATGTGCGCACGATGCGGAACGGACTGGTACAGCTCGGCGCCTGGGCGGCGGCCACCGGGGCGGCGGTGGCGCTGTCCTGGTTCGGTGTGCACGCCGTGCTGACCGGCGCCGCGTTCGAACGGCCCAAGGCACTGCCGCTGCCCTCGCCGGCGTCGGCCGACGGGGCGAGACCCGTGCCGACTCCCTCGGCGACGCAGCCGCAGGCGGCCGACCGCACCGGGCCGACCGCGACGCCGTCCACCGCCCGGGCCTCGGCGGCCCCGCCCCGGCCCACGGCCCACGCCACCCCCACGGCCCCGTCGGCCGGCGCGTCGGGCCCGCAGCGCCCGGCGCCGGCCGCCGGCGCCACGTCCTCCGTGCGCAGTTACCCCGTCCCCGGCGGCAAGGTCGCCCTGGACCTCCAGTCGGACCACGCCTCGCTGGTCTCGGCCACCCCTGACTCGGGATGGCAGATGCAGGTCTGGAACGGCCCGCAGTGGCTCCGGGTGGACTTCACCAAGGACGACCAGGCCAACTCGGTGATCGTCTCGTGGAACGGGTACCCCCCGAGGGTCGACACCGTCGTCCGCTGACCGGGGCCGGTCACCAGCGCTCGAAGGGCACGTAGCCCGGCAGGTAGGGCCCGCGGTACCGGGAGCGGTCGACCAGGGTGTGCCTGGTCCCGCCGGGCACCCCGATCGCGGCGAGCACCACGGTGCCGTACGCGTCCCGCACCTCGTAGGGCTCGGCCAGCGAGGCGGCGCCCCGGTCGACGGCGTAGTCGTAGGCGTAACAGACGTCCGGCACCGCCACCGCGAGGTCGATCACCCCGTCGCCGTGCCGGGCCAGGTACCCGGCCAGTTCCCGGCCGCGCGGGCCGATCGCCTGGACCAGCGAGGTCAGCACGAACCTGGTCCCGGGCCCCCGCAGCACGTAGGAGACCGTCTCCGGCTCGCCCGTCTCGGGTCCGGCGTACGCGGCGCAGCGCAGCCCGAGCGCGACGGCGTACCGGTGGGCCGCCCGCTCGGCGTCGGCGACCGCGAAGACCACCGCGTCGGCGCGGCCCATCGGCAGCAGGCCGGGCTCCTCCGGGCCCCCGGCGGTGGCCGGGCCGACCGCGCCGGGCCCGGGCGCGCCGAGGCCGGCCGGGCCGGGGCCGGCGGCGAGCAGCACGCGTTCGGCGGCGGTGTCGGTCATGTCAGCCCTCCCGGACGGGGTACGGGACCACGGGTCGCCCCGGCACGCCGGGTCGGGGCGGACGCACGGGGTTGTGGCTGGAGGGTGGCGCCGGGCCGACGTCCGCGCAACTGTTCCGTTTCCTCCTGGTCAAGCTGTGCTCCGGGGCGGGAGAATCGGGCGCACCGCTGTACAGAATGCCCACCGGAGGACGGAGCCCTCGATGCCCCCCGCCCACGCCGCCGGCGCCCCGGGCGCCCCCGGAACGTCCGACTCGCCCACCGGACAGGGACATTCCGGCGCGGCGGGCGGCCCCGCCGGGAGCACCAACGACGCGATCGACGCGCTGGACGGCCGGCTGATCCGGCTGCTCGCCGAGGAGCCGCGGATCGGCGTGCTGGAGTGCTCGCGCCGGCTCCAGGTGGCGCGCGGCACGGTGCAGGCCCGGCTGGACCGGCTCCAGGCGCGCGGGGTGATCGGCGGTTTCGGCCCGGAGGTGGACCCGGCGGCGCTGGGCTACCCGGTGACGGCCTTCGCGACCCTGGAGATCTCCCAGGGCCAGGGCACGGACGTGCGCGAACACCTGGCGGCGGTGCCGGAGGTACTGGAGCTGCACACCATCACCGGGCACGGCGACATGATGGTGCGGATCGTGGCCCGGTCGAACGCCGATCTGCAGCGGGTGATCGACCGGGTGGTCGGCTTCGACGGGATCGTGCGGTCCTCGACGGCGATCGCGCTGGAGAACCCGGTGCCGTACCGGATCCTGCCGCTGGTCGACCAGGCCGCCGCCGAGTAGCCGCCGCGGAGCGACCGGGGCCGCGCCCCGGAGCGGCGGGGGCTCAGCAGGCGGGCACGGCCCCGCCGGTGCGCAGCCCCTCCAGCGCGGAGAGCGACTCCTCCAGCGTGCCGACCGGCACCAGCCGCAGTCCGGCGGGCGTGTTCACCCTGGCGTCCGCGCACTCGTCCTTGGGCAGCAGGAAGACGGTCGCACCGTCCCGGGCCGCCGCCTGGGTCTTGAGCGGCACGCCGCCCACCGCGCCGATCACACCCTGGTCGTCGATGGTCCCGGTGCCGGCGACGGTCAGCCCGCCGGTGAGGTCGCCGCCCTTGCCGTCCCCGGCGAGCTTGTCGACGATGCCGAGCGCGAGCATCTGGCCGGCGCTCGGGCCGCCGATGTCGCCGAGGTCGACCTTCACCTTCACCTGGGCGGGCGACAGCTGGAGGTGGGCGAGCGCGGCCGCGGTGGCGGCGTCCTGGGACTCGGCCATCTGCTCGGCGGTGACCTCCTCGGCCTTGGCCGGGTCGCCCTGCGGGTAGACGGTGTCGGTGGGCCGAACGGCCTCGTCCTGGTCGAACCAGGCCTGCAGCGAACGCCACAGGGTGGTCCGCTCCCCGGGGTTGGTCGCCGAGATGGTGACCATCCGCAGCTGCCCCTGGGTGGTGCGCACCGGCGCACCGGTGATGGTGAGCACCGGCCGGTCCTGGTAGCTGCCGAGGGTGTCCGCGGTCACGCCGGGAAAGGTCAGCGTGTACGGCAGCGGGACGAAGGCGGCCACGCCGAACAGCGCGGCGACCAGGACGCCGCAGAGCGCGAGGGCGCGGGCCCGGGGGGAGGTGAGGGCCGGGGGCAGCTTGGTGTCGGACACAGAGGCATCCAAACACACCGCGCCGTCCGGCGGGCGCGCACGCCGCCACCCGGACGGCCCGCCCGCCGCACCGGGCGCTCAGCGCAGCGCGTCGGCGACCTCGGTGGCGGCCTCGACGACCCGGGGGCCGACCCGCTCGGGGACGAGCCCGTTGAGCATCACGACACCGACGCTGCCCTCGATGCCGCTCAGCCCGAGCAGCGCCGCGGCCGCGCCGGAGGCCCCCGACTGCTCCTCCGCGCGGGTGATGACGAAGCCCTGTTCGGGCCGGCGCTGGCTGGGGAAGCCCCGGGCCTCCAGGATCGCCCGGCCGGCCGCGCTCTCCCCCAGCGGGTGGCGCAGCCCGGTCCGGTAGGCGACGTGGAAGTCGGTCCAGCTGGGTTCGACCACCGCCACCGCGAGCGCCTCGTTGCCGTCCACCAGGGTGAGGTGGGCGGTGGCGCCGAGGTCCTCGGCGAGGCTGCGCAGCGCGGGCAGCGCCGCCTCGCGCAGCAGCGGGTGGACCCGGTGGGCGAGCCGGAGCACCCCGAGGCCGACCCGGGCGCGGCCGCCGATGTCCCGGCGGACCAGCCCGTGCTGCTCCAGGGTGGCCAGCAGCCGGTAGACGACGGTCCGGTTGACGGCGAGGCGGGCCGCCAGCTCGGTCACGGTGAGCCCGCGTTCCGAATCGGCGAGCAGCTTGAGGACCCGGACGCCGCGGTCCAGGGTCTGGGAGGTCTCTGCAGTCACGACACGCAATTCCTTTCCGCGGCGGGTCGCGGATCGGCGGGCCGGTCCGGGACTCGGAATGTCGCGCGCAGGTGGGTGGCCGCGCTCGGGCCGCGGAGTGTCGTCCTTGACGTCCTGGGGCCCTGCGGCGCCCGTCTCGCGGGGGGTCGCCCGGCGGGAGAGCGTGTGGGAAAGGTAGTGAAGGAATTGCGGCGGCGGAAGTGTTTGTCCAAAATTCGGTCAAGATCAATGGCGCACGCCCCGTCAAAACCGGGCAAACCAGCACAGAGCGCTCCGGTCAGGCGTTCCCGGATCCGCCCGGAGTCCGGGTTCCGGACGGATCGGGTCTCACCGGGGCCACACCTCGCGGGCCGTGCCGGAGCCCGCGTCAGAGCAGGTTGCGCAGGACGGTCCAGGCCGTCGCCGCACCGAGCAGCACGGCCGTCCCGCGCCGGCCGAGCGGCGGCTGCCAGCGCCGGCCCGCCAGCCCGTGCCGCAGCCAGACCAGGTAGGTCACGGCCACCAGCGGCAGCGCGAGCAGCAGCGCCGCGTTGTCGTGCCAGGCGGCGGCGAGGTCGCCGTGCAGCAGGTCGTAGGCCATCCGGGTGCCGCCGCAGCCGGGGCACTGCAGCCCGGTGACCTTGCGCCAGGGGCAGAACGGCAGTGCCTGCCCGGGCAGGTGGGGGTTGCGCGACCACAGGTAGGCGGAGCCGGCCACGCCGCCGGCCAGCACCGCGGCCGGTGCCCACGCCGTGCGCAGCCGCTCGGGAACGGCGAAGCCGCCCCGGCCGGAGCGGCCGGGGCGGCGGCGCGTCTTGGCGGACGTGGCCAAGGCTCAGCTGCGCAGCAGACGGCCCTGGGCGTCGGTGCGGTCGTTGCTGGTGAGGAAGAGGATGCCGTCGATCAGTGACCAGACACCGAGGCCACCGCAGGTCAGCAGCTGGGCGATGCCCATGCCGATGTGGCCGGTGTAGAAGCGGCCGACACCCAGGCCGCCGAGCAGGATCTGCAGGACGCCCGCGACGACCTTCGACTTGTCGGAGAGCTCGGGCTGCTGCGCGTAGGGCTGCTGGTACGACACGTTGGGTGTACTCCTTGACAAAGACAGACAGGCCCGGACGCACGACGGCGCGTCGCATCCCCCCGGGTCGGTGAGGTGCCGGCCGGATTCACCGGGAGCTGCGACGGCCGGCCCCGGACGGGGGGCATGCGGCGTCGGCGGCCCGGAGGCGGCGCGGCACGCGGAACACTAGCCGATCATCTGACCGGCTGTCTCCACAAATCCTTCGCGTATATCCGAACGTCATGTGACCTTTATGGTCACGCCATCCGACCGCCCGACGGATCGCTACTTCGCCCACTCCCGGATCCTGGCGATCCGCGCCTTCAGTTGATTGGCCGTCGCCTGGGCGGTCAGCGGACCGCCGCACTGGCGGCGCAGCTCGTTGTGGATGGTGCCGTGCGGCTGGCTGGTGCGGTGGTGCCAGGCGGCCACCAGCGCGTTCAGCTCCTTGCGCAGCTCGCGCAGCTCCTGATGGGTCACCACCGGCCGCTGCTCGGCCGGCAGCTCCAGCAGGTCGGCCTCCTCGGCGGGCTTGCCCTTGCTCCGCTGGATCTGCCGGTGCTGGCGCTTCTGCAGCAGCATCTGCACCTGGTCCGGCTCCAGCAGGCCCGGGATGCCGAGGTAGTCCTCCTCCTCCTCGCTGCCCGGGTGCGCCTGCATGCCGAACTCCATGGCGTTGTACAGCACCCGGTCGAAGACCGCGTCGGAGCCCAGCGCCTCGTAGGAGAACTCCTCGCCGCCCGCGCCGTCCGGGCCGTCGTTGGCCCGCTCGGCCTCGGCGAGCAGCCGGTCCTCCTCGTCGAAGAGGCCCTCGCCCTCCTTCTTCGGCCGGTCCAGCACGTGGTCGCGCTGGAGCTCCATCTCGTTGGCGAAGCCCAGCAGCATCGGGATGGTCGGCAGGAAGACGGAGGCGGTCTCGCCGCGCTTGCGGGCGCGCACGAAGCGCCCGACGGCCTGGGCGAAGAACAGCGGGGTGGAGATCGAGGTGGCGTAGACGCCGACGGCCAGCCGGGGCACGTCGACGCCCTCGGACACCATGCGGACCGCGACCATCCAGCGCGAGGTCCCCTCCGAGTACTCGGAGATCCGCTTGGAGGCCTCGGTCTCGTCGGAGAGGACCAGGGTGACCTTCTCGCCGCAGATCTCGCGCAGCATCTTGGCGTAGGCGCGGGCCACCGTCTGGTCGGTGGCGATCACCAGGCCGCCGGCGTCCGGGATCGCCTTGCGGACCTCGCCGAGCCGGCGGTCGGCCGCCTGCAGCACGGCCGGGATCCACTCGCCCTGCGGGGAGAGCGCGGTGCGCCAGGCCTGGGCGATGAGGTCCTTGGTCATCGGCTCGCCGAGCCGGGCCTCCAGCTCGTCGCCGGACTTGGTGCGCCAGCGCATGTTGCCGCTGTACGACAGGAAGATCACCGGGCGGACGACGTGGTCGGCGAGCGCGTGCCCGTAGCCGTAGGTGTAGTCGGCGACCGACTTGCGGATGCCGTCGCCGCCCGCCTCGTACTGGACGAAGGGGATCGGGTTGGTGTCCGAGCGGAACGGCGTACCGGTCAGCGCCAGCCGCCGGGTGGCCGGCTCGAAGGCCTCGAAGCAGGCCTCGCCCCAGGACTTCGAGTCACCGGCGTGGTGGATCTCGTCCATGATGACCAGCGTCTTGCGGGCCTCGGTCCGGTTGCGGTGCAGCATCGGGTTCACGCCGACACCCGCGTAGGTGACCACGATGCCGTGGTAGTCCCGGGACAGCGGCCCGGAGGAGTACGCCGGGTCCAGCCGGATGCCTATCCGGGCGGCGGCCTCGGCCCACTGCTTCTTCAGGTGCTCGGTCGGCGCGACCACGGTGACCTGCTGCACCAGGTGGTTGTGGAGCAGGTAGGAGGCCAGGGTCAGCGCGAAGGTGGTCTTACCGGCGCCCGGGGTCGCGACGGCGAGGAAGTCGCGCGGCTGGTTCTCGATGTACTTGTCCAGCGCCCCCTGCTGCCAGGCCCGGAGCTTTCCCGCGGTGCCCCAGGGGGCGCGGCCGGGGAAGGCCGGGGACAGGTGGTGCGAGGCGGCCGGCGCGGCATGGCCGGCGGCCCGGACGGGCGCTTGCGGCTCCTGGGCGTCGGAGAAGAGCGGCATCGAGGCGGCGGCGGTACTCACGGTCTCCGAGGGGGGATCATCGCAGGTCAGAGGCGGTCTTTCGGCCTCGCCCCGCGGTCGGACGGCGTTCGGACAACCCGCCCAGCGTACCGGGCCCGGGGGTGATCCGGCGGCGGCGGCAGGCCCGGACCGGCCCTGTGTACGGCGGGTGCGGCCGGAAATCGATGTGACGTGGATCACGCGGAAAAGTCGCGAAAACGCGGTAAGCGGAACCCCCTCGACCGCCTCTCTTCCGGGTGAGGCCGCCCCAACCCTCCACAGCCGTCACCGGCCTCGCACCCCCAGAGAAGGGAACCGCCGTGCACGCCATCGCCGAAGAGACCGTCCAGGCCCGTCTGGTCCTCTCCCCCCACCGCTCCGTCCGGCTGCGGGTCACCCTGACCTACCTCCCGGACGACCCGCTGGCCGTCCGGATGGGCTTCCCCGCCGAGTTCTCGCTGGACGAACCGGGCGACGGGACCGGCCCGCAGGCCGCCGACATCATCTGGGTCTTCGCCCGCCGGCTGCTCGCCTCCGGTCTGGAGGTTCCCTCCGGCATCGGCGACGTCCACGTCCGGCCCTCGCTCGGCCGGCGCACCCTGGTCGAGCTGCGCGCGCCCGAGGGCACCGCGATGGTCCAGTTCGACACCGCCGACCTGCGGCGCTTCCTGTGGCGCAGCCGTCTGCTCGTCCCCGAGGGCGAGGAGCACCTGCACCTGGACGCCGACCGCGCCCTCGCCCAGCTGCTCGGCTGAGCGCCCCGGCGGGGCACGCGTCGGCGGCCGCCCGGGCCCGGCAGGCGCCGTGTTGTCGCCCGCTCGCCTCCAGGGCGCTCCGATCCGGCGCCGACGGTCGGCGCTCCAACGCCGCGACTTCGTCACGGCGTCCTCGCTACTCCCTCTCGGCACCGGCGCGCCCCTTCGGCTCGGGGCGGGGGCCTTCGGCCCGTGCCGCGGCGGGCTGGGCCCGGGGCGGGGGCCGCCTACGCCGAGAGCTTGCGCATCAGCCGCACGCCCTGGGCCGGCGTGAGGTGCGGCAGGTACGCCTTGCCGATCGCCCGGGTGATGCTGGGCAGCGCGGCCGGGTCGGGGTAGGCCATGTACATCGGCCGGTACTCCGGCTGGAACTTCGCCTTGAACGCGAGCAGGGAGCGGAAGCCGTACACCGGCTCCAGCGCCCGGCCCAGCCAGTCCAGGGTCTTCTGCAGCCCGGTCGGCGGCTCCTGCTCCGAGCGGGCCAGCGGCGCGCCGGAGAGCGAGACGAAGCGCGCGCCCTCCTGCTTGAAGCCGAGCGCCGCGGAGGCGATCAGGAACTCGGTCACGCCGCGGAAGCCGTCCGAGCGCCGGCGCATGAAGTCCAGCGTCCAGCCGACCGGCTCGCCGTTCTCGTAGACCGGCATCCAGCTGGTCAGGCCGTGCACCGTGCGGTCCCCGTCGACGGCGAGCAGCAGCCGCACCGCCGGGTCGTCGAGCTCCTCCAGGCCACCGAGGGTGAAGCCCATCTCGGGCAGCCCCTTCTCCGAGACCCACTCCTCCGAGATGGCCCGGATCTGCTCCTTCAGCGCGAGCGGCGCCTCGTGGTAGGACCACCACTCGGCGGTGATGCCCTGCTTGCCGGCCTTGTTGAGCGCGGTGCGGATGTCCTGCCACTTGCGGCCGGTGAAGGCGAGGCCCGGCAGCGCGACCACGGTGTCCTCGGCGACCTGCAGCGAGCGCCAGCCGAGCTGTCCGGCGGCGGCCCGGGTCTCCGGGGTGACGCTGTAGAAGCAGGGCGTCCAGCCGCGCGCGTCGCAGTACCGGGCGAAGCCGGCCACCGCGCGGGCGCGCGCCTGCGGGTCGCCGAACGGGTCGCCGGTGGTCAGCGCCACGGTGTTCAGCACCCGGTAGGCGACGGCCGCCCGGCCCTCCTCGTCGAACCAGTAGTGGTTGCCGTCCCAGGTGGTGAGGAAGGAGAGCGTCCCGCCGCCGTGCTCGGTGAGCAGCGTGCGGGCCCGCTCGGCGTCCTCGGCGTCGACGTGCACCACCGGGCGGCGGAAGACCACCAGCAGCGCGCCCAGCGCGACCGCCCAGAAGAGCAGCCCGCAGTACGTCTCCAGGACGCGGGCGAACGGCCCGACCGCGACCGGGTAGTCGGGCAGCAGGTCGTTGTAGGCGGGCGGCAGGAACTGGGCCGGCAGCCCGGCGACCAGCCCGCCGAAGGTCGCGCCCGGCTCGAACTGCCGGGCGACCAGCACGCCCAGCCCGGTGTACGCGGCGCTCGCGAGGACCAGCGCGCCGCCGAGCACGGCGGCCAGCCGGCCGAGCAGCGCGCGCGGCAGCAGCAGCGGGAAGCGCTTGCGGGTGACCAGCAGCAGGCCGCCGGTGACCAGCGGCAGCAGCAGCGCCTCGACGAAGTACTGGACGACCCCGCCGGAGCCGGTGCCGGTCTCGGTGAACAGCCAGACCAGCATGGCGGTCCAGAGCAGTTCGGTGGCGACGGTGATCCGCCAGGCGAGCCGCAGACCCCGGCGCAGGCCCTCGGCGAGGACCAGCAGCAGCGCCGGGAAGAGCGCGGCCATCAGCCGGGCCGGGGTGTCGAAGATCCGCTCGACGGCGTGCGCGCGGGCGCAGTCGTGGGCCGAGACCGCGCAGAAGTCGGCGACCTCCTCCGGGCTGAGCCGGTGCGAGAGGTAGATCTCCGAGAAGGTGTTGAACGGACCGGCCGCGTTGTCGTACAGCGAGGCGATCAGCGGGCCGAGCGCGGCGGCGACCAGGCAGAGCGCCACCAGCACCCGGGTCTCGGTGTGCGAGGAGCGGTGCGAGCGCAGGTGCGGGCGTCCGCGCGCGAGCAGCGCGCCGGCGGCCAGGCCCACCAGGGCCCCGGAGAAGCGCTGCACGCTCTGCAGGTGCCCCACGTACAGCGTCATCACCAGCGGCACCAGCACCACCAGCAGGTGCAGCCGGCGGCGCCAGAGCACGGTGAGCCGGTAGCCGAGCACGCCGGCCAGCGCGAACAGGCCGACGCCGGGGCCGACCGCGGTCTGGTCGACGATCGAGGCCGTCCACTGCTCGCCGAGCCCGGCGCCGGCCGCGACCAGGCCGGTGCCGACCAGGGTGCCGGCCAGTTGCCCGGCGACCAGCACCCCCAGGGTCCGCAGCGGGCCGAGCCGGCGCTCGGCGGCCGGAGCGACCAGGAGCAGCAGCAGGCTGGTGAAGACGTAGGCGCCGATGCCGGAGCACCAGAACAGCGAGGTGAGGGGCGTCCACCAGCGGCCCTCGCCGAGGGTCGGGGTGCCGACGCCGATCCGCTCCAGCAGGGCGGCGGACGGGCCGCGGGCGAGGCTGCCGGTGGCGGCGCCGACGGCCCACAGGCCCAGCAGCAGCACCAGGGTGAGCGGGGCCTCGCCGAGCCGGGCGGCCAGCCGGGTGCCGAGGAGGGCGGCGCGGGCGAGGCGCTGCGGGGGGCGCGGCGCGGGTGCGCCGGGGGCGGGCGCGGACCCGCCGCGGGACTGTTCGGGCACCCGCGGGCGCGGCTGCTCGCCGTCGCGCCGCGGCGGCCGCTCGCCCTCCCCCACCCGGTCGCGTTCGCCCACCAGGGCCCGGGCGGGCGCGGCGCCGAGCCGGATCACCGGATCATCCCGGTCTGCCGGCCGAGCCAGGGCAGGTTGCGGTCGAGGGCCTCGCGGAACACCGTCCAGCTGTGGCCACCGGGGATCGGTTGGAACTCCACCTTCATCCCTGCCTTCTGCGCGGCGGCGTACATGGTCTCCTGCTGCGGGCGGAAGTCGCCGTCGCCGGCGCCGACGGCGAAGATGCCGGCGGTGTCCGGGTACTGGCGGGTGGCCATCAGGTGCGCCGGGTCGACGGCCTCGAAGGCCTTCTCGTCCCCGTCGAAGGCCTTGTCGACGGTCTCGCCGTGGCTGCCCAGGGTGGGCTCGTCCTGGCCGGAGATGTCGATGAACGAGCCGTAGACCTGCGGCGCGTTGACGGCCAGTTGGAGCGCGCAGGTGCCGCCGAGCGAGGCTCCGCCGATGGCGAGGGAGGTGCGGCCGGTGGCGGTCTGGAGGTGGCCGCGGATCCAGTCCGGGACGTCCTCGGCCAGGTAGGTCTGGGCCCGGGCGACGTTGGAGTCCATGCAGAGGCTGTTGCCCCACATGGTCGCGATCTGGTCGACCATCACCACGATCGGGGCGAGCCCCTGGTGCTCGGCGGCGAAGGCGTCCAGCCGCTCCTGCATGCCGCCGGAGTTGACCCAGTCGGACGGGTTGCCGGGCTGGCCGGCCATCAGGACCAGCACCGGCAGCAGCGGCCGGGGGGCCGCCTGGTAGGCGGGGGGCAGGTAGACGTAGGCGTCGCGGGCGTCGAAACCGGACTTGGTCCCGGGGATCGGGGCGGTCGAGACGGTGCCCTTCTCCGGCAGGCCGGGCGGGGCGTGCCAGACCTCCTCCAGCACCTTGCCGGGCGGCGCGCTCACCACCTCGGGCGCCTTGCCGGTGGTCAGCGCCTGGGTCCTCGGCGCCAGCATGACGCGGGCCGTCGGGTACTGGTCGAAGCCGCGGTTGACCTGCGAGGCCGCCATCAGCACCACCAGGACCGCGCCGCCGGCCGCCAGGAACCGCTGCCGCCCGGGCAGCAGCGGGGCGCGGAAGCCGGCCAGGGTCAGCGCGAGGACGGCGAGGGCGACCCAGCCGAGCACGTAGTCGGGGGTGCCCTCGGGGAAGGGGTGCCACCACCCGTCCACGACGATCTTGACCGCGCCGGTGAGGGCGGCGGCGAGCAGCACCGCGCCGAGCGGGCGCAGGCCGAGCCAGCGCCGGTCGCGGGAGAGGACGAGCAGCGCGAGCGCGGCCCAGCCGGCGGCGAGCACGGCGTACGGGATCGGTCCGTGGGTGAGCGGCCAGTCCAGCGGGTTCCAGCGGACGGCGAGCTCGGTGGTGGTGGCGAGGGTGGTCATACGGGTTTCCCCGGCCGCGTGGTGTCGGCGAGGAAGCCGTAGGCGACGACGTTGCCGTCGTAGCCGCGCTCCTCGCTGTAGCCGCCGCCGCAGGTGATCACCCGGAGTTGGGCGTCGGCGGCCTGGCGGTACACCCGGTCGTCCGGGAAGTCCTTTCGGTCGTGCACTTCGATGGCGTAGAGCTGGTAGACGGCGGTGCGGCCGTCCTCGCGGAGGATCTCGATCCGGTCGCCGCGGTGCAGCGCGCCCAGATGGTAGAAAACGGCGGGCCCGCTGTCGTTGTCGACGTGTCCGGCGATGATCGCGGTCCCGCGCTGGCCGGGGGCGGCGCCGTCCCGGTACCAGCCCGCGAGGTTGCGGTCCTCCTGCGGCGGGGCCTGGAGGCGGCCGTCCCGGTCGAGGCCGAGGCCGGTGACCGGGGCGTCGAGCCGGACGGCGGGGATGCGGATCCGGGTCGGCCGGGAGGGTCCGAGCGGCGGCACCACGGAGACCGGGGCGAAGCCGCTGAGGGCCTGCCCGGTGCCGGGGGCCGGGGGGAGCACGGCGGCCGTGCCGTCGTGCAGCAGCCACGCCCCCAGCACGAGCGCGGCGCCGACCGCCAAGGTGCCCGGCCACGGGCTCCTGCTCTGCTGGGCGCCCACGGGCGCTCCCCTCTGCTGACGGTCCGACCGCTGCCGGTTCCTGGGAACTTCCTGAGAACCATGCAACCGGATCGGACCCTATGCCACATTCATACGCTGGTCGTACTCACTCCCCCCGATCGGCAGGGTCCTTGGGGCACACCCTGGTCCGATGGGGTGAGACGTCACCGTCACGCCACCCTCCGGTCACCTGGCGGTTCCCAGGAATGGCGACGATCTCTTCATCGGACACTCAGGAACACCGTCCTGGTTGCATCCTTCGGGCGATGAGTTCCGACCGTTCGTGGTGGAGCAACGACCGATCCCGATCGCGTGCCATGCTGACCCCGTTCACAGGCCTATCACCGCACTTGTCCCACCGGGCCCCGGTCCGCCCGGACGGCCGTGCGCCGCGCCTGCCGTGCCCCGCCCCGCGCACGCCCCACGAACGGAGTGACCATGGACGCTCTCTCCCGCCGCACCCTGTTGGCCGCGGGTGCCGCCGGCGCCGCCGCCCTCGCCGCGGGCTGCGGGGCCCGGACCGACCCGGGCGTCGGGCAGGCGACCACCCCGGCGCTGGCACCGGCCACCCCGGCCGAGGACCACGCGCCCGCCCCGGTGACCGAGGCGGCCAAGCCCCCGGTCACCCTGATCGGCGACGGCTCCACCTCCGACACCGGCCCGCAGCCGGGCCGGCTCGCGCCCGACGCGCTGCGGCCCGGCGGGCGGCCCCCGCAGTTCGTGGTCTTCTCCTGGGACGGCGCCGGCGAGCTCGACAACGGCCTGTTCGCGCGCTTCCGCCGGCTCGCCCGGGAGCACAACGCCTCGATGACCTTCTTCCTCAGCGGCCTCTACCTGCTGCCGGAGTCCCGCAAGGACCTCTACCGCCCGCCGCAGCACAAGGCCGGCGCCTCCGACATCGGCTACCTGAGCGACCAGCACATCCGCGACACGCTGGAGAACGTGCACGCCGCGTGGCTCGAAGGCCACGAGATCGGCACCCACTTCAACGGCCACTTCTGCGGCGCCACCGGCGTCGGCCGGTGGTCGCCGGAGGAGTGGGACAGCGAGATCCAGCAGGCGATGGACTTCGTGACGAACTGGCGGACCAACACCGGCTTCACCGACCTGCCGGCGCTGCCCTTCGACTACCGCAAGGAGCTGATCGGCAGCCGCACCCCCTGCCTGGAGGGCCAGCGCAACCTGCTGCCCACCGCGGTCAAGCGCGGCTGGCGCTACGACAGCAGCGGCAACGGCACCCAGACCTGGCCGCAGAAGATCCAGGGCGGCGCGCTCTGGGACCTCCCGCTGCAGTCCATCCCCTTCCCCGGGCACACCTTCCAGGTGCTGTCGATGGACTACAACATCATGTTCAACCAGTGCGGCAGCAACACCAAGGTCGACCCGGCGCTGCGCCCCGGTTTCCAGACCCAGGCCCGGGACTCCTACCTGATGGGCTTCGAACGCGCCTACACCACCAACCGCGCGCCGTTCGTCATCGGCAACCACTTCGAGGAGTGGAACGGCGGCATCTACATGAACGCCGTCGAGGAGGTGCTCAAGGAGATCGCCGGGCGGCCCGAGGTGCGGCTGGTGTCCTTCCGCCAGCTGGTCGACTGGCTGGACGCCCAGGACCCGGCGGTGCTGCGCAAGCTGCAGACCCTCGGCCCCGGCCAGGCCCCCGCCGGCGGCTGGGAGACCTTCCTCGGCACTGAGACCCGCCCGCTCGCCTCCGAGGCGCTCCGACCCGGCGCCGCCGGCTGAAGCCTGCCCGTTCAGGCAGCCCTCCGGACCTCAGGCGGCCTTCCGGACCCGGCCCGAGACCAGGGCGCCGAGCAGGGCGACGCCGGTCATGGTCAGGAAGATCACCGTGAACGCGCCGGTCGACCCGGTGCCGGCGGTGCCCTCGTGGGCGGCGGTGACCGAGCCGCCGCCCAGCGCCGCGAACAGCACCCCGGACAGGCCCACCAGCAGCACGTTGCCCAGCGCGTCGCTCACCTGGAGCGAGGCCGAGTTCGCCCCGGCGTCCTCCGGCGTCGACAGCCGCATCATCAGCACGCTGACGCTCGCGATCGTCAGGCCCATGCCGATGCCGCCGACGCCCCAGGCCACCGCCGCCACCCAGGCCGGCACCGCCGGGACGAGTACCAGCGCCGCCCCCGCGATGGCCACCGCGGTCAGCACGAAGCCGCCGCGGATCATCACCTCGCGGTACCGCTCGGCCCCCGGCCGGCCCTGGATCCAGGAGCCGAGCGCCCAGCTCAGACCGCCGCTGGTCAGGGTGAGACCGGCCAGCGTCGGCGACAGGCCGCGCTCGGTCACCATCATCAGCGGGATGAACGCCTCGGCCGCGAAGAACGCCCCCGCCGCGACGCCGCGCAGCAGGATCACCGTCGGCAGCCCGCGCCCGGCCCGCAGCGTCCCGGCCGGCAGCAGCCCGAGCACCGCCGGGACCAGCAGCGCCGCCCCGGCGACGGCCGGCAGCAGTCCGAGCAGGTCCAGCCGCTGGCCCGCGTACTGCAGCAGGCCGGCGCCGAGCGCGGCCATCGCGGCCAGCCCGGTGCGGCGGCGGTCGAAGGCGGCGCCCCTGAGCACCGGCTGCTCCTTCTCCGAGCGGCGCAGCGCCGGGCCCATCACCGCGAGCGGCAGCAGGATCAGCAGCGGCACGGCGAGGAAGACCCAGCGCCAGCCGAGGTGCTGGGTGACGGCCCCGGAGACCACCGGGCCGATGATCGAGGGCAGCACCCAGGCCGAGGAGAAGGCGGCGAACACCGACGGCCGCAGCCGTTCGGGATAGGCCCGGCCGACCACCACGTAGAGCGCGACGATCACCAGGCCGCCACCGAGGCCCTGGATCGCCCGGCCGCCCACGAAGATCCACATTCCGGGGGCCGAGCCGGCCACCAGCAGTCCCACGCCGAACACCGCGATGCCGGCGAACAGCGGTTGCAGCGGGCCGCTGCGGTCGCACCACTGGCCGGAGACGACCAGCGCGAACAGCGTGGTGGTGAAGTAGCCGGAGAAGGCGAAGGCGTAGAGCCCGAGCCCGTCCAGTTCGCGGGCGGCCACCGGCATCGCGGTGTTGACCGCCGTCGCCTCGAAGGCGATCACCAGGACCACCGAGACGATCCCCAGGGTGAGGGCCCGGAAGCGGTCGCCCAGCACCCCTCCCCCGGGGTCGGTCGGTATCGGAACGGAGGCGGTGTCGGCCGAGGCGGGGGAGGCTGTGGTCATACGTATGATCGTAAGGCGCATCTGGCCCGTTGGCCCCTGACCCGGGTCGCTGCTCCTCTCCGACTCCGGACCTAGGACCGGGTCAGTGCAGCACCTTGAGGCCCACCACGCCGGAGACGATCAGCAGCAGGCAGCCGATCCGGGCCGCGGTCACCGCGTCCCCCAGGACCGCCATGCCGTACAGCGCGGTGCCCACCGCGCCGATGCCCACCCACACCGCGTAGCCGGTGCCGATCGGGATGGAGCGCATCGCGTACGCCAGGCCGCCCATCGAGAGCGCCAGCGCCACGCCGAACACCACGGTCGGGACGAGGCGGGAGAAACCCCTGGAGGCCTCCAGGGCCACCGCCCACACGGTCTCCAGGACACCGGAAACGATCAGAACGAGCCAGGCCATGACGGTCGTACCTCCGCAGTCGGCAGCGGCCGGGTTGCCGCTGTCACTGCGCCGTCTTGTCGTCACCGGGTACGACGCGCTCGTCCGGGGCGGCCACGAGGGACCACCTGCCCCCGACCGTAGCACACCCCACCGGAAATCCCGCCACACGGAATTTACAAAAGGATATTGACGTTCCGCCGGGTGCCGGGCCAAACTGAATTCACCAACACGGCGAACGACGACAGGAGTCGGACATGGACAGGAAGACGGCGGCCCGCGCGCCCCGTACCTGCGCCCCCGCTCCCCTGTGTTGTCGCGCCTGTCGCTGCTGCCGCTGCGCCTGAGGCGCCCCCGCAGTCCAGCCTGTCACCAGTTCCGCCCCCATGGCCGTGTGCCCGAGTGGTTGAGGGAACCGCCTGCAAAGCGGTGTACACGGGTTCGATTCCCGTCATGGCCTCCGAAAGCGAATTGCCGGTCGGCGCGAAAAGCGCCGCCCGGCAATTCGTCATGCATTTGCCGGGGAATTCGGCGGACCCTCCCGCCGAATTCCCCGGCCGGTGCTCAGCCGGTGACGGCGTCCTCCGGGCGGATCGGCAGCCGGCCCACCGGCAGACCGGTGGCGGCGCGGACCGCCGCGGCCACCGCCGCCGGCGCGGTCACCGCCGGCACCGCGCTGACCGCCTTGGCCCCGAACGGAGCCACCACGTCGCGTTCCTCCAGCAGGGCGGCCACCCGGATCTCCGGGGTGTCCAGCGCGGTCGGCAGCCGGTAGCCGGTGAGCGAGGGGTTGGCCAGCAGGCCGCCCTCGGTGCGAAGGTCCTCCAGCAGCGCCAGGCCGACGCCCTGGGCGACCCCGGCCTCGATCCGGTCCTCGATCTGCCGCGGGTTCAGCGCCCGGCCGACCTCCTGGGCGACCGTCACCTCGACCACCCGCACGGCGCCCAGCTCGATGTCCACGTCCACCACCGCGCGCATCGCGCAGAACGCGATGGAGACGAAGGCGTCGCCCTGCCCCGCCTCGTCCAGCGGCTCGGTCGGGTGCGGGCGGCACTGCGCGGTCGCCCACAGCTCCTTGCCCTCCAGCGCCTCGGCCACCGGCATGCCGAGCACCCCGTCGTACGAGGTGATCTTGCCGTCGGCGATCTGCAGCAGCTCCGCCGACATCCCGAAGTTGGCCGCGATCGGCTGGAGCAGCTGGTGGCGGACCATCAGCGCGGCCCGCTCGATCGCGCCGCCGGAGACCCAGGTGTGCCGGCCCCGGGCGGACGGACCGGCCACCGACTGGTCGCTGTCGGCCGGGGCGATGTACACCTCGCTGACGCCCAGGACGCTCTGCACGATCTGCCGGGCCAGCGTGGCGAAGCCCTGGCCGGCGTCGACCGCGGCGCAGATCACCGTGGCGTGGTCGCCGCTGACCCGCACCGTCGCGGTGGCGACCTCGTCCTCGCCCTCGGCGCCCAGCATGTGCACCATGCCCAGCGCGTAGCCGATGCCGCGCCGCACCGCGCCCGGGTCACCGGCGCCGCCGGGCCCGCCCGGCAGCAGCCACTCGGCGTCCGGGTCGTCCACCGGCAGGGCCGGCAGCGGCTCCCCGGCGACGGCCTCCAGCAGCGCGCTCACCGGGGCCGGACAGGTGACGGCCTGTCCGGTGGGCAGCGGGTCGCCGGTCGCCATCACGTTGCGGCGGCGGATCTCCACCGGGTCGACGCCGACCCGGGCGGCCAGCTGGTCCAGCTGAGACTCGTAGGCGAAGCACGCCTGCAGCGCGCCCTCGCCGCGCATCCGGCCGGCCGGCGGGTTGTTGGTGCGCACCGCCCAGGCGTCCACGAAGACGTTGGGGCAGTTGTACGGGCCGACCGAGAAGGCGGTGGCGGCGGCCAGCGCCTCGGCCGAGACGTCCGCGTAGGCGCCGCCGTCCAGCAGGATCTGCGCCTCGACCTTCACCAGCCGGCCCTCGGCGTCCGCGTGGTGACGGTAGCGCAGCAGCGCGGGGTGCCGCGAGGCGTGGGTGTGGAAGGACTCCTCGCGGGTGAGCGTCATCTTCACCGGGCGCCCGGTGCGCAGCGCCAGCAGCGCCAGGGTGACCTGGAAGGAGGGGTCCTCGCGGTCGGCGGTGGCCCCGGGCACACCGGTGACCACCAGCCGGACCCGGTCCGGCTCCAGGCCCAGGCAGGCGGCGGTGCGGTCGCGGTCCCCGTGCGGGTCGGTGGAGGACAGGTGCAGCTCGACCCCGCCGTCCGGGCGCGGCACGGCCAGGCCCGCCTCCGCGCCGAGCGGCGCCGGGTCCTGCCGACCCACCTGGTACAGGCCCTCGACGACGACCTCGCCGGCCGCCTCCGGGTCGCCGGTGCGCAGCGGCAGGTGGCGGAAGAGGTTGCCGTCCGGGTGCAGCGGCGGGGCGGTGAAGGACTGCTCGGGGTCGGTGACGGCGTCCAGCGCCTCGTAGTCGACGGTGATCAGGCCGACCGCCAGCCGGGCGGTGTCGGGGTGGTCGGCGGCGACCGCGGCCACCGGCTCGCCGTGGTGGCGGACCACGCCGGCGGCGAGGACCGGCCGGTCGGCGACGATCGGTCCGGACGGCGCGCCGTCCGGCAGGCCGTCCGGGCCGGCCGGCAGGTCGGCGGCGGTGACCACGGCGTGCACGCCGGGCAGGGCCAGCGCGGCCGAGGTGTCGATGCCGCGGATCCGCGCGTGCGGGTGCGGCGAGCGCAGCACCGCGCCCCACAGCAGGCCCTCGGCCCACAGGTCGGCGGCGTACGGGTAGATGCCGAGCGCCTTGGGCAGGGCGTCGCTGCGCAGCGGGGAGCTGCCCAGCCCGAACGGCTCCGTCGTGCCGCCCGCGTCGCCGTCCTGCTGGAGTGCTGCGCCGATGTCGGTAGGCGACGTCATGATGCGTGGTCGTCCTCGGGGAGCCGGATGCCGTGGGCGGGGGTGGCGCCGTACGGGACACCGGCGGGGGCGGTGCCCCCGGCCGGGACGCCGTGCGGGGGCGTGGGGACGTACGGCGTGCCGTGCGCGGGGGTGCCGCCGTCGTGGCCGGACTGCTGCGGGTAGCCGGCGGTGCCGTAGCCCGGGAGCGGGGTGCCGGCGGCCGGGGTCTCGTACACCGGGCCGTCGTACCCCGCGCCGTCGTAGGCCGGCGCGGGGGCGTAGCCGTTCTGCTGCGGGTAGCCGGCCGCGTCGGGGTACCCGGCGGCCGCGGGCGGGTAGGTGCCGTGCGCCGGGGTGGTCTCCGGGTACGGCTGCCCGCCGGGGTGGCCCTGGACCGGGTGGAAGCCGGTGGAGCCGTCGGCCGGCTGGGCCGGGACGTCCCGGATCGGGGCCAGCACGGTGGTGTCGTACACGCCGCTGTCGTAGCCGCCCGCGCCGTCGGGGGCGCCGTACGGCGCGGCGGGCGGCTGCGGGACGTGCTCGGTCCAGGCGTCGCCGTCGGTGTACACCGGCAGGTCGGCGGCGGTGTCGTTCACCGGGTCCACGGGGTCCGCGACGGGCGCGGGCGCGGGTTCGGTCACCGGCTCGCTCACCGGCGCCGGGGCCGCCTCCGGGGCGGGTGCAGACGCGGCCTTGGCGGTCTCCTCGGCGGCGGCCGCCTCGTCCGCCGCCCCGGCCTGTGCCGCGCGCGCGTCGGCGACGCTCTGCACGGCGGCCAGCGCGCCCCGGTAGCCGGTGCACCGGCAGAGGTTGCCGCACAGCGCCTGCCGCGCCTCGACCTCGGTGGGCCGGTGGTTGCGCTGGAGCAGGTCGTGCACGGCCATCGCCAGGCCGGGCACGCAGTAACCGCACTGCACCGCGCCGGACTCGGCCAGCGCCTGCTGGACGTCGCTGGCGCCGCCGCCGGCCGACAGGCCCTCGACGGTGTTGATCTCGCTGTCCTGCGCCAGCGCGGCGGGGACCAGGCAGCCGGCCACCAGCTGTCCGTCGACCTGCACCGAGCAGGCCCCGCACTCGCCCTGCTCGCAGCCGTCCTTGGCACCGGCCAGGCCGAGCCGCTCGCGCAGCACGTAGAGCAGGCTCTCGCCGATCCAGGCGTCGGTGACGGGCCGTTCGAAGCCGTTGACCCGCAGGCTGTACGAGGTGGTCGGCCGCAGCTCGCGGCTGACCTGCGGCGCGTGGTCGTGCGCGTGGTCGAGCAGCCCCGCGTCGAGGGCCTCGATGGGGTGGTCTGTGGTCACTTGAGCGCCCTTCCCAGTGCCCGGCGGGCCAGCACGGCTACGGTACGCCGCAAGCGGACGGCAGCCGCGCTCGGCCCCTCGGTGACGGCCTCCCAGGCGCCCTCCGCGCCGTAGCCGTCGGGGACGCAGGCGGCGGCCACGTACTCGCCGAAGGCCGCGGTCGCGGCGGGGTCGATCTCCCGCGAACCGTCCCAGTCGATGCAGCCGGCCACCCAGGCCTCGGCCTCCAGGGGCCGCAGCGGCACCGGGGCGACGGCGCCGACGGCGCAGCGCACGGCGCGCCGGGCGGGGTCGAGGACGAGGGCGACGGAGGCGGTGGCGCGGGCCGGGCCGCTGCGGCCGGTGGCCTTGAGGAAGACCTGCGGGGCGTGCAGCAGCGGGACGCGCACCCAGGTGAGCAGTTCGCCGGGGCGCAGCGGGTCGAGGCCGGTGAGCAGGTGGCTGACCGGGACCTCGCGGGTGGCGCCGGCCCGGGCGAGGGTGACGCTGGCCTCCAGGGCGGCGAGCACCGGGAGGGTGTCGCCGGCCGGGGCGGCGGTGGCGATGTTGCCGCCGAGGGTGCCGACGTTGCGCACCTGCGGGGGTCCGGCGGTGCGGGCGGCGTCGGCGAGCGCCGGGATGAGCGCGGCGAAGTCGGGGCGGTCCATCCGGGCGTGGGTGAGCCCGGCGCCGAGGACGGCGGTGCCGCCGTCCTCGTAGCGCCAGCCGCGCAGTTCGGTGATCCGGCCGAGGCCGACCAGGGCGGCGGGGCGCAGGCGTCCGGCGTTGACCGCCTCCATCAGGTCGGTGGCGCCGGCCACCGGTACCGCGGCCGGGTGAGCGGCCAGCGCTTCGACGGCCTCGTCGAGGGAGGCCGGCAGCATGATCGTCCGGTTCACCTGGGTCCCACCGTGCTCCACTTGCTCATCGATCGCCTGCCGCCCGCGGCCCTGGACGGGGTGTCCGCTCCGGCAGCCCGGCCTGGCCCGTAGGGTACGGGCGATCGGGCCGGGTTGGGCAACTCTGGCACACAATGCTCGATGATCATTTCGGGACGGGCGAACGGTACTGCCCGATTGGGACCGATACCGGGCGGTATCCGACCCGGTCCGTGATGGACCGGGTCGGATGTTCATCTGTTCTTGACGTCCGGCGCCCGCTCGGAAGTTCCCGTACGCGGTGTCAGACGACCGGCGGCAGCCCCTCGATCGGGCGGCCCTGCACGCCGGGCCAGGTCTGCCACGGGTGCGGACCGGCGGCCGGGCGGTACTCGACGCCGAGCGCGTCCAGCACCTCCAGGTGTCCGGCCATCCGCCGCTCGAAGCCGGCGAAGTCGCGCGCGGCCGGGTCGGCGGGCAGCGCCGACCAGGCGACCTCGGCGAAGGCCGCGAGCCGCGGGAAGGCCCGGTAGTCGACGTCCCGGGCGCTGTCCATGAACTCGCTCCACAGGTTGGCCTGGGTGCCGATCACCCGGCGGGCCGCGGCCTCGTCGAGCTGGGCCGGCACCGGCTCGAACCGGTACACGTCCTCCAGGGTGCGCACGAAGCCGACCGGGATCGGCTCGTCCTCGCCCGGCGCCTGCCGGTGGTCCAGGTAGACGTGCTGCTCCGGGCACATCACCACGTCGTGCCCGGCCTGCGCGGCGGCGATCCCGCCGCCGTAGCCGCGCCAGGAGGACACCGCGGCGCCGGGCGCCAGGCCGCCCTCCAGGATCTCGTCCCAGCCGATCAGCCGGCGGCCGCGCTCGGCGAGCCAGCGGTCGAAGTGCCGGATGATGTGGCTCTGCAGCTCGTCCTCGTTGGACAGGCCCAGCTCGCGGATCCGCGCCTGCGCGGCGGCGCTGTCCTTCCACTGCTCCTTGGGGCACTCGTCGCCGCCGAGGTGGATGAACTCGGACGGGAAGAGCTCCAGGACCTCCTCCAGCACCCCCTCGAAGAACCGCAGGGTCGCCTCGGACGGGTTGAGCACGTTGTGGCTGACGCCCCAGTCGGTCCACACGCCGAGCCCCGCGGTGTCCACCACGTCGGTGTTGCCCAGCTCGGGGTAGGCGGCCACGGCGGCCTGGGTGTGACCCGGCAGGTCGATCTCGGGCACCACCGTGACGCCCCGCTCGGCCGCGTAGGCGACGATCTCGCGCAGGTCGGCCTGGGTGTAGAAGCCGCCGTGCGGGCGGTCGTCGCGGCGCTGGCCGGCCCGGTAGCCGACCATCGAGCGCTCGCGCCAGGAGGCCTTCTCGGTGAGCGCCGGGTAGCGCTTGATCTCCACCCGCCAGCCCTGGTCGTCGGTCAGGTGCAGGTGCAGCACGTTGAGCTTGTGCGCGGACAGCTGGTCGACGAAGCGCAGCACGTCGGACTTGGGCAGGAAGTGCCGGGCGACGTCCAGCAGCGCGCCGCGCCAGCCGAACCGGGGGGCGTCCTCGATGTCCACGCCGGGCAGCACCCACTCCGAGCGCAGCGGGGCCCGCCGGTAGGCGTCCGGACCGAGCAGCCGGCGCAGCGTCTGGGCGCCCCACAGGGCGCCGGCCGGACCGCCGGCGGTGATCACGGCGTGGCCGGGGCGCACCGAGAGCCGGTACGCCTCGCCGGCCAGCGTGCCGTCGTGGACCAGTTCGACACCCTCGCCGGGCCGCCCGGGGGCGAGCGGGAGGCCGGTGGCGGCGGTCAGCGAGGAGCGCAGCCACCGTTCGGCCCCGGCCAGCTCCGGCGGCGCGGTCAGGGTGGTGGTCCGGTCGAGCGGAAAGTCCCGGTCCGGGAGGCGGACGGAACTCACGGGGGCGGGAATGAGGTCCATTGCGCCATCCTGCCCCCGGCCCGGAGAACTGGCATAGACCACCCCGGAATCGCGGTGCTATGCAAAACGGCGGTGCGCGGAACGCGGGCGGCCTACTTGCCCTTGTCGTCGCCGCCCTGCGGCTTGCCGATGCCGTCGTAGATCTCCTTGCACATCGGGCAGACCGGGTACTTCTTCGGGTCGCGCCCGGGCACCCACACCTTGCCGCAGAGCGCCACCACCGGGGATCCGGAGAGGGCGCTCTCCATGATCTTGTCCTTCTGGACGTAGTGCGCGAAGCGCTCGTGGTCGCCGTCCCCGTGGGACACCTGCGGGACGGGCTCGACCAGGGTGCCGGTGCCGAGGCCGCGCTCGGGCTCAAGAGTGCTCATGGGTGCCAAGTCTATGGGCGCCCCGCGAAACCGGGCCAGTACGGCGGCGCGCCATGTCCCGGCCGCCCGCCCCGGCGTCCCTCAGTTGAGCGTCGGATCGTCCGGGTAGCTCGCCAGCAGGGCCATCGGGCCGCGCTGGCGGCGCAGCACCGCCCGCCAGAGCCGCTCCGGCTCGGGACTGGAGATGTCCCCCGGCTCGCAGTCCACCAGGTACCAGGCGCCGCTGGAGATCTCCGACTCCAGCTGCCCGGGCGACCAGCCCGCGTACCCCGCGAAGATCCGCAGCGCGCCGAGCTCGCCGGCCAGCACCTCGGGCGGCGCCTCCAGGTCCACCAGGCCGATCGCCCCGTGCACCCGGCGCCAGCCGAGCGGCTCCCCGGTGCCCGGCTCCCCCGGCGCCACCGCCAGGCCGAGCGCCGAGTCCAGCGCCACCGGCCCGCCCTGGAACACCACCGCCGGGCGGCCGACCAGGACGCCCCAGCCGTCCAGCACGCTGCCGACCTCGACCGGGGTCGGCCGGTTCAGCACCACGCCGAGCGCCCCCTCGGCGTCGTGGTCGAGGAGGAGCACCACCGCCCGGGCGAAGTTCGGGTCGGTGAGCACGGGCGTCGCGACGAGCAGTCGGCCGGTGTGGGACCGGCCTGCGTGCGAATGGGCCGCCGTCATGTCCACATGATCCCGCAGAACCCCCGGCGGCGGACACCCGAGAACCGGCGGGGCGGCGCGCCCGGGGGCCGGTCGGATCCCGTTCGTCCGCGGACCGGACGCGCCCGGGGCCGGGCACCGGCCGCGAACACCCGTACGGACGCACCGGCGCGCGCCGCGGGCCCCGGGGAGAGCACCATCACGGGAGAGGCTCACGGGAACCATCGGCACGACCACTACCATCTACTGGTGGTGGACGCCCGTCCACGGTGCCGATTCGGTCACGCCGGGGGCCCGACGCGCCCGTGCAACCGTTCCACCGCATGGCTCGTCGCCGAGCCCCACCCACTCCTCTGGCACCCCGGATTGCGAGAACGATGACCGACGACGTCCTGCTGGTCCACGGCGGAAACCCGCTCGAAGGCGAGATCCGCGTCCGCGGTGCGAAGAACCTGGTGCCCAAGGCCATGGTCGCCGCGCTGCTCGGCCAGGGTCCCAGCAGACTGCGCAACGTCCCGGACATCCGCGACGTCAAGGTGGTCCGCGGGCTGCTCCAGCTGCACGGCGTGACCGTGCGCACCGGCGACGAGGAGGGCGAGCTGATCCTCGACCCCTCGCACGTGGAGAGCGCCAACGTCGCCGACATCGACGCGCACGCCGGCTCCTCGCGCATCCCGATCCTCTTCTGCGGCCCGCTGCTGCACCGCCTCGGCCACGCCTTCATCCCGGGCCTGGGCGGCTGCGACATCGGCGGCCGTCCGGTCGACTTCCACTTCGAGGTGCTGCGCCAGTTCGGCGCCACCATCGAGAAGCACCCGCAGGGCACCTACCTGGTCGCCCAGCAGCGGCTGCGCGGCACCAGGATCGAGCTGCCCTACCCCTCGGTCGGCGCGACCGAGCAGGTGCTGCTCACCGCGGTGCTCGCCGAGGGCGTCACCGAGCTGCGCAACGCCGCCATCGAGCCGGAGATCGTCGACCTCATCTGCGTGCTGCAGAAGATGGGCGCGATCATCTCGATGGGCACCGACCGCACCATCCTGATCACCGGTGTGGACGAGCTGAACGGCTACAACCACCGCGCGCTGCCGGACCGGCTGGAGTCGGCCTCCTGGGCCTGCGCGGCGCTGGCCACCAAGGGCGACATCTACGTGCGCGGCGCCCGCCAGCTGGAGATGATGACCTTCCTCAACACCTTCCGGAAGGTCGGCGGCGCCTTCGAGGTGGACGACGAGGGCATCCGGTTCTGGCACCCGGGCGGGGAGCTCAAGGCGATCGCCCTGGAGACCGACGTGCACCCCGGCTTCCAGACCGACTGGCAGCAGCCGCTGGTGGTCGCGCTGACCCAGGCGACCGGCCTGTCCATCGTGCACGAGACGGTGTACGAGTCGCGTCTGGGCTTCACCGGCGCGCTCAACCAGATGGGCGCGCACATCCAGCTCTACCGCGAGTGCCTGGGCGCCACCCCCTGCCGCTTCGGCGCCCGCAACTTCCTGCACTCCGCGGTGGTCTCCGGCCCGTCCAAGCTGATCGGCTCCGAGCTGGTCATCCCGGACCTGCGCGGCGGCTTCTCGTACCTGATCGCGGCGCTGGCGGCCGAGGGCACCTCGACCGTGCACGGCATCGACCTGATCAACCGCGGTTACGAGAACTTCATGGACAAGCTGCGCGACCTCGGCGCCCACGTCGAGCTGCCGAGCGAGCAGGCCAGCGAGGAGCTGGTCGGCGCCTGACCGGCGCCCCGGCGCCCCCGGCGCGACGACGAGAGGCCGGGCCCCCGCGACGGGGGCCCGGCCTCTCGGGCGTTCAAGGGGTGGTTCAGGCGCCCTTGGCGGCTTCCTTCAGCTTGGAGCCGGCGCTGACCTTGGCGCTGTAGCCCTCGGGGATCTGGATCGGCTCGCCGGTCTGCGGGTTGCGGGCGGTGCGAGCGGCACGGTGGGTGCGCTCGAAGGTCAGGAAACCGGGGATGGTGACCTTCTCGTCGCCCTTGGCGACGACCTCGCCGACGATCTCGGCGAAGGCGGCCAGAACGGCGTCGGCGTCCTTGCGGGTCACCTCGGCGCGCTCGGACAGCGCGGCCACCAGCTCACTGCGGTTCATGTGTACTCCTGTGGTCTGTTCGCTTGCGGTGTGCGGGGGCCCATCGGTGCTCCCACCGGGGGCACCCGGATGGGCCGCAGGTCCGCACACTGTGCTCATGCAGGCAATGCGTGGTCGCGAGCCGGGTCCGCACCCAGTGCCGCGCGCCGTGCCCTCGAAGGCCCGCCTGCCTGCCCGGATACGAATCCTGCCCCGACCGGCCCCGAGAATGCCAATCGAGCCCCGGCGCCACCACCCGAACAGTGCCCGCCCGCCGGAGGTGTGACGCTCCGTCGGCTCCGGCGGACCGGGCGCGGGCGGCGGTCGGGACGACGCGCCGGAGGACCGGGGGGACGTTCCGTACTTGTCGGACACGCCTGACCCGTGCAGGGCTACCGTACGCCCTAGGTCCGACAAGCCCAAACACGCCCCTCGCCCTTGTGTCGCAAGGGTTCGGGGCGGGAACGGGCGGGTACGACCGCTAATCGGACATTTGACCGATCCGCGACACATCGCGGCCGGCCGCCGCGGAGGCGTGACGCCGGGCCCGGCGCAGGGGCCCGGCGTCAGAGCTTCACGGCGGGGAAGGAGGCGGTGTCGAGGGTGCCGACGATGCCCGGGGTCGGACGGGACGGCGCGGGCGCCTCCGAGGCGGCGGCCAGGGCGGCCTCCCGGACGGCGGCGGCGACGGTCTTGGCGACGTCCTTGTGGAACACGCTGGGGATGATGTAGTTCGGGTTGCGCTCGTCGTCGCCGACGGTGGCGGCCAGCGCACGCGCGGCGGCGATCATCATCTCGGTGTTGACGGTGCGGCTCTGGGCGTCCAGCAGGCCGCGGAAGACGCCGGGGAAGACCAGCACGTTGTTGATCTGGTTGGGGAAGTCGCTGCGGCCGGTGGCGACCACCGCGGCGGTCTGCCGGGCCACCGCCGGGTCGACCTCCGGGTCCGGGTTGGCCAGCGCGAAGACGATGGCGTCCTCGGCCATGGTGGCCAGGTCGTCGCCGTCCAGCACGTTCGGGGCGGAGACGCCGATGAAGACGTCGGCGCCGGCCACGGCCTCCTTGAGGCTGCCGGTGCGGCCCGAGCGGTTGGTGTGCTCGGCGATCCAGCGCAGGCTGTCGTTGAGGTCCTCGCGGCCCTCGTGGACGACGCCCTTCACGTCCGCGACGGTGGCGTGCTCGACGCCGGCCGCCATCAGCAGCTTGAGGATCGCGGTGCCGGCGGCGCCGGCGCCCGACATCACCACCCGGATGTCGGCGATCTCCTTGCCGACCACCTTGAGCGCGTTCATCAGCGCCGCCAGCACCACGATCGCGGTGCCGTGCTGGTCGTCGTGGAAGACCGGGATGTCCAGGGCCTCGCGCAGCCGGGCCTCGATCTCGAAGCAGCGCGGCGCGGAGATGTCCTCCAGGTTGATGCCGGCGAAGCCCGGGGCGATCGCCTTGACGATGGCCACGATCTCGTCGGTGTCCTGGGTGTCCAGGCAGATCGGCCAGGCGTCGATCCCGGCGAAGCGCTTGAACAGGGCCGCCTTGCCCTCCATGACCGGCAGCGCGGCGGCCGGGCCGATGTTGCCCAGGCCCAGCACGGCGGAGCCGTCGGTGACCACGGCGACGCTGTTGCGCTTGATGGTGAGGCGGCGGGCGTCCTCGGGGTTCTCGGCGATCGCCATGCAGACCCGGGCGACACCCGGGGTGTAGATCATCGAGAGGTCGTCACGGTTGCGGATCGGCAGCTTCGAGGACATCTCGATCTTGCCGCCGAGGTGCATCAGGAACGTACGGTCCGAGACCTTGCCGATGGTGACGCCGTCGATCGCCCGGAGCTTCTCGACGATCTCCTCGCCGTGCGCCACCGAGGAGGCGGCCACCGTCACGTCGATCCGCAGCGCCTCCAGGCCGGAGGCGGTCACGTCGAGGCCGGTCACCGAGCCCCCGGAGGACTCCACCGCCGTGGTGATCGCACTGACGGCGTTGCCTCTGGCCGGCACCTCCAGCCGCACCGTGATCGAGTTCGAGACACTGGGCACCGTCGCCATCGACGTTCCTTCTTCCGTCCGTCCGTCCGCGAGTTCAACAGCTTGTTGAAGACCTCGCTTGCGCATGCTAGCTCTCGATGGTCGCACCAATCCGGGCGTAGTCAGAAATATCGTTCATTGAGTGTGCGGACCCGACAACTTCTTGCCTCCGCCGCCCGATGCGTTACATTGGACGGGACACCGGCTCGATCCAAGCCCCCGGGCCCAACCTTCGTCCCTTCGAGGGACCACTTGCCGCGAGGCGAGCATGGCGGGTCGGTGTCGTAGCTTCTGAAGGCCCCTCACCCTCCGGGTGGGGGGCCTTCGCCGTGGTCGCACCGGGTGACGGCGTACGGCCGGCCCCGGGCGGGGCCGGCCGTACGGACCGTCAGCGGCGCGCTCGGTCGCGCAGCAGCGCGGGGACCCCGGCCGCGTCCGGCAGGTCGTCCGGTCCGGACAGCACGGTCAGCCGCTGGGTCGCCCGGGTGAGTGCCACGTACAGCACCCGCAGGCCCGCCTCGGACTCCCCGGCGATCCCGGTCGGGTCGGCGACCACGGTCGCGTCGTACTCCAGGCCCTTGGCCTCCAGGCTGCCCAGCGCCACCACGCGCCCGCCCAGCCCCTCGGCCCAGCCCGCCGCCTCGGCCCGCCGGTCCATCGGCACCACCACGGCCACCGTGCCGTCCACCTCGCCCAGCAGCCGCTCCAGCTCGGCCCGGGCGGCCGCGCCGAAGGCCTCCGGCGAAGGGTCGGTGACGGCCGCGAAGCGCGGCTCGACGCCGACGTGCCGCACCGCGCTCGGCGACGGCGTGCCCGGCGCGGCCAGCGCCAGCACCTTGGCCGCCACCTCGGCGATCTCGGCCGGGTTGCGGTAGTTCACGGTCAGCGTGAAGCGGCGCCGGGGCTTGCCGGACAGCACCTCGTCCAGGGCGGCCTGCGCCTCCCCGGGGAACGGCCAGGAGGACTGCGCCGGGTCGCCGACGATGGTCCAGGTGGCCGTCCGGGAGCGGCGGCCGATCATCCGCCACTGCATCGGGGTGAGGTCCTGCGCCTCGTCGACGATCACGTGCGCGTACTCGACGCGCTCGACGGGCACCCTCTCCCGCTGCCGGGCGGAGCGGTCGGCGAAGGTGGTGACCTCGTCCAGGCCGCTCAGCAGGTCCACCGCGTCCACCTCGCGGACCTTCGGGCGGGCCGGCTCGCCGAGCAGTACCTGCAGCTCGTCCACCAGCGCCACGTCGTGCGCCGAGAGCGCGCCCTCGCCGCGGCCCGACAGGTGCCGCCAGGACCCCGCCAGCAGCTTCGCCTCCTCCGGGGTCACCGCGCGCCGGGCGATCCGGTTGGTGTGCCGGGACTGCTTCAGCGTGCCCAGCACCCGGCGCGGGGTGACCGCGGGCCACCAGGCGTCCAGGAAGTCCAGGAACGGCGCCTCGTCGGAGACGTACTCGTCGAAGGACTCCTTCTCCTCCTGGCGCTGCTCACGGGCGTAGTGGTCGGCGGGCCGGGGCAGGTGGCGGGTGGCCTCCTGCCAGAGCGCGTCCAGCAGCAGCCGGCGGGCGCGCGGGCGCAGCAGGTTGAGCGGGGTGCCGCCGGAGCCGATGACGTTGCCGCGCACCGCCTTGAGCCGGCCCGCGTCCAGCTTCAGCACCTCACCGCGGGCGACCACCTTCAGCTCCTGCGGGGCGCCCAGCTCCAGCGCCGCCCGGGCGGCCCGGCGCAGCAGCTGGACCATCCGGGCCGAGCCCTTGATCCGGGCCACCTCGGGCGTGTCGTAGGTGCCGGCCTCGATGCCGTCGACCAGCGAGCCGACCGCGCGGATGGCGACCTGGCCCTCCTCGCCGAGCGAGGGCAGCACGCCCTCGGTGTAGGAGACCAGCAGCGGGGTCGGCGAGACCACCAGGATGCCCCCGGCGTACCGGCGGCGGTCCTGGTAGAGCAGGAAGGCCGCCCGGTGCAGCGCGACGGCGGTCTTGCCCGTGCCGGGGCCGCCGGTGACGAGGGTGGCGCCGGCCGCGGCGGCGCGGATCACCTCGTCCTGCTCCTTCTGGATGGAGGAGACGATGTCGCGCATCGAGTGGCTGCGGGCGCGGCCGAGCGAGGCCATCAGCGCGCCGTCGCCGACCACCGCGAGTTCCTCGCCGTCCAGGGTGGGGGCGAGGTCGGGACGCAGCAGGTCGTCCTCGACGCCGATCACCTTGCGGCCCTTGGAGCGGATCACCCGGCGGCGGATGACCCGGCCGGGCTCCAGCGGGGTGGAGCGGTAGAACGGCGCCGCGGCGGGCGCCCGCCAGTCGATCACCAGTGGGCCGTACTCCGCGTCCAGCACCCCGAGCCGGCCGATGTGCAGGGTCTCGGCGACTTCCGGGTCGGCCGGGTCGAGCGGGGTGTCGGAGGGGATGCCGTGCTCCTCCGGCGCGTCGGCCCGCTGGAGGTCGATGCGGCCGAACAGGAAGTCCTCGAACTCGTTGTTGAGCCGCTGGAGATGGGCGCCGGCCCGGTACACCTGGGCGTCGCGCTCGGCGAGTGCGCCGGGGGTGCCGACGTGCACCCGCTTGGCGGCGTCCTCCAGGATGTACTCGGCCTCGGCGAGCTTCTCCTCCAGGCGGTGGTAGACCGTGTCGAGGTGACGCTGCTCACCGGCGATCTCGCGCTCGCGCACGGTCTCGTGGTCGGTGGCGGTGGTGTCCGTGGTGCTGGTGTCCGTGTTGCTCTGCATGGCCTCGGTGGTTGCGGCGGAATCCGGCTCCGGGAAACGAGCGGACGGACGATCCTACGCCCCGGCCGGGGGAAACGTGAAGGCCGCCCTCCGCAACGCGGTGGACGGCCTTCACTGTGAACATGGGGTGGTGGAGATGCCGGGAATCGAACCCGGGTCCAGTGGAGTTAATTCAGGGCTTCTCCGAGCGCAGTCCGCTGTGCTTTTCTCGGCCCTGGCGGTCACGCGGACAAGCCGCCAACAGGCCCAGCTGCTGTTTGATTTCCCATCCACCCCCGCAGCCCGGGCGGACGGTTGAGTTCCCTAGATTATGCCAGGGTCCGGGTCGGGAACCCCCCGGTCTGACACCCAAGCGCTATCGGTGCTTATTAGGCAGCGAGAGCGAACTGCTGGGAATCGCGCTTAGAGTTGGCGATTATTTTTTTGCGACACGTGGTTAACGAGATCATTGCCGCGTTCCTCGGCTCGCTTCCCCTGTTTCAACATCCCCTGTCGAAACCGATCATCCCCATGTTTTGTTGAGAAACAGCGCGGACGGCGGGCCGTCCGTGGTGCTGGGCCCCATGGTACGCGAGGCGACCAGCGAGGGCCAGCCGATTAACGCTGGCGCCGCCGGGCGGCCGCCACCGCGCGCGCCGCCTCACGGGTGTCCTGCTTCTCGCGCAGGGTCTGCCGCTTGTCGTAGAGCTTCTTGCCGACCGCGAGCGCCAGTTCGAGCTTCACCCGGCCGTCCTTGAAGTACAGCGAGAGCGGGACGAGGGTGTGGCCGGCGTCCCGGACCTTCGTCTCGATCTTGCGGATCTCCAGCTTGTGCAGCAGCAGCTTACGCTTGCGCCGCGCCGCGTGGTTGGTCCACGTCCCCTGGGTGTACTCGGGGATGAAGACGTTGTCGATCCACGCCTCGTGGTTCTGGATGTAGGCGTAGCCGTCGACCAGGTTGGCCCGCCCCTCGCGCAGTGACTTCACCTCCGTGCCGGTGAGCACGAGACCGCACTCGTAGGTGTCGAGGATGGTGTACTCGTGTCGCGCCTTCTTGTTCTGCGCGATCAGCTTGTGTCCGGTTTCCTTTGCCATAGCGCGGTCATTCTCGCACCTCCACCCGGTGCCGAGCAGCCCCTTTACGCGCGGCTGCCGAGACCGGCCAGCACCCGCAGGGCGAGCGCGGCGGCGTCCTCGGAGGCGTCCGCCGGGACGTCCGGGGCCAGTCCGGTGCCCTCCGGGGAGCGGCCGGCCGGGGTGTAGTAGCGGCCGACGGTCAGCTCCAGCACCGCGCCGTCGGCGAGCCGGCTGGGCTGCTGGACGGTGCCCTTGCCGAAGGTGCGCCCGCCCACCACCACGGCCCGGCCGCGGTCCTGCAGGGCGCCGGTGAGCAGTTCGGCGGCGCTCATCGTGCCGCCGTCGACCAGCACCACCAGCGGGGTGCGCTGGTCGCCGCCGGGCGGGGCGGTCAGCTCCCGGGTGCCGCCGCGGTCCTGGTACGAGCCGACCGGGCCGCCGTCCAGGAAGACCCCGGCGGTGCCGGCGGCCTCGTCGACCAGTCCGCCGGAGTTGCCGCGCAGGTCGAGCACCACGCCGGCCCGCGCGGCGCGCGCGGCGGCGCGCACCTGCTCGGCCACGCCGGAGGTGAAGGCCCGCACGGCGATCCGCACCGCCCCGCCGGCCAGGTGCTCGACGGTCACCTGCTGGCTGTCCAGCAGTGCCCGGCGCAGCCGGACCTCGCGGTCCTCGCCCTCCTCCCGCCGCACGGTCAGGACGACCTCCGAACCGGGCTGCCGCTCGGCGCCCTCGCGTCCGCGCAGCCGGGCGACCACCTCGGTGACCGGAAGCCGGTCCGCCTCGTCCTCCCCGATCCGCAGCAGCCGGTCGCCGACCGCGATGCCGGCGGCGGCGGCCGGGCCGGCGGGCTGCACCTGGGAGACGGTGGTGACGCCGTCCTCGCCGCGGCCCACGGACAGGCCCACCCCGAGGTAGCGGCCGTCCAGGCCCTGGCTGAACTCGGCGTACTCCTGGGCGCTGTAGTACGCGCCCCAGCGGTCGCCGGTCGCGCCGATCAGGTGCTCGGCCTGCTGCTCGGAGAGGTCGGCGCCGGCCGGGTCCTGGCCGGCGCCGATGGTCGCGGCCGCGGGCCGGGCGGTGTCGGCCGACGGCGGGCGCGGCGTCGTGCCGGACTCGCCCCAGGCGCCGGTGGCGGCCCCGGCCAGCAGGACCGCACCGAACACCAGGCTGAGGGTGGCCACCTGACGCGCCGCGCGGGGAGTGACTGGCATGGACCGGAGTCTAGGGCGTGTCCGGGACACCGCGGCCCGCAACGGTCGGCGGCGGAACGCCGACGGCCCCGGACGGCGCAGTGCCGTCCGGGGCCGTCCCGGGTCGCCGGGCGTTTCGGGGCCTCAGACCTTGAGGTACTTCCGGAGGGTGAAGAAGGCCGCGATGCCGGCCATGCCCATACCCACCACGACCAGCAGCGGTATCACCGCCAGCACCGAGGACAGGCCGATGAAGTGGATGAACTGCACCCGCTCGGCCAGCCAGTTCTGGACGAAGAAGTGGCCGCCGAGCAGCAGTCCGGAGGCCATCACCGCGCCGAGCAGCGCGGAGAACGCGGCCTCCGCGATGAACGGCATCTGCACGTAGAAGTTCGAGGCGCCGACCAGGCGCATGATGCCGGTCTCGCGCCGCCTGCTGTACGCCGACACCCGGACGGTGTTGACGATCAGCAGCAGGGCGACGAAGAGCATCAGCACCATGATGACGAAGGCCGCCGTCTGGAGGCCGTTCAGCAGGCCGAAGAGGTTCTCCAGGATCTTGCGCTGGTCCTCGACCGACTTGACGCCGGGCTTGCCGGCGAAGGCGCTCTGGATGACGTCGTACTTGGTCGGGTCCTTGAGCTTGACCCGCCAGGACTGCGGGATGGCCTCCGGGCCGAGGACGGAGATGAGCGGGTTGTCCGGGTTCATCTCCTTCCAGTGCTTGTACGCCTCGGCGGAGTTCTCGAAGGTCGAGGACTGGACCACCGAGTCCATCTTGTCCAGCTGGGTCTTGATGTCGGCGATCTGCTGGTCGGTGGCCGCGCCCTTGTCGCACTGGGGCGAGTTGCGGGCGTCGGCCTTGGTGCAGAAGTAGATGCTCACCTCGACCTTGTCGTACCAGTACCCCTTCATCGAGTTGACCTGGTCGCGGACCAGGAGGGAGGCACCGGCGAGGGCGAGGGAGAGCGCGACGCTGACGACGACGGCGATGGTCATCGTCAGGTTGCGGCGGAGACCCACACCGATCTCCGACAGGACGAACTGGGCGCGCATGCGTTCAACAACTCCAGGGTCGGTACTGCTGGTCGGGCGAGGCGGGCGGGCGGCCCACGGGGTCAGCGCCGAGTGGTCAGTGCTGGTATCCGTAGACGCCGCGGGCCTGGTCGCGGACCAGCAGCCCCTTGTCGAGCTCGATGACGCGCTTGCGCATCTGGTCGACGATGGCCTGGTCGTGGGTGGCCATCAGCACGGTGGTGCCGGTGCGGTTGATCCGGTCGAGCAGCTTCATGATGCCGACCGAGTTCTGCGGGTCGAGGTTGCCGGTGGGCTCGTCCGCGATCAGCAGCATCGGGCGGTTGACGAACGCCCGGGCGATCGCCACGCGCTGCTGCTCACCACCGGACAGCTCGCCCGGCATGCGGTCCTCCTTGCCGCCGAGGCCGACCAGGTCGAGCACCTCGGGCACCACCTTGTTGATGGCGCTCTTCGGCTTGCCGATGACCTCCAGCGCGAACGCGACGTTCTGCGCGACCGTCTTGTTGGGAAGCAGGCGGAAGTCCTGGAAGACGGTGCCCAGCTGGCGGCGCATGTGCGGCACCTTCCAGTTGGACAGCTTGCCCAGGTCCTTGCCCAGCACGTGCACCTCGCCGCTGCTGGGGCGCTCCTCGCGCAGGCACAGGCGCAGGAAGGTGGACTTGCCCGAGCCGGACGAGCCGACCAGGAAGACGAACTCACCCTTCTCGATCTCCAGCGAGACGTTGTCCAGGGCGGGACGGTTCTGCTTGGGATAGGTCTTGGAGACGTTGTCGAATCTGATCACGGCTGCATCACGGAGGCCATCCTAGGCGGCGCCAGTCCTGGGTCGGTCCGCCCCTCGGCATGCCCGGCCCGGGGCGGGCGAGGGGAGCGGAACGGCCGCTCCCGGCTTGGGACCATACGCGAACGGGCGCCCGGCCCGCAGGTTCGGGCCTCGACAGCCGCACGGAACTGGGGGAAAATGCCCGGATATGCCCCGAAAATTGGGAGCCATCTCACAGCCCGGGGGCCGGAACGCCGGGAACCTGGCACAGTGGAGGGTGCGGTCGGGCCCGACCGCTCCGCCGCACAGGGCAAGAGAAGGAACCAAGGCCCGGTCCGGTGCGTTTGCAGTAGCAGCGAGGAGGAGATCGCATGACCTGCGACCATCTGGTGTGCGCCCACTGCAACGGCCGCGTCAGCGAGGGCCGCTGCCCCGCCTGCCGTGCCACCCGGGCCCGGCTGCAGGAGCAGCAGGGGCTGTTCGCCGCGCTCTCCCCCGCGATGCTGCTGGCCGTGCTGGCCGGACTGCTCGCGGTGGCACTGATCGCGCGGCAGGCGCTGGCCTGAGCCGTAAGACGTACGAACGGCGAGAACCGCACGAACGGGCAGGGCCCCCGACCGGTTGACCGGTCGGGGGCCCTGCCGTATGTCCTGTGCGGACCGCGGGCGACCGCGGACTACTGCGCGGCGGTCTCCCGCTGCTTCCTCCACCGGATGCCGGCCTCGATGAAACCGTCGATGTCGCCGTCCAGCACGCCCTGCGGGTTGCCGACCTCGAACTCGGTGCGGACGTCCTTGACCATCTGGTACGGGTGCAGCACGTAGGAACGCATCTGGTTGCCCCAGGAGCTGCCGCTGTCCTTGAGCGCGTCCATCGCCGCCTTCTCCTCCTGGCGGCGCCGCTCCAGCAGCTTGGCCTGGAGGACGTTCATCGCGGACGCCTTGTTCTGGATCTGCGAGCGCTCGTTCTGGCAGGAGACCACGATGCCGGTCGGGATGTGCGTGATGCGCACCGCCGAGTCGGTGGTGTTGACGCCCTGGCCGCCGGGGCCGGAGGCGCGGTAGACGTCGATGCGCAGGTCCGACTCGTCGATGTCGACGTGGTCGGACTGCTCGACGACCGGGAGCACCTCGACGCCGGCGAACGAGGTCTGCCGGCGGCCCTGGTTGTCGAACGGGGAGATGCGGACCAGGCGGTGGGTGCCCTGCTCGACCGAGAGGGTGCCGTAGGCGTAGGGGGCCTTGACGGTGAAGGTCGCGGACTTGATGCCGGCCTCCTCCGCGTACGAGGTGTCGTACACCTCGGTGGGGTACCCGTGCCGCTCGGCCCAGCGCAGGTACATGCGCATCAGCTGCTCGGCGAAGTCGGCGGCGTCCACGCCGCCGGCCTCGGCGCGGATGTTGATCAGCGCCTCGCGGGCGTCGTACTCGCCCGACAGGAGGGTGCGGACCTCCAGCTCCTCGACCGCCTTGGCGACGGCCACCAGCTCGGTCTCGGCCTCGGCGCGGGTGTCCGCGTCGTCCTCGGCCTCGGCCAGCTCGAACAGGACGCCCAGGTCGTCGATGCGGCCGCGGAGGCCCTCGACCCTGCGCAGTTCGCCCTGGAGGAAGGAGAGCCTGCTGGTCACCTTCTGGGCGTTCGCGAGGTCGTCCCACAGGTCGGGGGCGGCTGCCTCCTCCTCCAGACGCGCGATGTCGGCCCGGATCTTGTCCAGGTCGAGGACGGCCTCGATCGACCCCATGGTCGTTTCGAGGTTCTTGAGCTCTTCGGAAGGATCGACGGCTGCCACGCCCCCAGGGTAATGGTTCCCGGGGTGCTCATGACGACCCCGGGTGCGTCGGGGGCCCCGCGGGCTCCCGGAGCGGGCCGCCGAGGGGCCCCGGGCGCGCCGCTAGGGCGCCCTCGGGGCGCCCGACACGCCGGTCGGACGGGGGCCGGGCCCGGCGTCCGGGGCGGTGGCGGCGAAGGCGGTCCAGGCCGCGGCGGCGCCGGCCAGCAGCAGGACCACGGCCAGCAGCACGGCCAGCACCCGGCGCCGGCGCAGCAGCGCCTGGCGGTCCCGGCGGTGGACCGCGCCCGGGGTGGTGCGCTGGGCCCGCGACTCGGCCGCGTAGGAGGCCAGCTCGTGCGCGGAGGGACGGCGCAGGCTGGTGTGGGTGTCCCGGGTGGAGTCCGGGGCCACCCCGGGCACCAGCGGGACGGCCGGGCCGCGGCGGCGCTTGTGGGTGCCGGGGGCGGCGTCCACCTCGGCGTACACCGCCTCGCCCGGGGTCAGCTGCTCCTCGGCGGGCGCCCGGCCCTGCTGCGGGACGGCCAGCACCGGCAGCCCGGCCAGGGCCGGCAGCTGCTCGCGCAGCCGGGCGGCCAGCTCGGCGGCGCGCAGCCGGGAGGCCGGGGCCTTGGCCAGGCACTCGGCGATGATCCGCCACAGGCCGTCGGGCAGGCCGGGGATCGGCGGCACCTGCTCGGTGACGTGCCGGCGCAGCACCGCGCCGGTGTGGCCGCCGCCGAACGGGGTGAAGCCGGCCAGCAGCTCGTACAGCACGGTGGCGAGGGCGTAGATGTCGACGGCGGCGCGCGGCTCCAGGCCCTCGATGATCTCGGGGGCGAGGTAGTCGGGGGTGCCGATGATCCGGGTGGCGCGGGTGCGGCGCGGGGCGTCGACCAGCCGGGCCACGCCGAAGTCGGTCAGCTTGGCGCGCGGGGCGCCGCCGGGGCCGGGGGCGGCGGCGAGGTCGAGCAGCACGTTCTCGGGCTTGACGTCCCGGTGCACGATGCCGGCCGCGTGGGCGGCGGCCAGGCCGTCGGCGACGTCCGCGATGACCGAGGCGGCGAGCTGCGGGGGCAGCGCGCCGTCGCGCTCCAGCCGGGAGCGCAGGTCGGTGCCCTGGACCAGCTCCATCACCAGGGCGAGGTCGCTGCCGTCGACGACCATGTCGCGCACGCCGACCACCCGGGGGTGGTCGAGGCTGGTGAGCGCGGCGCGTTCCTGGACGAAGCGCCCGACCAGCACCTGGTCGGCGGCCAGGTCCTCGCGCAGCAGCTTGACCGCGACCGGACCGTCCGGGCCCTCGCCGAGCCAGACCGTCCCGGCCGAGCCCCGGCCGATCACCTGGTGGACGGTGTAGCGGCTGCCGATCTTGCGTGCCAATGCTGCTCCGTGGGCGGCGGGAGCGCTCCGGGAGGGTCCGGAGCACTCGGTGGGGCGGGACAACAGCGACCAACCTACGCGCCCGGACGCCTTCCGCGGGCCTCCTGGGGCCGCTCGGCCGGTGCTGGGCGGCGGGAAATCCCGTGAATTGTCGACAAAGCGTCAATCCTGCCGACGGGGGCGGCTCCGGGCTCCCCGTCAGACCACCTCGGCCGGCAGCGTCCAGCGCTGCCCCGCCGACCCGTCGCAGCCGGCCAGGTCGGCGCCGCCGCCCGGCGCGGCCCCGGCCGCGGGGTCGCGCAGGCAGCCCTCGGCGCCCTGGTTCCAGAGCGCGCCGGCCAGGCCGACCAGCCAGACGTGGTACGGCGAACCGTTGCAGGGGTTGAGCGAGGCCGCGTTGCCGTCGGTGCCCAGGCACTTGCCGGCGTGCCGCAGCGTGCCGTCGGTCTCCACGCTCCACTGCTGCCCGGGCGAGCCGTCGCAGGCGAGCAGCGCGACCGGCTCCGGGCCGTCCGCCACGCTCCCGGGCAGGTCGGCGAGGCAGTGGCCGCCGGGCGCGCCGACCGGGCCGGTCGGGCGCCCCGGGCGGACGTCGGTGGCGAAGGAGTCGGTCCGCAGGCCCGCACCGCCGCTCCAGAGCTCAAAGCCCGCCTCGATCGAGACCAGGTACCACTCCGGCCTGACCACGCCGCGGGCCACCGCGTCCCGGACGAAGGCCCGCAGGTCGAGGTCGGTGACCGAGTCGACCGGGGTCCGCGCCTGGTAGGCGACCATCGGCCACTGCCGGCCGTTGGCGGCGATGGTGAGCTGCCAGCTGGTCCAGCCGGTCCCGCCGACGTACGCGGTGGAACCGGTGGGACCGGACCCGGCCGGACGGCGGTCCAGCCAGATCATCAGCTCGGCCCCGTCCGGCTGGCCGTTGGCCTCGGGGGTGGCCGGGGTGGTGTGGAACCACAGGTCGTAGGCCACGTTGAAGTCGCCCGCGGCGGGCAGCGTGGTGGACCAGCTGCTGGTCGCCCGCCCCAGCTCGGAGACGCGCAGCGGCAGCGCGCTGCCGGTGGAGCAGGTGTTCCAGTGGCAGCCGTCGAAGATCTCCGGGTAGGCGACCGGTCCGGCCGGCGGGCTCGCGGCGGCGTCCGAGGAGTGCACGGTGAACCCGGGGCCGCCGTCGGTGGCCAGGCAGGTGTTCGTCCCCGGGCCGTAGGCGTTGTTGTCCACCACGTACCGACCGCCGGCCACCGGCACCGTCTCGTACCGGCCGCAGTGCGGGGTCGGCGCCGCCACCGCCGGACCGGCCGGCAGCAGCGCCGCCACGACGGCGAGCAGCAGGCCCGCCGCCGCCGGGCGTCCGGACGTGTGTCGCACCCTCATTCGCAAGCCCCCCGGGATCCGCCGTTCCTGTGTGCCCGTCAGTTCTTCGCGCTGCCGAACAGGTCCGTCACCCAGTCCTTGGCGCTGGAGAACCAGTCCTGGACGTTGGCCCAGTACTCCGGCAGCGGGGTGAAGTTCCACAGCGCCGCCGCGGCCAGTGCCAGCACCAGCAGCACCATCAGGCAGCCCTTCAGACAGCCCAGGCCCGGGATGTACATCCGGTTGCGGCTGCGCGGGCGCGGCTCGCGGCGCGGGGCCTCCCGGGGTGCCTCGCGGGGCGGCTCGGCGCGGCGCTGCGGGGGTTCGCGGTGCTGCGGCGCGGGCGGCTCGGCCCGGCGCGGCGGGGCGGCGGGGGCCGCCTGCTGCGGGGCCGGGTGCTGCGGGGCGGGCGCGGGCCGGCGCCCGGCGGGCGCGGCCGGGGGCTGGTTGTAGCCGCCGGGCGGCTGCGGGCTGCCCTCGCCCTGCCCGGGGCGGCCCGGCCGGCCTGCCTGGTAGGGCGGCGGGGCGACCGGCGGGCGCTGGGCGTATCCGGGCGGCGGGGCCTGCCGGTAGCCGCCCGGCTGCTGCCGGCCCTGGTGCTGCTGGCCCTGGTGCTGCCCCGGGTACTGGCCGGGCTGCTGGTAGCCCTGCGGCGGGTGGCCGGGCTGGCCGCCCTGGCCCGCCTGGAAGGGCGGCGGGGCGACCGGCGGGGCCTCGAAGTCCTCGGGCCCGAAGTAGGCGATCTCGGTCTGCTGGTTGCGGTCCCGGGCCGCCCGCAGCTGGGTCTGCCAGGGGTGCGGGGTCTCGGCCTGCGGCGGGCCGGGCGGGGGCGGCGGCACGGCGGCGGGCGGCATCACCCGGGTCGCCGCCGGGTCGAACGGGGGCGGCTGGGTGCCCATCACCCGGGTCGCGGCCGCCGGGTCGTACTGCTGGCCGGGCTGGCCGGGCTGCTGACCGGGGTGACCGGGGTGGCCGGCCGGGAGCACCTGGGTGCGGTCCTCGGCGCCGAACGGCGCGTCCGCCGACAGTCCGGGCACCCCCACCGGCGCGCCCGGCACGGCGGCCGGCTGCGGGTCCGGCAGGAGCAGCCCGCCGACGGCGATCGCCGCGTCCACCGCCGCCGGCGAGGCGTGCACGCCCACCCCGGCCGCGACCACCCGCAGGGCGCCCGCCAGCGACACCGCGCTCGGCCGCTGCGCCGGGTCCTTGCGCAGACAGCGCTCGATCACCGTCCAGAGCGGCTCCGGCATCGTGGACGGCCGCTGCGGCTCCTGGGCGAGGTGCGCCTGCAGGATGGCCAGCGGGTTGTCGCCCTGGAACGGCTGGCGGCCGGTGACCAGCTCGTACAGCATGATCCCGGCGCCGTAGACGTCCACCGCGGAGGTCTGCGGGCGGCCCTCGGCGGACTCCGGCGCGACGTACGCGGGGGTGCCGACGAACTCGTGGCTGCGGGTGATGCCCGGGGAGTCGGCGAGCCGGGCGATGCCGAAGTCGGTCAGCATCGGGTGCATCTGCTCGGTCGCGTCGACGACGGCGGTGGCGAGCAGCACGTTGGCCGGCTTGAGGTCGCGGTGCACGATGCCGTCCGCGTGGCTGGCCGCCAGCGCGTCGGCGACCTGGGCCATCAGCAGGGCGCCCGCGATCGGGCTGAACGGGCCCTGCTCGCGGAGGTAGCGGGCCAGGTCCGGGCCGTCCACGAGGTCCATCACCAGGGCCAGCAGCTCGCCCTCGACGACCAGGTCGCGGACCTTGACGATGTTCGGGTGGGTCAGCCGCAGCAGCACCGAGCGCTCCCGCAGGAAGCGCATCACCACGTCCGGGTCGGCGGCGAGCTCCTCGCGCAGGACCTTGATCGCCACCAGCTGCCCGGGCGCGCTGCCGGGCACCTCGACGTCGGCGCGGACCCGGCCGCGCCAGACGGTGCCGGTGGCCCCTCGTCCGAGGGTCTCCTCCAGCAGATACTTGCTGCCGACTGGCCGCACCTGTCGCACTCCTCGCCGTGCCGCCCGCGCGGGGCGCTCCTCCGCCGGTGCGGTGAGCCTGCCGGGCCCGTGTTTCCGGCCACTCTAACGGGGTCCGTTCCCGTTTTTGAGGCGACCGGCAGGGGCGTTCGCCCGGGTTGGGGGACATCCCCCAAGGGAAGACCCGGAGCGTGCGCGGGCGGTTCCGCGGGGGCCGCGGGGTCTGCCCTTCCGGGCGCCGGTTGACCTGATTCCCCGTCGCCTCCACCATGGCCATGATCGCAAGATCGTCAAATCCGGTACGGTGCGCGGACTGTCCGTGACGGATGGCAGGATGACACTCGCCACTCTTGTGGCCCAAGCGGTGTCGCGGCCACCCCCGCACCCCCGTGGCGGCCCGAGGCAGCGGCACAAGGCGTCACACCAGCAGAAGGGACCGCGGGCGAGATGCAGATCCGGCTGACCGTCCTCCGACCGCGCAGCGGCCCGGCAGCCGCCGGCTCCGCCATCCCCTACGTGGACGTGCTGGTCACCGCGCCCGTCGGCACCGCGCTCGGCTCCCTCGCGGGCGCCCTCGCGGGCGCCGTCGGCGTGCGCGGACCGCGGGCCGCCACCCATGTGCACCTGTACGCGGGGACCCAGCGGGTGGACGAGCACACGCTGCTCGGTCACCCCCCGCTGCTGGACGGCGCCGTCCTCTCCCTCAACGAGCCGGACCCGACCGCCGAGGACCCGGACGACACCCCGGCCGCCGCCGAGCTGCGCGTCGTCGGCGGGCCGGACGCCGGCGGGGTGCACCGCCTGCACGGCCGGGAGATCCGGGTCGGCCGCTCCGGCGAGGCCGACGTCCCGGTCGACGACCCGGACGTCTCCCGGCTCCACCTCGCCCTGCACCTCGCCGAGGACGGCACGGTGACCGTCCGCGACCTCGGCTCCACCAACGGGACCACCGTCGACGGCCGGATCGTCCCGCCCGGCGCGCCCGAGGAGGCCGTCCCGCTCGACGGCACCGCGCTGCTGCGGATCGGCGAGACCACCCTGCGCGTCACCGCCCCGGACCCCCGGGACACCTCCGGGGCACCCGGCCGCGCCGCGCTGCCCGACGGCCACGGCCACCTCCGGCTCTCCGCCCCCGCCCCGGTCCGCCCAGCGCCGCCCGCCGTCGAACCGCCGGCCGCCCCCGAACCGCCCGCCGGGCGCGGCCGCGGCCTGCTCTCGCTGCGGCTCGGCCGCTCCAGCGCCGAACCGCCCGAGGAGAGCGCCGAACGGCACCACACGGCCGTCCGCATCCGGCAGGCCGCCGCCCAGCGCGAACGCTGGCCCGACCTCGCCACCCTGCTGCTCAACGCGCTCGGCCCCGGCCCCCGGCTCTGGGAGCGCGGCCCCGGCCACCCCGACGCGCTCACCCTGCGGCTCGGCACCGCCGACCGGCCCGGCGGCCCCGGCACCTCCCCCGGCACCGTGCTGCCCGCCGTCCCGGTCACCGTCGACCTGCAGACCGCCGGCAGCCTCGGCCTCAGCGGCCCGCGCGAGCGCCTCGACGCGCTCACCCGCGCCGTCGTCGCCCAGCTCGCCGCGCTGCACCCGCCGACCGGGCTCAGCCTGGTCGTGGTCGACGCCGATCCGGCCCGCACCCCGCAGGACCGCGCCGACACCTGGGCCTGGGCGCTGTGGCTGCCCCACCTGCGCCCCGCCGAGGGCCAGGACTGCCGGCTGCTGCTCGGTCTCGACGACGAGCAGGCGACCGCCCGGCTCACCGAACTCACCGGCCGGCTCAGCGGGCCGGTCGGCCTCGGCGGCCACCCCGCCACCGTCGTCGTGGTCGACGGCCGCCCGGGCACCGAGTCCGCCCGGCTGGCGCTCGACCTGCTGCTGCGTCAGGGCCCGGCCGTCGGCATCTTCCCGGTCTGCCTCGCCGAACAGCCCGAACTGCTGCCCCGTGGCCTCGGCGCCACCGCGCTGATCACCGGCGAGGTCGGCACCCAGCTCTCGCTCGACCGCCCGGGCCCGGTCACCCGCGGCCGCGAGACCCTGCACGAGGTCTCCCTGGACGCCGTCTCCGACGCCTGGGCCGAGCGGCTCGCCCGCGTCCTCGCCCCGCTGCGCGAGGCCGCCCCCGCCAACCGGGGACCGCTGCCGGACGCGCTGCGGCTGCTCGACCTGCTCCAGCTGGACACCGTCACCCCGGCCAAGCTGTCCGCCCGCTGGGCCGCGCACGCCGGCGGCATCGGCGCCGCCACCGCCCTGCTCGGCACCACCCGCGACGAGCTGTGCGTCCTCGACCTCGCCGACCCCGAACTCACCCTCCCCTCCCCCGACCCGGGCGGCCCGCACCTGCTGATCGGCGGCGCCCGCGGCTCCGGCAAGACCGAGCTGCTGCGCACCCTGGTCGCCTCGCTGGCCGCCTCCGAGCGGCCCGAACGCCTCGCCGTCACCATCGTCGAGGGGCGGGCCACCGAGGACGGCCTCGCCGGGTGCAGCGAGCTGCCGCACGTCACCGGGCGGGTCAACGCCGCCGCCGACCCGCGGGCCGCGCTGCTCGCGGCGGAGGCGCTGGAGGACGAGCTGGTCCTGCGCGAGCGGCTGTTCGACGGGCTGGACTTCGCCTCCTGGCACGCGGCCCGCATCCTCGACGGGGAGCCCGTCCCGGTCCCGGCCACCGTCGGCGCCCCCGACGCGCCCGCTCCCGCGCGCGTCATCCACCCGCGCAGCCCGGACTCCCCCGTCGCCCCGCCCGCGCCCAGCGGTCCCTGCCCGCCCCGCCTGGTCGTCGTCGTGGACGACTACGATGCCCTGCTCTCCCCCACCTCCCCGGTCGGCCGCCCGCTCGCCCGCGCCCTCGCCGCCGTCGCCCGCCGCGGCGGCGCCCTCGGCGTCCACCTCGCGGTGACCACCGGCCGCCCCGACGAGACCACCGGCACCGAGGTCGACGAGGCCGCCCTGCTGCGCATCGCCCTGCGCACCGACGACCCGGCCGACTCCGACCTCCTCATCCACCTCGGCGACGCCGCCGCCCTCCCCGAGGCCACCCCCGGCCGCGGCTACCTCCGCCTCCCCGACGGCGGCGTCACCGCCTTCCAGGCCGCCCGCATCAGCGGCCGCATCCCGCGCACCGCCACCCTGCGCCCCACCGTCGTCGCCATAGACCCGCTCACCCTCGGCGCCCCGCCCGCCCGCCGCCCCGTCCGCGAACTCGGCAACGGCCCCACCGACCTCGCCCTCCTCGCCAGCGCCCTCCAACGCGCCGCCGCCCGCTGAGGCGGAAGAAGTCCGCACGGCCGTCCGCCCCCGCCGCGATCGCTGTCGCGGCGGGGGCGGACGGCCGTTGGAGGTCGAGCTGCCTCGACCGCCCACCGGTCAGGACGACGTGTCCGTCAACACGGCACCACGGCGTCGAGGGTGACCGGGACCGATCCCCAGCCGGGCTTGGTGACGCTGAAGCTGCCGTGCACGGTCGAGCCGCAGGTCACGGCCCCGCCGACGCCGCGCACCTCGACCAGGCTGGCGTGGAACCGCGTCCACTTGTTGACCGAGCCGAGCGAGGCGCCGCCCACGACCTGACCGTCGAGCACGGTCAGGAGGTCCTGGGGCTCCGGGTAAGGGCCGCCCGGGCTGGGCGGACCGGCCAGGTAGATCTTCCCCACCAGTTGCACGTCGCCGCCGGTCACCTCGGCGCACAGCCAGGTATTCACCCCGGCCTGCAGCTTGGTCGAGCTGCAGATCTCCGTGGTGGTCGTCGTGCCGGCCTGGACAGCGCTCGCCTGGGTCGGCGCCGCCAGCATCGCCACCGCGCCGGCGGCACCCGCCAGCGTCAGGGCGAGTCGGTTCGCTCGCATCGTCCCACTCCTCTTCTGCTCCGTCGGATTCTCAGGGCATTGCATGCCATATGTGACATTTCACATGGGGCATGCAGCAACTCTGGCACGCGCTTCCCGTACCCCGCAGTCGATCGCCCCCCGGGATCGACCATCGGACCGGAAACCGGTCCTCGATGGCGCGATCACGGCCCGGCCCCGAATCCCTGGCGGGAACGGGACGGGCCCGAGGCCCCCCGACCCCCGGGCCCGCAGCCGCCTCGACCGCCTACCGGTCAGGACGACGTGTCCGTCAACACGGCACCACGACATCGACGGTGACCGGATTCGGCCCCCAGCCGGGATCGGTGACACCGAAGCTGCCGCGCACGGTGGAGCCGCACGCCACGGTCCCGCCGACGCCGCGCACGTCGGTCATGCCGAGGTCGAACCACGTCCACTTGCTGTCCGAGCCGAGCGAGGCGCCGCCCACGACCTGGCCGGAGAGCGCGGTCCACAGGTTGCGGGGCTGCGGGTACGGGCCCCCCGGGCTCGGCGGGCCGGCCAGGTTGATCCAACCCACCAGCTGCACGTCACTGCCGGTCACCTCGGCACAGAGCCAGGTCATCAGTCCGGACTGCAGCCTGGTCGAGCTGCAGGTCTCCGTGGTGGTGGTCCTGTTCGTCGCGCCGGCCGGGGCGGCACTCGCCTGGGTCGGCGCCGCCAGCATCGCCACCGCGCCGGCGGCACCCGCCAGCGTCAGGGCGAGTCGGTTCGTTCGCATCGTGCTACTCCTCCTCTGTCGTATCCGAAACGCCATATGTGACATGTCACTTACGGCGCGTCACGAATCTGGCAGATGTTCCGCATGCCCTACAGGGCCGATCGACCCCATGGATCCACCATCGGACCGGAAACCGGCCCTCGATGGCGCGATCACGGCCGATCGGCCCGCACCGCGCACCGTGGAGGCCGCAGGAAACAGCCGTGGGGCCCGCTCGCACCGGGCCCCACGGCTTCACCTGTCCTTCGAAGGAACCCTTCCGGCTCAGGCGCTCTTCTGCGGCGCCTCCTCCCCGGGCTGGTCGACGACGGTGCGGCCGAGGACGGCGGAGTGGCCGGTGACGGTGCCCGGCTTGCCGAGCTCGTTGCCCTCGGCGGCGACCACGGTGCGCTCGCCGAGGAACTCGTGGGTCTTCGGGTCGAAGATCCACTCGGTGCGGATGCCGCCGTTCTCGCGGGCCACGGCCACGCCGTGCCGGCCGGAGGCGTCCACGGAGTCGTCCACCGCGGTGACGCCGGGGATCTTCGCGGCGGCCCGGTAGAGCGCGGCACTGACGGCCGGCGGGGCGAGCTGCTCCCGCAGCAGGTCGCCGATCGTCACGAAGGCCTCCTGGTCGGGGCCCGGGCCCATGCCCTTGGTCTCGGCGTAGATCTTCTTCAGCAGCGCGTCCGGGTCGGTCGGCAGCGTGGCCAGGTACGCGTACGTCGGGGCGTTGAGGCCCGGCTTGGCGTTCGGGTCGAGCCACATGCCGCCGTCGGTGCGCGGCGCCGGATCCCCCGGCTTGGTCTTCTCCGGAGCGATGGCCTTGCCGTCCCCGCGCTCCTCCTTCAGGACACCGTGCCGACTGCCGTCCACCGAGAGCCAGATCTGGCGGCGGTGCGCGGGGTCGACCTTCGACTCGCCGGTGGCCATGTTGAGGCTGGAGAAGGCCACCAGGCTGTCCACGTACACGAACTGATTCTTGCCCGCCTTCGGGTCGGGCTTGCCGGCTGCGGTGTCCGCCGCCTGGGTCAGCAGCTGGACGGCCCCCACGGGGGCGGCGTTCAGCGTGGTCCCGCCGGTGCTCTGCTGCTGGGCCTGCTGCGGCGGCGCGGGCGTGCCCGCGCCGCCGCCGCTCAGCACCACCGCCAGCGCCAGTCCGCCCGCCAGGGCGGGCACCGCCACCCAGCCGAGCCTGCCGCGCCGGGCCCGCGCGGGCTTCGTCTCGCGGATCTCACTCATCAGATGTCCCCTCAACAACCGGTGGCGGTCGGCGGAGAGCTCGGGCCTCGCCGGGCCCGGCACCAGCCGGTCCAGCTCAGCGCGTTCGTCCTCGTTCATCGGTTCGTCTCCCGTATCGACCGGGCCGCTCCGACGCGGCCACCCCGTACCTGTCCTGAGGCCGGGCGGAGTTCCCGCCCGTTGCGCAGTTCCTCCTCGGCGAGCGCGCGCAGCTTGGTCCGGGCGCGCGAGAGCCGCGAACGCACCGTGCCGATCGGCACCCCCAGGGCCTCGGCCGCACCCGCGTAGTCCAGCCCCGCCCACACGCAGAGCCCGAACACCTCCCGCTCGGCCTTCCGCAGCCGCCCCATCGCCCGCCGGGCGGCGGCCAGCTGCGCGCTGTCGTCCAGCCGCCCCACCAGCTCGTCGGCGAAGTCCGGCACCGTCTCCCGGACCGGCAGCCGGTCCATCGCCGCCCGGTGCCGCCGGGCCGCCCGGGCGGTGTTGCGCAGGACGTTCGCGGCGATCCCGAACAGCCAGGGCCGCACCGCCCCGCCGTCCTCCCGCAGCTTGTGCCGCAGCCGCCACGCCTCCAGGAAGGTCAGCTGGACGACGTCCTCCGCGACCGCCCAGTCCCCGGTGGCCCGCACCGCGTACCGGTACAGATCACCCGCCGTCTCGTCGAACAGCTCCCCGAACGCCCACTGATCGCCATCCCGTATCCGTCCCCGCTGCGACAGTTCCACACCTCCACCTGTCCGCACCGCCCCGTCGGGTTCCCTCCCGAAGCGGAAAAGCGGCGGGCCCGCGTCCATCAGGACGCGGGCCCGCCGTTCGCCGTGCCGGCCGGGTGTCAGCGCATCGAGCCCGTGCGGAGCAGGGTGCGGATGACGCGCATCGCGACGGAGAGGCTGGACAGCTCGTAGTTGTCCGACCCCCTTATGTCGTCGAGGGTGCTCTTGGCGCGGTTCAGCAGGGTGGCGTTGAGGTCCGCCCAGGCGGTGTAGCGCTCCTCGGGGGCCGCGCCGTCGGGGCCGCAGGCCAGGATGTCGGCGGTCAGCGCCGCGTGGGCCGCGAAGAGGTCCTCGCGGATGGCGGCGCGGGCCATGGACGACCAGCGGTCGGTGCGGGGCAGCTCGATGATGCGGTCGAGCAGGTGGGTGATCTGGAGGCGGTCGGCCAGGTCGTAGTAGAGCTCGGCGACCTGGGCGACGTCCTTGCCGGAGCGGTCCGCGACCTCGGTGATGTCCAGGGTCGGGAAGGTCGAGGACAGGCCCGCGATCCGGGTGGCGAGCTGCTCCGGCACGCCGGCCTCGGTGAGCTCGCCGTAGATCTTCTCGAACCAGACGAGGTCCTCGCCGCGCAGCGGCTTGGGCAGCGAGCCCCAGACCTGGTTGACCCGGTCGTGGAAGAACTCGATGGTGCCCGCGATGTCCAGCGGCTGGCGCCGGTTGTTGAGCATCCACCGGGTGGCGCGCTCGACGAGACGGCGCACGTGCAGCCGCATCTTGGTCTGCGCCCGGGCCGGGACCTTGTTGTCCAGGCCCTCGATCTCGGACCAGATCTCCTCCAGGCCGAAGACCGCCCGGGCCGCGGTGTGGGTGCGGGCGACCTCCTCGTAGGTGGCGCCGGTCTCCTCCTTCAGACGGAAGGCGAAGGTGCAGCCACCCCGGTTGATCGTGTCGTTGACGATCAGCGTGGTGATGATCTCGCGGCGCAGCGGGTGCCGGTCGATCTGCTCGGCGAACCGGGCCCGCAGCGCGCTCGGGAAGTACTCGTGCAGCGCGGTGCGGAAGAACGGGTCGTCGGGCAGCTCGGTGGCGAGCAGCTCGTCGGCGAGGGTGATCTTGGTGTAGGCGAGCAGCACCGACATCTCCGGCTGGGACAGGCCCCGGCCGTTCTGCTGGCGCTCGCGGATCTGCCGCTCGGTGGGCAGGAACTCCAGGGCCCGGTCGAGCCGGCCCTGCGACTCCAGGCGGTTGATCATCCGGGAGTGGACGTTGACCATGCTGTGCGCCTGGGCGACGGCGTTGGCCAGCACCACGTTCTGCGCGTAGTTGTTGCGCAGCACGAGGTGGCCGACCTCGTCGGTCATCTCGGCGAGCAGGGTGTTGCGCTGCTTGACCGTCATGTCGCCGTCGGCGACCACCTGGTTGAGCAGGATCTTGATGTTGACCTCGTGGTCCGAGGTGTCGACACCGGCCGAGTTGTCGATGGCGTCGGTGTTGATCCAGCCGCCGTTGCCCTCGGGACCGCCGGCGGACGCGTACTCGATGCGGCCCAGCTGGGTCCACCCGAGGTTGCCGCCCTCGCCGACGACGCGGGCGCGGACCTGCTCGCCGTTGACGCGGATGGCGTCGTTGGCCTTGTCGCCGACCTCGGCGTTGGACTCGGTGGAGGCCTTGACGTAGGTGCCGATGCCGCCGTTCCAGAACAGGTCGACCGGCGCCTGCAGGACGACCTTCATCAGCTCGGCGGGGGTGAGCCGGGTGTCGGAGACCCCCAGCACGGCCCGGACCTGCGGCGACAGCTGGATCGACTTGGCGCTGCGCGGGAAGACGCCGCCGCCCGCCGAGATCAGCGACTTGTCGTAGTCGTCCCAGGAGCTGCGGGGCAGCTCGAACAGGCGGCGGCGCTCGGCGTAGGAGACGGCCGCGTCCGGGTTGGGGTCCAGGAAGATGTGGCGGTGGTCGAAGGCGGCGACCAGGCGGATGTGCTCGCTGAGCAGCATGCCGTTGCCGAAGACGTCGCCGGACATGTCGCCGATGCCGACGACGGTGAAGTCCTCGGTCTGGGTGTCGTGGCCCAGCTCGCGGAAGTTGCGCTTGACGGACTCCCAGGCGCCGCGGGCGGTGATGCCCATGCCCTTGTGGTCGTAGCCGGCCGAGCCGCCGGAGGCGAACGCGTCGCCCAGCCAGAAGCCGTAGGACTCGGCGACGCCGTTGGCGATGTCCGAGAAGGTCGCGGTGCCCTTGTCGGCGGCGACGACCAGGTAGGTGTCGTCCTCGTCGTGGCGGACCACGTCGGCCGGGTGGACGACCTCGCCGGCGACCAGGTTGTCGGTGATGTCCAGCAGCGCCGAGATGAACGTCTTGTACGACGAGACGCCCTCGGCCAGCCAGGCGTCACGGTCGACCGACGGGTCCGGCAGCTGCTTGGCGACGAAGCCGCCCTTGGCGCCGACCGGCACGATGACGGTGTTCTTCACCATCTGCGCCTTGACCAGGCCGAGGATCTCGGTGCGGAAGTCCTCGCGCCGGTCGGACCAGCGCAGACCACCGCGGGCGACCTTGCCGAAGCGCAGGTGCACACCCTCGACCTGCGGCGAGTAGACCCAGATCTCGAACGCCGGGCGCGGGGCCGGCAGGTCCGGGATGGCCTTCGGGTCGAACTTCATCGACACGTAGGAGTGCCACGCACCCGAGCCGTCGTGCTGGAAGAAGTTGGTCCGCAGGGTGGCCTTGATGAGGTGCAGGAAGGAGCGCAGGATGCGGTCCTCGTCCAGCGAGACGACCTCGTCCAGCGCGCCGGCCAGCTCCTCCAGGATGCCCTCGGTCAGCTCCAGCGCGCCCTGCTGGTGGCTGGGGCTCAGCCGGGCCTCGAAGAGGTTCACCAGCAGGCGGGTGGTGTGGGTGTTGTTGCGGAGCGCGTCCTCCATGTAGTCCTGGGAGAACGTGGAGCCCGCCTGGCGCAGGTACTTGGCGTACGCGCGCAGCATCATCGCCTGGCGCCAGGTCAGCCCGGCGGTCAGCACCAGCTCGTTGAAGCCGTCGTTCTCGGCCTTGCCGGTCCAGGTGGCGGCGAAGGTCTCCTGGAAGCGCTCGCGGGCCTCGTCGGTCAGCTCGACGGCCTCGCGCAGCCGCAGGCCGAAGTCGTAGACCCAGGCGGTGGTGTGGTCGGAGCGGGTCAGCGCGTACGGGTGCTCGTCGAGCACCTCGACGCCCAGCCGCTGGAGGACCGGCAGCACCTCGGTGAGCGAGATCGGGCCGCCCACCCGGTAGATCTTGAAGCGGCGCTCGTCGTCGCCGGCGCCGACCGGCTGGTACAGGTTCAGCCGGAAGTCGCCCTCGCCGTGCAGCGACTCGATCTGCTTGAGGTCGGCGACGGCGGTGCGCGCGGTGAAGTCGGCGCGGTAGCCGTCGGGGAAGGCGTTGGCGTACTTGCGGGAGAGCTCGGCGGCCTTCTCCTCGCCCAGCTCGACGTGCAGCTGGTCGTTGAAGCCGTCCATCCAGAACCGGGCGGCCTCGGCCAGCTTGGCCTCGATCCGCTCGACCTCGGCGTCGGTCAGCTGCGGCAGCTCGCTGCCGGGGGTGACCCGGACGACGAAGTGCAGCCGGGTCAGCACCGACTCCGTCGACCAGACCGTGTAGTCGATCGAGGCGCCGTTGAGCTCCTGCATCAGGATGTCCATGAGGCGCAGCCGGATGCGGGTGGTGTAGCGGTCGCGCGGCAGGTAGACCAGCGCGGAGAAGTAGCGCCCGTACTCGTCCTGGCGCAGGAACAGCCGCAGCCGGCGGCGCTCCTGCAGGTAGAGGACGCTGGTGGCGATCTGGAGCAGCTCGTCGGCCTGGGTCTGGAAGATCTCGTCCCGGGGGAAGGTCTCCAGGATCTGCAGCAGGTCGCGGCCGTCGTGGCTCTCGGTGGAGAAGCCGGAGTCGGCGATGACGTCCTGGACCTTGCGGCGGACGACCGGGATGCGGCTGACCGACTCGGTGTACGCGGCGGCCGAGAACAGGCCGAGGAAGCGGCGCTCGCCGATGACCTCGCCGTTGGCGTCGAACTTCTTCACGCCGACGTAGTCGAGGTAGGCGGGACGGTGCACGGTGGCCCGGCTGTTGGCCTTGGTGAGGACCAGCAGCTTCTTCTCGTGGGCCTTGGCGCGCACCGGCGCGGAGAGCCGGCCGAAGGCCTCGCTGACGGCGTGGTGCTGCTCGTCGCGGGTGATCGGGTCGGAGCGCAGGATGCCGAGACCGGTGCCGGCGACGGCCCGCAGGACCTCCTCGCCCTGGTGCTCGACGAGGTCGTACTCGCGGTAGCCGAGGAAGGTGAAGTGGTCGTCGGCGAGCCAGCGCATCAGCTCCCAGGCCTCGCCGACCTCCTGCTCGGGCAGGCCGGCCGGGGGCTGCTCGGCGAGCTCGTCGGCCAGCCGCAGCGCGGAGTCGCGCATCTTGGACCAGTCCTCGACGACCTCACGGACGTCGCCGAGCACGCGGCGCAGGTTGCTCTCGATCTCGCGCAGGTCCTCGCGGTCGGTCTCGCGGTCGACCTCGATGTGCATCCACGACTCGACGGTCGCGTCGGCCGGCCACTCGGCGCCGGCGGCCTGGCTGCGGGCGCAGGCGTCGACGTCGAGGATCTCCAGCAGCTTGCCCGTGATGTCACGGCGGACGACAAGCTGGGGGTGGATGACGACGTGGATCGCGCGGTCCTGGCGGGACAGCTCGTTGGTCACCGAGTCGACCAGGAACGGCATGTCGTCGGTGACGACCTCGACCACGGTGTGGCCGCAGGACCAGCCGTTCTCCTCGACCGAGGGGGTGTGCACCCGCACCTCGGCGGTGCCCTGCGGGCGCTTGAGGCCCAGGCGGTAGTGCGAGGCGGCCGCGCCGTAGACGTCGACCGGGTCGCGGTCGACCAGGTCCTCGGGCGCGGTGTGGAGGTAGTAGTGGTGCAGGTACGCGGACAGAGCGCCGTTGCTCAGTCCCTCCCCCGGCGCCGCTCCCCCCACCTGGCTGTTCTCAGCGGCTGCTGCTGCCTTCCTGAGCAGTTCGGCCTTGGCTGCGTCCAGCTTGGTCTGCATGACTTCTTGGCTCCTGTCGCGCGCCGTTGCGTGACTCGGTGGTGGTATCGGGATCACCGCCGGGTCTTCCGCAATCCTGCCGCACCGTCCTGCTGAAAGGCGTCCATGGCACGCATGGAACACCTCTGCAGCGGGTAGGACGAGACGTTCGGCCTCTGCGGAACCACCCGACGACGCCAGCCAGCCTAACGGGATCAATCGAAGGTGTCAGGGGACAAGCAGGCGCAAACCTGCAGGAAGATCGGGCCGTCCTGGACAGCTTGTCCAATCAGCCTGCCGGTTTGCGCCGAAAGCCGAAAGTTCGTGCGGAGCCTCTGCGGAATCCGTGTGCGGAGGGTGGGCATTCAGCCCATGTGCGGGTGAACGTGCGAGGTCGGCGGGACGAACGTCTCCTTGATCGACCGGGCCGAGGTCCAGCGCAGCAGGTTCTGCGCCGCGCCCGCCTTGTCGTTGGTCCCCGACGCCCGGCCGCCGCCGAAGGGCTGCTGGCCGACGACCGCGCCGGTCGGCTTGTCGTTGATGTAGAAGTTCCCGGCGGCGAACCGCAGCGCCTCCACCGCCTGCGCGATCGCGTAGCGGTCCTGGGCCACCACCGAGCCGGTCAGCCCGTACGGCGCGCCCGCGTCCACCCGGTTCAGCACGTCCTCCCAGCGGGAGTCCTCGTAGACGTGGACGGCCAGGATCGGGCCGAAGTACTCGGTGCGGAACATCTCGTTGCGGTGGTCCGAGGAGACCAGCACGGTCGGGCGGACGAACCAGCCGATCGCGTCGTCGTACTGGCCGCCCGCCGCCAGCTCCACCGTCGGGTCCGCCTTGGCCCGGTCGATGGCCTCCCGGTTCTTCTCGAACGCGCGCCGGTCGATCAGCGCGCCCATGAAGTTCGACAGGTCGGTGACGTCGCCGACGGCCAGCGCGTCCACCTCGGCGAGGAAGTCGTCCTTGATCCGCTGCCAGACGCTGCGCGGCAGGTAGGCGCGGGAGAGCGCCGAGCACTTCTGGCCCTGGTACTCGAAGGCGCCGCGGATCAGCGCGGCCTTGAGGATCTCCGGGTCGGCCGAGCGGTGCGCCAGCAGGAAGTCCTTGCCGCCGGTCTCCCCGACGATCCTCGGGTACGTCCGGTAGCCGCCGATGTTGGCGCCGATCGTCTGCCAGAGCGAGCGGAAGGTCGCGGTGGAGCCGGTGAAGTGCAGTCCGGCCAGGGCGGGGTCGGCGAGCGCCACCGCGGACAGCTGCTGCCCGTCGCCGGTGACCAGGTTGACCACGCCGGGCGGCAGGCCGGCCGCCTCCAGCAGCCGCATCAGGTAGTGGGCGGCCAGCGTCTGGGTCGGCGCGGGCTTCCACACCACCGTGTTGCCCATCAGCGCGGGCGCGGTCGGCAGGTTGCCGGCGATCGCGGTGAAGTTGAACGGGGTGATCGCGTAGACGAAGCCCTCCAGCGGGCGGTGGTCGGTGCGGTTCCACACCCCCGGCGAGGAGACCGGCTGCTCGGCCAGGATCTGCCGGGCGAAGTGCGCGTTCCAGCGCCAGAAGTCGATCAGCTCGCAGGCCGAGTCGATCTCCGCCTGCTGCGCGGTCTTGGACTGCCCGAGCATGGTGGCCGCGTTCAGCGTCTCCCGCCACGGCCCGGCCAGCAGGTCGGCGGCGCGCAGGAAGACCGCCGCCCGGTCGTCGAAGGACAGCGCCCGCCACTCCCGCCCGGCCGCCAGCGCGGCGTCCACCGCGGCCCGGGCGTCCTCCCGGGTGGCGTTGCCGAGCACGCCCAGCTTGGCCGCGTGGTGGTGCGGCTGGACGACGTCGATCCGCTCGCCGCCGCCGAACCGCTGCTCCCCGCCGATGGTCATCGGCAGCGGGACCTGCTCGGCCGCCAGGTCGTCCAGCCGGCGCACCAGACGCTCCCGCTCCGGGCTGCCGGGCGCGTAGCCGAGCACCGGCTCGTTGCCCGGGACCGGGACCTGGGTGACTGCGTCGATGGGCATGGCGGACTCCGCTCCTCGTCACGGTGGCCGACCCCGTTCCGACGACGGGACCGGCACCCGTCCAGCCTGACCAGCGGCGGGCCGCTTCGCCCGCCCGGACACGCCAACGGTGGACGTGGTCCGCGCCACGCCCGGCCGCCCGGCGGGTGCCTCAGCCGGCGAGCCGGCCGGCCAGCTCCACCGCCTCCGCCAGGGTGTCCACCACCGGCACGCCGACCGGTTCCAGCTTCTCCCGGGTGTGCGAGCCGCCGGTGTACAGCACCGCGTGGGCGCCCGCGTTCAGCGCGGCCAGCGCGTCGTCCGCCGCGTCGCCGATCAGCACCGTGCGGGCCGGGTCCACCCGCTCGCCGAGCGCGGCCAGGTGCCGGACCAGGTGTTCGGCCTTCTGCCCGCCGGCCGGGCCGCTGCGCCCGTCCACCCGCAGGAACCGGCTGGTCAGGCCGAAGCCGTCGACCACCGGCAGCAGCCGGTCGTGCTCGTACATGGACAGCAGCGACTGGCTGTGCCCGGCCGCCCGCCAGTCGTCCAGCAGCTCCCGGGCGCCCTCGGTGAGGCCGCAGGCGGCGGCCAGCCGGCGGTAGCTGTCGTGGAACGCGTCGTCCAGGCGCAGCCACTCGTCCTCGGAGGGCAGCCGGCCGAGCAGCCGCTGGTAGAAGCGGGGGATCGGGATCTCGTACTGCTCTCGGTACTCCTGCAGCGTCATCGGCGCTACGCCGATGGTCGCGAAGGCGGCGTTGCTCGCGCCGAGCACCGCCTCCATGTCGTGGAAGAGCGTTCCGTTCCAGTCCCAGACGATATGAGTGCGCACGCGTTGAACGGTAACGCCGGGCACCGCCGGACCGGTAGGACGGGGCTCACGCGGGCCGGCGACGCGGGGCGGACCCGGCCGAGCGGACCGGCCGGGCAGGGCTCAGCCGAGCAGGCCGGTGATCTCCTGGGTGGCGAACCAGAGCAGGTCGTGGTCCTCGGCGCCGTCCACGGTGAACTGGGCGTCCTGGTCGCCGGCGTCCGCCGCCGCCACCGCCTCGACGGCCGCGGTCACGTCGGCCACCACGTCCGCGTCGGCGACGTCCGCGTGCACCGCGGCCGCCTTGGCGAGCTTGACCGGGCCGGCCAGCACCACCCGGCCGAGCGAGGCCTGGTCCTGGTACTCGTCGCCGGGGAAGGGCTTCACCGCCGAGTCGGCGATGTCGAGCGCCACGACGACCCGGCGGCGCGGGGCGTCGGGTTCGGCGGCCAGCAGGCGCAGCGAGGACTGGGCGGCCCGGTTCAGCGCCGCGTACTCCAGCTCCTCCAGGTCGTCGCTGACGTACCACTCGCGCAGCGCGGGCGTCACGGCGTACGCCGCGGACTGCTCCAGCGCGCCGCCCGAGTGCGCCGCCGCCAGGGCGGTCAGGGTGGTGGGCACGTACACGCGCATCGGTGGCACTCTCCGGTTCGTCCAGCGGCACAGCTTCCAGCGCCCCCAAGAATAAGCGCCGGACGGCGGGCCGTGATCACCCGCGCGCCGCCGGGCCGCGCGCCCCGCCTCCCCGGACCGTCAGCGCGCGGTCCGCAGGGACCGTCGGCAGTTGTCCAGCGCGCTCTCCAGGACGGGCCCGCGGCGGGCCGGGTCCATCATGTTCGGGCCCATCACCGCCAGGTCGGCGGGGGTGGGCGCGAGCAGGTGGACGCGCACGCCGCCGGCCCGCAGCACCCGGGCCTCGCGCAACAGCTGGCGGGTCACCGTCCGGCGGTAGCGGGCGACCAGCTGGGCGAGCACCCCGCTCGGACGGTCCCGCTCGCGCGGGGCGTGCAGCCACTCCCTCACGCGCCGGGCGCGCGTGGCGGCCGACGCGCCGCCGTCGGGCTCCGGGCGCCCCGGCGGGTCGGGCCGCAGCGCCATCGGGGCGAGCACGTACACCTCGTCGAGACCCCGGTCCAGCAGCAGGTCGGCGTTGGTGGCCGACCAGCAGCCGCCGTCGACGTACTCGGTGCCGCCGACCGGGACGGGTGCGAACCAGCCGGGGATCGCACAGGAGGCCATCACCGCCTCGTCGACCCGGGCCGGGGGTGCGCCGGGGTCGCCGAAGACCACCCGGCGGCCGCTGCGGTAGTCCACCGCGACGACCCGCAGCGCCGGGCCCCCCGCCCAGCCCCCGGGGCCGTCCGGGCCGTCCGGGGCGCCCGGGCTGTCGGTGCCGCCCGTACCTCCAGGGCCGTCGGGGCCGTCGGGGCCGTCGGGGCCGTCGGGGCCGTCGAAGAGGGCGCCGACCAGCGCGCCGACCGACGTCAGCGAGCCCCGGCCGTGCGGCGCCATCGCCGAGACCATGGTGAGCCAGGGGTAGGTGCGCGGGTGCCGGACGGCGTCCCGCAGCAGCCCCGGCGAGCCGATTCCCGCCCGGGGCCGCGGCGGCAGCGCGCCGCCGACCGCCGTGTCGTAGTCGAAGTCGATCCCGGCCAGCGGCCCGGACCCGATCGGCAGGCCCCGCTGGTGGTCGCGCAACTGCCCGGTGTCCGCCCCGCCCGCGAGCAGCGCGCCGAGGATCGCGCCCGCCGAGGTGCCCAGCAGCACCTCCGCCTCACCGGCCGGCCGGCCGGTCGCCTCCTCGACGGCGCACAGCGCGCCGACCGTCCAGGCGGCGCCGAGCATGCCCCCGCCGCCCAGCACCAGGCCGCGCCGGGGAGCGCCCCCGGGCACCGGCGGCGCCGGACGTGTTCCGGATACCCATGTCGTCATACCGGCCGCCTGTCGTCGTCGGGGCGGTGGGTGGTGGTGCGCTGCCGGGCGGACGCCGCGCGGGACGTACGGCCCGGCCTTCGATCCTGCGCGCGCGGCGCCGCGGGCGCAACGCCCGTCCTGGCGAACGGACCGTCCCCTTTCGGGCCGTCCCGGCCGACCCGGCACGTCAACCCACGGCCCGCGCGGGCGCCCGGAGCCCTGCCCCCGCACGGGCCCACTCACCCGGATAGGTGAATTCGGGAGCCGTCCGCCGGACCGTCGGAAAACCGTTGCCGCCCCGCGCGGGCGGCCGCTAGCAAGGACCCGTCCGTACCCGCGGCACCGACGGTACGGCCCCGCCCGGCCCCGCGCCGACCGCCCCCGAGGAAGGCCCATGACCACGTGCCCGAACCGCTCCACACCGCCGGCCGCCCCGCCCGCCGTGCTCTCCGCGCGCCCCGTCCGGCCCCGCGGCACCGCGCGGGACCACCACCCGGCGCCCCCGCGCCGGCCCCGCAACCCCCGGGCGGTCTGCACCGGTGCTCAGGTCCGGGCCCCGCTCGACGGCCTGAGCGCCCGGTTCGCCCTCCGGCTGGTGGAGGTGCTCACCGGCGTCCGGCCGTCCGGCCAGCTGATGCGCCACACCACGCTGGACTGCTACGGCCAGCTCTCCGCCCTGGTCCGGGCCGGCACCCTGCGCCGGCCGCACGGCGGCGTGCGGCCGCGGCTCGGCCCGGTGCACGACCGCTCCCCCTCGCCGGGCGCCGTCGAGGCCTGCGTCCGGGTCGACCTCGGCCCCCGGCACCACGTGGTGGCGTTCCGGCTGGAGCCGCGCGGTCCCTCGGGCCAGTGGCAGTGCACCGCCGTGGAGGCCCGGTGAGCGCCGTCCGCGCGCCCGGGCGGACCGCCCCGGAAACGGCGCGGGGCGCCGCCCCCGTACGGGAGCGGCGCCCTGCCCGGCGGCGGGCCGGTCCGCGGCGCGGACCGGCCGCCGGCCTCGTCTCAGCCCTTGCGGCGGCGGCCCTTGGCCGACTTGGCGGCCTTGCGGCGCTCGGCGCGGGTCAGGCCGTCGCCCTCGTCCTCCACCGCGAGGTCCTCGAAGTCGCCCTCGACCACACCGCCGCCGACCTCGTCCGAGGGGGCCGTGTAGTGCAGCCGCTGCGGCTTGGGGGCCTCCAGGCCCTTGGCCTTGATCTCCGGGCGGGCGGCGTCCTTCTCAAGCTTGTCGAGCATGACCGCGGCGTCCTCGACCGGGACCTCCTCGACCTGCTGCTCGACCTGGACCTCCAGGTTGAACAGGTAGCCGACGGACTCCTCCTTGATGCCCTCCATCATCGCGGTGAACATGTCGAAGCCCTCGCGCTGGTACTCGACCAGCGGGTCGCGCTGCGCCATGGCCCGCAGGCCGATGCCCTCCTGGAGGTAGTCCATCTCGTAGAGGTGCTCGCGCCAGCGGCGGTCCAGCACCGACAGGACGACGCGGCGCTCCAGCTCGCGCATGATCTCGGTGCCGAGCTGGTCCTCGCGGGCGCCGTACTGCGCCTGGACGTCCTCCTGGATGACCTTGGTGAGGAACTCCGGGGTGAGGCCCGCGGTGCCGCCGGCCTCCTCCTCCAGCTCCTCCAGGTCCAGGGTGACGGGGTAGAGCTGCTTGAGCGCGGTCCAGAGCTTCTCGAGGTCCCAGTCGTCCTCGAAGCCCTCGCCGGTGGCGGCCCGGACGTACGCCTCGACGGTGTCGTCCATGAAGTGGCCGACCTGCTCCTGGAGGTCCTCGCCCTCCAGCACCCGGCGGCGCTCGCCGTAGATGACCTCGCGCTGGCGGTTCAGCACCTCGTCGTACTTGAGGACGTTCTTGCGGATCTCGAAGTTCTGCTGCTCGACCTGGGTCTGCGCGGAGGCGATCGCCCGGGTGACCATCTTCGACTCGATCGGCACGTCCTCGGGCACGTTGGCCATCGAGAGCACGCGCTCGACCATGCCAGCCTTGAACAGGCGCATCAGGTCGTCGCCCAGCGACAGGTAGAAGCGGGACTCGCCCGGGTCGCCCTGACGGCCGGAACGGCCGCGCAGCTGGTTGTCGATCCGGCGGGACTCGTGCCGCTCGGTGCCGAGGACGTAGAGGCCGCCGGCCTCCTTGACCTCGTCCTGCTCCGTCTTGACCGCGGCCTTGGCCTTCTCCAGCGCGGCCGGGAACGCGGCCTCGTACTCCTCCGGGGTGTCCACCGCGGAGAGCCCGCGCTGGGCCAGCTCGGCGGCCGCGAGGTGGTCGGCGTTGCCGCCGAGCATGATGTCGGTACCGCGGCCGGCCATGTTGGTGGCGACGGTGACGGCGCCCTTGCGGCCGGCCTGGGCGACGATCTGCGCCTCGCGCTCGTGGTGCTTGGCGTTCAGCACCTCGTGCGGGATGCCGCGCTTGCGCAGCTCCTGCGACAGGTACTCGGACTTCTCGACCGACACGGTGCCGACCAGCACCGGCTGGCCCTTCTCGTGCTTCTCGGCGATGTCCTCGACCACGGCGGCGAACTTGGCCGGCTCCGACTTGTAGATCAGGTCGGGCTGGTCGATGCGCAGCGGGGTCTTGTTGGTCGGGATCGGCACCACGCCGAGCTTGTAGATCTGGTGGAACTCGGCCGCCTCGGTGGTGCCGGTACCGGTCATTCCGGCCAGCTTGTCGTACAGGCGGAAGAAGTTCTGCAGGGTGATGGTGGCCAGCGTCTGGTTCTCGTTCTGGACCTCCACCCCCTCCTTGGCCTCGATGGCCTGGTGCATGCCCTCGTTGTAGCGGCGGCCGGCCAGGATGCGGCCGGTGTGCTCGTCGACGATCATGACCTCGCCGTTCATCACGACGTAGTCCTTGTCCGCCTTGTACAGCTCCTTCGCCTTGATGGCGTTGTTCAGGAAGCCGACCAGCGGGGTGTTCACCGACTCGTAGAGGTTGTCGATGCCGAGGTAGTCCTCGACCCGGGTGACGCCCTCCTCGAGGATGCCGACGGTGCGCTTCTTCTCGTCGACCTCGTAGTCGCGGTCGATCTTCAGGCGCAGCACCAGCTTGGCGAAGTCGGCGTACCACTTGGTCGCCTGGTCCGCCGGGCCGGAGATGATCAGCGGGGTGCGGGCCTCGTCGATGAGGATCGAGTCGACCTCGTCGACCACCGCGAAGTTGTGGCCGCGCTGGACGAGTTCGTCCTTCGACCAGGCCATGTTGTCGCGCAGGTAGTCGAAGCCGAACTCGTTGTTGGTGCCGTACGTGATGTCCATCCCGTACTGGCGCCTGCGCTCGGCGGGCGTCATGTTGGCGAGGATCACGCCGACCTCGAGGCCGAGGAAGCGGTGCACCCGGCCCATCCACTCCGAGTCGCGCTCGGCGAGGTAGTCGTTGACCGTGATGAGGTGCACGCCCTTGCCGGTGAGCGCGTTGAGGTACGCGGGCAGCGTGCCGACCAGGGTCTTGCCCTCACCGGTGCGCATCTCGGCGACGTAGCCGAGGTGCAGCGCGGCCCCACCCATCAGCTGGACGTCGTAGTGCCGCTGGCCCAGCACGCGCTTGGCGGCCTCGCGGACGGTGGCGAACGCCTCGGGGAGGATGTCGTCCAGGGTCTCGCCGTCGACGAGCCGCTGCTTGTACTCGTCGGTCAGTGCGCGCAGCTCGGCGTCGGTGAGGTTGACGAAGTCCTCTTCGATGGAGTTGACCTGGGCAGCAATCCGCTGCAGCTTGCGAAGGATCTTGCCTTCGCCGGCGCGCAGGATCTTGTCGAAGACGGACACGTGAGCGGGCTCCTTGCCTGTATTGGCACTGGACGACTGCACGGTGGATCCACCCCACCGCACGGGCCATCGTATGCGAGGAGTCCAATGCCCCGGGAGGTGCGTCAGCACGCTATTCCCGTGTCACCCGCGCGAGCACATCCGGTGAAAGTCCATCGCACCGGGGCAAACCGGGCGGGCGTCCGGCCAGTTGGCCACGCCGGTCCGTTAATCGGATACCTGGATTTCTCTTTGCACGGAATAATCCGCGCATGGAAGAAGAGTCTCAGAAGCGGAACGAACCGCGCACGACGGAGCCCGTCGTCCTCACCACCGAGCGCCTGGTCCTGCGCGCGCCCGCCGAGGGCGACGTCGACGCGGTCTTCGCCGCCTGCCAGGACGAGGAGATCCAGCGCTGGACGGTCGTCCCGTCCCCCTACCGCCGCCAGGACGCCGAGTACTTCGTCCACGACTTCGCCACCGAGGGCTGGCGGACCGGCGAGAACCTGGTGTGGTGCGTGTTCGAGCGGGAGTCCGGCGCGCTGGTCGGCAGCCAGGGGCTGATGGCCTGCGCCGGCCGGCCGGGCGCCGCCGAGGTCGGCTGGTGGGCGACCAAGGAGTTCCGCGGCCGCGGGTACACCGCCGAGGCCGCCGCCGCGGTGGCCCGCTACGGCCTGCGCGAGCTGGGCCTGCGCCGGCTGGAGTGGCTCGCCTACGTGGGCAACGAGGGCTCCCGCGCGGTGGCCGAGAAGGTCGGCTTCCGCATGGAGGGCCTGCTGCGCTCCTACGCCGAGCAGCGCGGGCAGTTCCGCGACTCCTGGATCGCCTCGCTGCTCGCCGAGGACCTCCCGGGCTGACCGGACGGACGCCGGCCGGCCCGGGCCGGTTGTCGGTGCCCCCGTCTAGGCTCGCCGGCATGACCGCCTCGACCCCGCGCCCGACCGCCGGCCCCTCCCCCGCGACCCCCGCCCCGGCGACCGTCCTCGGCGCCGACGACGCCCGCCGGATCGCCCTGCGCGCCCAGGGACTGCTCGGTGCCCCGGACCGCCGCGGCGGCGTGCGCGGGGTGCTGCGCCGGCTCGGCGCCGTCCAGCTCGACACCATCTCGGTGCTGGCCCGCTCCCACGAACTGGTCCCGTACGCCCGGCTCGGCGCGGTCGGCCGCCCGGCCGTCGAGGCGGCGTACTGGCGCGGCGGCGCGAGCTTCGAGTACTGGTCGCACGCGGCCTGCGTGCTGCCCGTCGAGGAGTGGCCGCTGTTCGCCTTCCGGCGCCGCGGCTACCGCGCCAAGGCCCACGTCTGGGGCAAGCAGGTCGACGCGGCGACGTACCGCACCGTGCTCGACAAGCTGCGCGCCGAGGGGCCGCTCACCTCCACCGAACTGGGCGGCGCCAAGCGCACCGCCGAGTGGTGGGACTGGTCCGACACCAAGATCGCGGTGGAGCGGGCGCTGGCCTTCGGCGACGTGGTCTGCACCGAGCGCCGGAGCTGGAAGCGCGTCTACGCGCTGGCCGAACAGGCGATCCCCGCCGAGCTGTTCGCGGCCGAGCCGGACGACGAGCACTGCCTGCGCACCCTGGTCGCGCAGTCCGGCGCGGCCCTGGGCGTGGCCACCCGGGCCGACCTGCTCGACTACCACCGGCTGCGCGCCGACCAGTTGGACGCGGTGCTGCCCGACTCCGGCCTGGTCCCGGTCCAGGTGGCCGGCTGGGGCCCGGACGGCTCCCCGGGCGCGGCCTGGGCCGATCCGGCGGCGCTCGCCGCGGCGCCGCGCGGGCGCCACCGGACCACGCTGCTCTCGCCGTTCGACTCGCTGATCTGGGACCGCCCGCGCACCGAGCGGATCTTCGGCATGCTCCACCGGCTGGAGGCCTACACGCCCAGGCACAAGCGGGTGCACGGCTACTTCGCGATGCCGCTGCTGGCCGGCGGCCGGCTGGTCGGCCGGGTCGATCCGGCCCGCGAGGGACGCACGCTGGTGGCCCGTCAGGTCTCGCTGGACTCCCCCCGGCACCTGGAGGCGCTGGCCGGGGCGCTGCGCGAGGCGGCCTCCTGGGTGGGCTGCGAGGGCGTGCGGGTCGAGGCGCTGCACGACGAGGCGCTCCGCCCGGCACTGGAGAAACTGCTCGGCTGAGCGGGGGCGCGGCGGCCCCCGCGCGCTCACCCTATTTCGAGGATCTTCTCCCGCATCGCGTACACCACGGCCTCCATCCGGGAGTGCAGCTGGAGCTTCTCCAGGATGTTGCGCACGTGGTTCTTCACGGTGTTCTCGCTGATGAACAACTCCTTGGCGATCTCCCGGTTGTTCATCCCGGTGGCCACCAGCTTCAGCACCTCCAGCTCCCGGTCGGTCAGCCGCGGCGCGGGCACCAGGTCCCGTTCGTCGGACCGGCGCTGGATCATCGACTTGAACTCGGTGAGCAGCTTGGACGCCATCGACGGGCTGATCTGGGACTGCCCGTCGGCGACCGCGCGGATCGCGGTGGCCACCTCGTCGGTGGAGATCTCCTTGAGCAGGTACCCGGTGGCGCCCGCCTTGATCGCCTCGTAGAGGTCGGCCTCCTCGTCGCTTATCGTCAGCATGATGATCTTGGTGCTGGGCGCGACGTCCTTGATCGCCGTACAGGCCTCGATCCCGCTGCGGCGCGGCATCCTGACGTCCATGAGGATGATGTCCGGCAGCAGGTCGGCGGCCTTGAGCACCGCCTCGGCGCCGTCCCCGGCCTCGCCGACGACCGTGATGTCCTCCTCCTCGGCCAGCACGATCTCCAGGCCGCGGCGGAACAGCGCGTGGTCGTCCACCACCAGGACACGGATCGGCTCCCCCCGGTGCGGGGCGTACTCGGGCTCCGCCCCCGGGCCGGGCGACACCCCCGCGACCGGCCCCGTTGCGGGCCCCAGCCCGAAGTGATCCCCCATCCGCTCCTCCCCCGTCGCCGGTCGTCGTCCGCCAATCATTCCACGGCCGGAGGCCCCTGCGGTCACCCTCCGGCGCCGATTGCCCCGCATCGGGTGACCTGCGCGGCGGCCCGGCGACGCGGCCGGGCCGCCCCGAACGCCGGTGACCCCGGCGGCACCGGCCACCGGGGTCACCCTCCCATGCTGCTCGGACGGTCAGTCCTCGTCGTCACCCGCGCCGATCGCACCACCGGCGCCACCGCCCTCGACGGTCGAACCGTCGGCCTTCAGGTGGATCACGCCGTAGTGGTAACCGTGCCGGCGGTAGACGACGCTCGGCAGGCCGCTGTCCTTCTCCACGAAGAGGTAGAAGTCGTGGCCGACCAGCTCCATCTCGTAGAGCGCCTGGTCGAGCGCCATCGGGGCGGCCGGGTGCGTCTTCTCCCGGACCACCAGCGGGCCTTCGCCCTCCACTTCCAGGGTTCCCATCATGGTCTTGCGGACGGCCCCGTTGGTGCTGCTCTCCGACGGCTGCGTCTCGGGCAGCGCGGCCAGGGCCGCGGTCGCCTCGGCGACGCTGATCGGGGTGCGGCCGTTGCCGCCCTTGTGGACCCGACGCCGGTCCGCGGACTTGCGCAGCTGGGCGTCGAGCTTCGCCGAGGCCAGGTCGAGCGCCGCGTAGGGGTCGGCGGCGGCGGCCTCGGCCCGGATCACCGGGCCACGGGTACGGAGAGTGATCTCCACGCGGTCGGACCGGTCGGCCTGCCGCGGGTTGTGTTCCTTGGACACCTCGACATCGAGGCTGATCGCCTTGGTGTCGAACTTCTGGACCTTCTCCAGCTTCTCGGCCACGTGATCCCGGAACCTCTTGGGCACCTCGGTCTTGCGGCCCTTGACAACGATGTCCACGCAGAACTCCGATCCCTCGTTCTGTCGCCGGTCCGGGTGCTACCGGACCGGACTGAGACCAGCCGGACCAGCCAATCCTTCCGCCGGCCCTCCGTCCCACCGGCAACGGCGGGAACGACTGGCCCTCACCTCACTTCCTCCCCATCAGGGACGGTTGAAACCCCCTGGGGCTCATCGAACACCTCACACGGAGTTTTCGCCTCCCCAGTGGAGAGTTCGGGCAAGGCGGACAGATCGGCTTGGCGGTCAAGCCGTTGCCCCCTGTCTACCCTCCTGCGAGTGAAACACAGGTAAATACCTGGACAACACCCCCCGTACGGCGCATTCTTTGCTCACTCTCCGTTCCCGAGCCGGAAGGAGCAGCCATGCCACCGACGCCCGCACCGTCGCAACCGCAGCCCGCCCAGGGGCCGTTCGCACACGCCCTGGCCGGTCTGCTCGACGTGCTGGTGCCGGCCACCTGCGCGGGCTGCGGCGCCGACCGGGGCAGCTCTGTCCGGCCTGCCGGCACACCCTCGCCACCGCACGTCCAGGGCCGTGCGCCGCCCTGCCCTGGACGCACGCCGCCGCGCCCTACGAGGGCCCGGTCCGCCGGCTGCTGCTCGCCCACAAGGAACGCGGCGCGCTCCGGCTGGCCGGCCCGCTCGGCGAGGCGCTCGCCCGCGCGGTGCGCTCCGCGCTCGGCCCGCGCACCGGGCAGTTCCCGCTGCTGCTCGTCCCGGTGCCCTCGGCCCGCGCGGCCGTCCGCGCCCGGGGCCACGACCCGACCCTGCGGCTGGCCGGCGCCGCCGCCCGCGCCCTGCGCCGCGAGGGGCTGGACGCCCGCGCCGCGCCCCTGCTGCGCCACCTCCGCCCGGTCGCCGACCAGGCCGGGCTCCCGGCCGCCGAGCGCCGGCGCAACCTGCACGGCGCGCTCACCGTCCGGCCGCTCGGCCCCCGCCCGCCCGGTGGGCGCCGGCCGGTCCTGGTGGACGACCTGGTGACCACCGGCGCGAGCCTCGCCGAGGCGGCCCGGGCGCTGTCGGCCGCCGGCCTGCCGCCCCACGCGGCCGCCACCGTCGCGGCGGCCGGCGCGGACCGGCGGCACGCCGACGGTCCCGGTGATCAGCCCGGGTAGATGAACGCGGAGGTCTGGTACGGCAGCACCAGTTCCCGCCACTGGTTGTTGACCAGCCGGTACGGCTTGCCCTCCGCCCCCTGCAGCGCCAGCACCGGCGGCACCAGCGGCGCACTGCCGCCCCCGCCGTTCACCCGGGACTCCGACGCGGCGACGGCGCCCATCTCGCCGCCGCTCTGCAGCCGCGCGTCCGGGTTCTGCGACCCGTCCGTGCTGACGTAGTGCAGCTGCTGCAGCTTGTCCTTCTCCTTGCCCAGCACCAGCAGCTGGTCCGCCTCGGCCCAGGAGACCGAGACCACCTCCTGGAACACCGGGTTGGCCGGCTGCAGGCCGACGATCCTCGCGGTCGGCGCGTCCTTGGTGCCCTCGTGGACCATCAGGCCCAGCCAGAGCTGCTGGTCCTTGCTGTCCTTGCCCTCCTTGAGCAGCAGGGCCACCCGGGCCCCGTCCGAGGAGACCTTGATGCCCTGCACCGACCGGTTGCCCAGGCCGACCACCGGCACCTCGACGACCTTCTTGTCGCGCACCAGCAGCACCTTCGGCCCCTGCGGGTCGCGGTCCACCACGTAGAGGTCGCCGCGCCCGTCCCAGGTCGGCGAGGTCAGCCCGTCCTCCGCCTTCGCCCCCGGACGGTTCGGGGTGGTCAGCACCGGCTGCGGCATCGCCGCCAGGTTCTCCAGGAACGGCACGGTGTAGAGCTGGTGGCCGTCCCCGCTGATCGCCGCGGCGTGCTCGCCGTCCCGGGCCACCGCGATCTCGCCCAGCCGCCGGCCGGACTGCTGCGGGCGCCCCAGCGGCCCGTGCACCGGCTCACCGATGTCGTCGCCCCCGCGCGTCTCGTACAGCACGCCGTTGTCCGCGCGCTGGTAGAACTGCCGGGTGGCCATCTGCCCCGCCAGCGAGCCGGGGCCGGTCGCGGGCTCGTCGCCGCGGCTCGCCTGACAGCTCGGGCCGCCGTGCTGCCCCTTGAGCTCCAGCTTGTCCACCTGCCCGGTCCCCTGGTCGGCGAGCGTGTAGAGCAGCTGGGTGGCCATCCGCCGGCACGCGGTGGCGCTGCCCAGGTCGACCCCGCTGACGACGACGTGCCCGGTGTGGCCGTCGTCCAGGCTCACCGACTCCAGCTTGCTCCCGGCCGGGAAGGCCGACCGGGCCACCGGGGAGAGCCAGGTGGACGGCCCGGAGATCAGCGCGTTGACGGCCGAGACCAGCGGGTCTATTCGGCGCCGCAGGTAGATCGGGTCGGCGATCAGCACGTCCTGGCTGGTCGCCGCCGCGGCGGTCGGCGCGGACGGGTCCGGCGCCGCGTAGTAGAACCGGTCGACCTGGCGGTAGCTGTTGCGGAAGTTGACCTCGTTGAGGATCAGCCCGTTGGGCAGCTTGTCGATCCGCCACTCGCCGCCCTTCTCCCGCTTGAAGGAGAAGGGGAGATCCAACGGACGCGGGTCCACGATCCGGTACGAGTGCCGCTCGTCCACCTCGGCCACCAGCTGCCCGTTGAGCGCGATGGAGATGTCGGTTTCGGTGTCGGTCACGCTCACGTTCGGCTGGGTCGGCTTGCCGCCCAGCACCTTGACGCCGGTCTCGGCGTTCCAGCTCGCCGCCGCGGCCGGCGTCAGGTACTTGCGGGCCGTGCCGTAGTTGTCGTCCGCGGTCAGCGCGTCCAGGAAGCCGGCCAGCAGCTCCTGCGGGTCGGACCCCTTGGCGGGCTCCACCGGAAAGACCCTCACCTGGAGGTTCTTGTCCGCCGAGCTCTTGGACAGCTCGATCTTGGTGACACCACCGGAATCCGGCATCGCCGCGCAGCCGCCGGCCAGCAGGGAGCCCAGCAGGGCCCCGACCACCCCGGCCAGCCGCGGCTCAGTCCTGCCGCTGGTCCTTCGCACCCTGCGACCCCTCCGTGTCCGTTCCACCCGTGCCCGCCCCGGCGGTCCCGTCCGGTCCCGCGGTCCGCTGCGCCACCGACGGCCGGCCCGGCGCCGTGTCCACCATGACCTGCGCGCCCGTCGCACCGTACCCGGCACCGGCCGGCAGGACGTCCGACGGGTCGGCCCGCGGGGCGTCCGGCAGCCGCCGGCCGAGACCCGGGCCGATGCTCAGCACACCGCCGAGCCCACTGCCGAACCCGCCCCCGGAGGCCTCCGGGGTCTCCGGGACGGCCGGGTCCTCCGCCGCGGCCAGCGCGGTCGAGCCGGCCGGGCGGATCGCCCGCCGGTACGGCGTGCCGTACGTGCCCAGGCCCCGGTTGTTGCGCGAGTCCTCCGGCTCCAGCCGGAACGGCGCCCGGTTGATCTCACCGCCGCGGGTGCGCGGCAGGGTGAGCCGGAAGTGCGAACCGCCGCCCGGCTCGCCCCAGGCCTGGAGCCAGCCGCCGTGCAGGTGCGCGTCCTCGACCGCGATGGACAGGCCGAGGCCGGTGCCGCCGGTGGTCCGCACCCGGGACGGGTCGGCCCGCCAGAACCGGTGGAACACCCGGGACGCCTCGCCCGGCTTGAGGCCGATGCCGTAGTCGCGCACGCCGACCGCGACCGCGCCGTCCTGCGAGCCCAGCCGGACCACGACGTCCCGGCCCTCGCCGTGCTCCAGCGCGTTGACCACCAGGTTGCGCAGGATGCGCTCGATCCGCCGGGAGTCGACCTCGGCCACCACCGGCTCGCCGTCGCCGCGGATCACCACCGCGCTGCCCTTGGCCTGGGCCAGCGGATCGGCGGCCTCGACCACCCGGCCGACGATCTCGCGCAGGTCCACCGGCTCGGCGTCCAGGACGGCCGCGCCCGCGTCGAACCGGCTGATCTCCAGCAGGTCGGCGAGCAGCGACTCGAAGCGGTCCAGCTGGCCCTGGAGCAGTTCGGCGGACCGGGCCGCCATCGGGTCCAGGTCCTCGCGGCTGTCGTAGATGAGGTCGGCGGCCATCCGGACGGTGGTCAGCGGGGTGCGCAGCTCGTGCGAGACGTCCGACACGAAGCGCCGCTGCACCCGGGACAGCTCCTCCAGCTGGCGGATCTGCGCCTGCAGCGCGTTGGCCATGCGGTTGAACGATTCGCCGAGCCGGGCGATGTCGTCCGTGCCGGTGACCTTCATCCGCTCTTCCAGGTGACCGGCGGCCAGCCGCTCGGAGATCCCGGCGGCCATCCGGACCGGGGTCACCACCTGGCGCACCACCAGCCAGGCGATGCCGCCCATCATGATCACCACGAACACGCCGGCGGTCGCCAGGGTGCCGGTGATCAGGTTGAGGGTCTTGGTCTCCTGGCCGAAGGAGAAGACGTAGTACAGCTGGTAGCTGGTGCCGTCCGGGCCGACGAACTGCTGTCCGAAGACCAGGCCGGGCTCGGTCGTCCCGCCGCTCTCCGGGGAGCGCTGGATCCGGGTGGGCTGGCTGAAGGTCTGGCCGGCCTCCTGGGCCACCCGCGTCTTCAGCGCGGCCGGAATGCTGTCCGGCGAGATGTCGCTCGAGTAGCGCGGGCCGAAGCTGGTCCGGTCCGGCTGCACGGTCTGGCCGCTGGCCGGCAGCATCGCGATCACCGAGTAGACGTTCTGCCCGCTGGCGGCGAGTTCGCCGACCTGCCGGAGCAGCCACGTTCCGGGCTCCTCGGTGGCCGGGTCGGCGGCCGCGCCGACCCGCAGCCGCAGGTCCTTCGCCTCGTCGATCTTCTTGAGCTCGGTCTGGAAGCCCGCGATCGCCTGGTCGCGCGCCGCGGCCCGCTTGGTGTCCAGCAGCCCGGTGCGCACCTGGGCGATCACGACGACGCCCAGCACCAGCACCACCAGGACCGACAGCAGCAGGGTCGCCGCCACCACCCGCAGCTGGATCGACCGCCGGTACAGCGCGGCCACCCGGTGCACGGGGCGGCGCAGCTGACGGCGCACCGGCGCGAGCAGGGCCGCCGGCCCGCGCCGGCGGCGGCTGCGCACGGTCGAACTCAGCACGTCCCCGCGCACGGCGCCGCCGCCCCCGTCGCTCGCGGCACCCGCCGGGGTCTCGTCGGACTGCTCGCTCACGTCAGCTGGGCCCGGCCTTGTAGCCGACGCCGCGCACGGTCACCACGATCTCGGGGCGCTCCGGATCCTTCTCGATCTTGGAACGCAGTCGCTGCACGTGGACGTTGACCAGCCGGGTGTCCGCCGCGTGCCGGTAGCCCCAGACCTGCTCCAGCAGCACCTCGCGGGTGAACACCTGCCAGGGCTTGCGGGCCAGCGCGACCAGCAGGTCGAACTCCAGCGGGGTCAGCGGGATGCCCCGTCCGTCCCGCTTGACCGAGTGGCCGGCCACGTCGATCACCAGATCGCCGATGGTCAGCTGCTCCGGAGTCGGCTCCTCGGCGCGGCGCAGCCGGGCACGCACCCGGGCCACCAGCTCCTTGGGCTTGAACGGCTTGGTCACGTAGTCGTCGGCACCCGACTCCAGACCCACCACGACGTCCACCGTGTCGGTCTTGGCGGTCAGCATGACGATCGGAATCCCGGACTCCGCCCGGATCTGCCGGCAGACGTCGATGCCGTCGCGGCCGGGCAGCATGAGGTCAAGCAGGACCAGGTCGGGCTTGGTCTCCCGGAAGGCGGCTAGCGCCCTGTCCCCATCCGCGACGAAAAACGGCTCAAAACCCTCACCCCGCAGCACAATGCCGAGCATCTCGGCCAGTGCGGAGTCGTCATCAACGACGAGGACGCGTCCCTTCATGGGTCCATCTTCTCATTACCGGATTGTGACCTGCCGCACAGCAGTCCCATTGCTCCAGAACGGCCAACTGGCACCCTGGCGAATTCCGGCCATACCGGGCGAAAGGTCCGGCCCCACCCACCCCCGGGGCCCGCCTGAGGGGCCACCGGCCGTCCACGGAGAGGCCGTTGCCGTTCAGCAACCGGATCCCCCTGGGGCGCGTCCGGGCACCATGGCACGATGGGCGCTGCGCCCGGGTGAAGATCCACCCGGTGCCGCGAACCCTGACGCCCTCCGAGGAGCAGTGATGACCGACACCCCGGGCTGGGCCTCGCCCGGCTCGTCCGAGCCGCCCCGCGACGGTGCCCGGCCCCCGGCCGACGCGCCCGCCCCCGTGCCCGGCCAGTCGGCACCGCACCACGACGCCCCGCCCGCCTGGGGCACCGCCCCGGGCGCCCCGCAGCCCCCGTACGGGCAGCAGCCGCCGTACGGGCAGCAGCCGCCGCCGTACGGGCCGCCCGGCGGGCAGTACGGCTGGGGCGCGCCGCCCAGCCCCAAGCCCGGCGTCATCCCGCTGCGCCCGCTCGGCCTCGGTGAGATCCTCGACGGCGCCGTCTCCACCGTCCGCAAGCACTGGCGGACCGCCCTCGGCCTCTCCTTCGGCGTCGCCGTGGTCCAGCAGGGCGTCGCGCTCGGCGCCCAGCTCGCCGTCCAGGGCGACACCGGCGAACTCACCCCGGTGCTGAGCTCCCTGGTCAGCCTGCCGCTCGCCTGGCTGCTCGGCGTGATCGCCTCAGCCCTGCTGACCATGGTGGTCAGCCGCGCCATCCTCGGGCAGGCCGTCACGCTCCGGGACGCCTGGCGCGACGCCCGGCCGCGGATGCTCCAGCTCATCGGCCTCACCCTGCTCAACGGACTGATCCTCGGCGGTATCGCCCTGCTGGCCTTCACCCCGCTGATCGGCTACGCGCTGGCCGGGGCGGAGGAGCCGGCGATCACCGCCCTGCTCATCATCGTGGGCATGCTCAGCCTCCCCGTCGTCTGCTGGATCGGGATCCAGCTCAGCCTGGCCGCGCCCGCGCTCATGCTGGAGAAGCAGGGCGTCATCGCCGCCCTCTCCCGCTCCCGCCGCCTGGTCCGCCGCTCCTGGTGGCGGATCTTCGGCATCACCCTCCTGAGCATGCTCATCTCCTGGATCGTCTCCAGCGTGATCGCCACCCCGTTCACGGTCGCAGGCGTGGTGCTCGGCTGGAGCGACCTCTCCAGCCAGATCGACGCCGGCGACAGCACCAGCATGCCCACCGCGATGCTGGTCGCCGTCGCCATCGGCGGCATCATCTCCTCCACCATCACGCTCCCCTTCACCGCCACCATCGGCGTGCTGCTCTACGTCGACCAGCGGATCCGCCGCGAGGCCCTCGACATCGAGCTCGCCCGCGCCGCCGGCCTGCCCGAGCACGGCGGCACCGGCTGGGGCGACCAGCCCGGCCCCGCCCCGGCAAGGCTCTGAGCCCGATGCCGACCTGGGGGGAGATCGTCGTGCTCGCGAGCGGGGCCCCGGTCACGACCCCGCGTGACGCGGCCCGCGAGGCGGCCCGGGACGAACTGGTCAAGGCCGACTACCACCGGCACGACCCGAGCATCCAGGAACGGATCATCGACTGGATCATGGAGCGGATCAACGACGCGCTCAATGCGCTCGCCGGCGGCGGCACCAGCGGTGCCACCGGCCTGGTCCTCTTCCTGGTGGTCGCCCTGGTGATCGGCGCCGCCCTCTGGTGGCGCCTCGGCGCGCCCAAGCGGGCCGCCCGCACCGACCTCGGCGTCTTCGGCGGCACCGGCCCGCGCAGCGCCGCCGAGCACCGCGCCGACGCCGAGCGGCACGCCGCCGCCGGCCTGTGGGCCGAGGCGGTCCGCGAGCAGATGCGCGCCCTGGTCCGCGACCTGGAGGAACGCGCCCTGCTCGACCCCCGCCCCGGCCGCACCGCCGACGAGGCCGCCGCCGAGGCCGGCCGCGCGCTGCCCGAGCACGCCGCCGCGCTCACCGCGGCCGCCCGCACCTTCGACGACATCGCGTACGGCGAGCGCACCGCCGACCAGGCCGCCTACCAGCTGCTGCGCGACCTCGACCGGACCCTCGGCCGCGCCCGCCCGGTCCTCGCCCCGGCCGCCGGAGGAGCCGCATGACCAGCGCCACCCCCGCCCCGCCGACGGCACTGCGGCAGACGGCACCGGCCCCCGCGCCCGTCCCGGCCGGCACCAGCATCGCCCCCACCGGCCGCGGCCTGTGGCGGCGCGCCCGCTGGTACCTGCTCACCCTCGTCCTCGCCCTGCTCGCCGCCGTCGTGCTGGCCGCCGCCAATGGCGAACGCCAGTACCCGCCGCTGGACCCGCGCTCCTACGACCCCGACGGCAGCCACGCCGTGGTCGCCCTGCTGGAACGCGAGGGCCTCAAGGTCGACCCCGCCATCGACCCCACCGGCCGCCCCACCGGCGCCGACACCCTGGTGCTGCCCGAGCCCGACCTGCTCTCCCCCGAGCAGCTCACCGCCATCGCCGCCGCCCGGCACGCCCGGCTGGTCCTGATCGCCCCCGGCCCCGCCGCCCTCAGCGCCCTCGCCCCCGGCGTCCGCCTGTCCGACGAGAACGGCGGCGTGCCCTACGCCCGCGTCCGCGGCACCGACCCCGGCTGCTCCCTGCCCGAGGCCGTCCGGGCCGGCAGCGCCCACCTCGGCGGCCTGCTCTACACCGCCGGCAGCCGCGGCGAGGGCTGCTACCAGCGCGGGCACGGCTACCCCCTGGTCAGCGTGCCGACCGGCCGCGGCACCGACGTCGTGGTCCTCGGCAGCGGCGAGTTCCTCACCAACGAGCTGCTCAAGAAGGACGGCAACGCCGCCCTCGGGCTCGGCCTGCTCGGCGCCCGGCCGCACGTCTCCTGGCACCTGCCCGACTACACCGCCCCGGTCGCCGAGGGCGGGCAGAAGAGCTTCCAGGACTACATCCCCGAGGGCTGGAGCTGGGCCGGCTACCAGCTGGCCATCGCCGTCGTGCTCGCCGCGCTCTGGCGCGCCCGCCGCCTCGGCCCGGTCGTCAGCGAGAACCTGCCCGTGGTGGTCCGCGCCTCCGAGACCACCGAGGGCCGGGCCCGCCTCTACCACCGCGCCAGGGCCCGCGGCCGCGCCGCCGACGCCCTGCGCCGTGCCACCGCGCACCGCGTCGCCCCGGCCCTGGGCGTCCCGCCCGAGGCCGGCGCGCCCGATCCCACCGCGCTCTGCGCGGCCGTCGCCGACCGCCTTCCCGAGCGGTCCGCCGGGGACGTACGGGCCCTCCTGTACGGCCCGCCCCCGACCGACGACGCCGCGCTGCTGCGGCTCGCCGACGACCTCGACGCCCTCGAAAGGCAGGTACGGAAGCCGTGACCGAGAAGGCCACCACCCAGCTCCGCATCACCCCCGGCACGGCACCCGCCACCACCGGCACCACCGTCCCCGCCGCCACCGCGCCCGGCGACCCGCGGCTCCGGGACCCGCGCGAGGCGCTGACCGCCCTGCGCGCCGAGATCGGCAAGGCCGTCGTCGGCCAGGACGCCGCCGTCACCGGCCTCGTCGTCGCCCTGCTCTGCGGCGGCCACGTGCTGCTCGAAGGCGTCCCCGGCGTGGCCAAGACCCTGCTGATCCGCACCCTCTCCACCGCGCTCAGCCTGGAGACCAAGCGCATCCAGTTCACCCCCGACCTGATGCCCGGCGACGTCACCGGCTCGCTGGTCTACGACGCCCGCACCGCCGAGTTCTCCTTCCAGCCCGGCCCGGTCTTCACCAACCTGCTGCTGGCCGACGAGATCAACCGCACCCCGCCGAAGACCCAGGCCGCCCTGCTGGAGGCCATGGAGGAGCGGCAGGTCACCGTCGACGGCGAACCGCGCGCCCTGCCGGTGCCGTTCCTGGTCGCCGCCACCCAGAACCCCGTCGAGTACGAGGGCACCTACCCGCTGCCCGAGGCCCAGCTCGACCGCTTCCTGCTGAAGCTGATCCTCCCGCTGCCCGACCGCGACCAGGAGTTCCAGGTCCTCGCCCGGCACGCCGCCGGCTTCGACCCGCGCGACCTCGCCTCCGCCGGCGTCCGCCCGGTCGCCGGAGCCGAGCACATCGCGGCCGCCCGGGAGCAGATCGCCAAGCTGACCGTCTCCCCCGAGGTCCTCGCCTACATCGTCGACCTCTGCCGGGCCACCCGGCAGTCGCCCTCGCTCTCCATCGGCGTCTCCCCGCGCGGTGCCACCGCCCTGCTCGGCGCCTCCCGCGCCTGGGCCTGGCTGGCCGGGCGCGACTACGTCACCCCCGACGACGTCAAGGCACTGGCCCTGCCCACCCTGCGGCACCGGGTCGCCCTACGCGCCGAGGCCGAGATGGAGGGCGTCACCGCCGACTCCGTCATCCAGGCGGTGCTCGCCCAGACGCCCGCCCCGCGCTGAGCCCGCCCCGCCCGCCCGCCCCTGTCGCCGGCTCACCCCCGGCCCCGACGAAGGAACGCACCGCATGGCCCTCACCGGGCGAACCGCCCTGCTCGCCGCGCTCGGCGCCCTCGTCACGGGCCTGCTGCTGCCCTCCTGGGCCGGGATCGGCGCCGTCACCGGTGCGGTCCTGCTCGGCGTCGCCCTCGACCTGGTGCTCGCCGCCCCCGTCCGCAGCCTGCGGATCACCCGGGGCGGCGACACCGTGGTGCGGCTCGGCGAACCCGCCGCCGTCGAACTGACCCTCACCAACCCGGCCGGGCGCCCGCTGCGCGCCCGGATCCGCGACGCCTGGGCCCCGTCCGCCTGGCGGCCCGGCACCGAGACCGCCGCCTCCCGGCACACCGTGCGCGTGCCCGGCCACGAACGGCGCCGGGTCACCACCGTCCTCACCCCCACCCGGCGCGGGGACCACCACGCCCACAAGGTGACGGTCCGTTCGCTCGGCCCGCTCGGCCTGGCCGGCCGTCAGGGCTCGCACCTCGTCCCGTGGACCGTGCGCGCCCTGCCCCCGTTCGCCAGCCGCAAGCACCTGCCCTCCCGGCTCGCCCGGCTGCGCGAACTCGACGGCCGCACCTCGGTCCTGACCCGCGGCCAGGGCACCGAGTTCGACTCGCTGCGCGAGTACCTGCCCGGCGACGACGTCCGCTCGATCGACTGGCGGGCCAGCGCCCGCCGGCACACCGTCGCCGTCCGCACCTGGCGCCCCGAGCGCGACCGGCACATCCTCGTCGTCCTCGACACCGGCCGCACCTCGGCCGGCCGGGTCGGCGACGCGCCCCGCCTGGACGCCTCCCTGGACGCCGCGCTCCTGCTCACCGCCCTGGCCACCAAGGCCGGCGACCGGGTCGACCTGCTCGCCCACGACCTGCGCAAGCGGGTCTCGGTGGCCGGCCGCTCCCCGAACGAGATCCTGCCGGCCTTTACCAACGCGATGGCCGTCCTGGAGCCCGCCCTCCACGAGACCGACATGCGCTCGCTGGTCTCCACCGCGCTCAAGATGGCGCCGCACCGCTCGCTGATCGTGCTGCTCACCGGGCTCGACGCGGCCCCGGTCGAGGACGACCTGCTCCCTCTGCTCCCCCTGCTGACCAAGCGCCACGAGGTCGTCCTCGCCTCCGTCTCCGACCCCCACCTCGACGAACTCGCCGCCGGCCGCGGCACCGTCGAGGCCGTCTACGGGGCCGCGGCCGCCGAACAGACCCGCGCCGACCGCCGCCACACTGCCGACCGTCTCACCCGCGCCGGCCTCACCGTCCTCGACGCCCCGCCGGCCTCGCTCGCCCCCGCCCTGGCCGACACCTACCTCGCCCTCAAGGCCGCCGGTCGCCTCTGACCGCCGGAAAAGAAGTGGAGCGACGACGGCCGGGTTGGTAGCGTGCACTCGACCGTGACGCCGCCCGAGGAGGTGAGACCCATGAACGCTGTAACGACGTGGGTGCTCCCCCTCTCCGTCACGGCCGGCGACTGACGCAGCTGTCGCCGGGAGCGCCTCGACACCAAGGCACTCCCGGAAGGCAACACCTCATGCATGCTCTGCAGTTCACCGCCGAGTCGTCGTCAAACGGCCTGGTCGAGCGCGAGTTCACCCTCGGACAGATCCCCGGCACCCTGTGGACGCCCGGATCCGCACCGGCCCCGCTGATCCTGATGGCCCACAACAACGGCCTGCCCCGGCGGGAGACCCGACTGGTGGCCCGCGCCCGGTACTACGCGGCGTACGGCTACGCGGTGGCCACCATCGACGCCCCCGGGTGCGGCGATCGGCCGGCTTCCGCCGCCGACGCGCAGGCCCGCGCCGACCTCCAGCGGGCGATGCGGGCCGGCGAACCGGTCGACGAGATCTTCGAGTCCTTCGTCGGACCGCTGGTCGACCGGGCGGTCCCGGAATGGCAGGCCACCCTGGACGCCCTCCTGACGCTGCCCGGGATCGACGGCCCGGTCGGGTACTCGGGCTGGACCGCCGTCGGTATCGGGCTGGCCGCGGTCGAGCCGCGCATCGCGGCCCTCGGTCTCTTCGCCGGGGGCTACGTGCCCCGTGCACGACGCGCGCAGGCCCGGCAGGTCACCGCTCCGCTGCTGTTCCTGCTGCAGTGGGACGACGAGGGCAATCCCCGACAGCGGGCCCTGGACCTGTTCGACGCCTTCGGCAGCAAGGAGAAGACGCTGCACGCCAACATGGGCGGGCACGTCGGCACCCCGTGGTTCGAGGTGGAGGACGGGGGCCGGTTCTACGACCGGCACCTCGGCAGGCCGACCGTCTCGCCGGCCTGAGGGTAGAACGCAGAGAACCCCCGCCGGAATACCGGCGGGGGTTCTCTCACAATTTGTTCGGCGGCGTCCTACTCTCCCACAGGGTCCCCCCTGCAGTACCATCGGCGCTATGAGGCTTAGCTTCCGGGTTCGGAATGTAACCGGGCGTTTCCCTCACGCTATGACCACCGAAACACTATGAAACTGTCGACCGGAACCCGCCACGAAAACGGGGGTCGTTGTTTCAGAACAACACAGTGGACGCGAGCAACTGAGGACAAGCCCTCGGCCTATTAGTACCGGTCAACTCCACCCCTCACAGGGCTTCCATATCCGGCCTATCAACCCAGTCGTCTACTGGGAGCC